>JARCMD010000077.1 GCA_030248885.1 Leptolyngbyaceae cyanobacterium MP9P1.79 | reverse complement strand
CCCAATCAGCTTGCAATTCACCGATATTCCAGGTGGGGCAACCAATAATCAGGTACTCATACTCTTCTAGATCAGTAACCTCGGTATCCGCTGCATTGTGTAGGGTGACTACACTATCGCCACCGAAGGCTGTTTGAATCGCTTCAGCGATCGTTTCAGTATTTCCAGTCTGAGTGCCAAAAAATAATCCAATTTTAGTCATATCGACTCCTGATGATCAAATGAATGAATTCGGTTTATAGCGTAATCGTCCAAGCGGTTTCTAATACATCGGAATCAGATTCACTGCGGCACAGCAGAAACACGAGGCGAACATAGGCTTGTAGGGTATGAGGCATCTGCGCCGGAATGAAGATAAAGCGTCCGGGTTCGAGGGGAATGATCTCCTCGTTCAACGTCAGGCTGCCATCGCCTTCGAGAATGGCGATCGTCACATCTTTGGTATCGCAAATTTCGGGTAAATGAGTGTCTGCGCCTAAGCTCATTAAGTTCTGCTGATATAGCATTTGTTGCCCACGGGTATATTCAACAATCCCCACATTGATCACTTGTTCCGAGTCGGCACTAAGTGGCAATAGCTGGAGGTGAAACGATCGATGTATTACAGTTGTTTGAACCATCGGAATGCCTCGTATGAAAGTACAGGAAAGAAATGCCTACGGTTGAGGAGGTGGGGATCAACCGTAGACAGAACAGCAATAGGCAGAACAGCAAAACTCAGTTCACGCACTTAAACCAGTTGTCTAAACAGGTTAAGGTTGCTCAATAGCAGGTAGGCAAAAATTGCTCCACCCATACCCCCAATCAAAAAGCCACCAGAAAACTGGCTTCAGCTTTCTACCGATCGCAGTGAGGTTGGCACATTCGGAACGGTTTCAACGAAATACACAGTCCTCCTGAATCAAGTTGTCAAAAGCCTTTAAGCTTATTGAGTATTATTCTCAATTGAGCTTGGAGGTATCGTAGCATGATTATTGCGACTTATTCCTAATAATACTCAGTTAAGAAATGTGAATACGGCAGGGGGCTGGGCAAAGATTAAACGGTGATTTACCTGTCTCATTGCCAACCTAACGAGTAGCAGAAAAGAACGCTGACTGCGATCGTCAATTCCAGACTCAACCGCACCAAGCTCTTTCGATAAATTGGGATTTGTGGATAATTGACAGCAGCTTTCAGACCTAAATGAAAAATTACCTCAAGAATACTTGCCTGTCTCCCAGGTTGTGAGAGTTTATTCTGTAGCAATTCCCAGTTGGATGCAGTACGTGCTGAAGAGCGAACAGCCTTCTGCCCCTGCGATTGGGTGTATTGATTACATCTGAGAACCGTTATAGTTCGTAATAATGCTGGTTTTACCAAACAAATCTATCGTTTTCGAGCTAATAACAGGTATTGCTTTACCCAGCGAATGCGACCTTCCTGCTCCAATTGACCGAGTAACCGGGTTACGGTGACTCGCGTCGTGCCAAGGGCATCGGCAATATCCTGATGGGTGAGTCGTAGCCGAATCAGTTGTCCCTGCGGCGACTCATGACCAAACTTAAACGCTAACCAGTCTAACAATTGCTGTAACCGCCGTTGAATCTGCCCGCTGCGAATCCGCAGCAACGATTGAGTCTGGTGAAGATGAGACAATAAAAGTTGATTTAGATTCCGGCATTCATCGGATTGCAGCACACACACTTCGACATCCGTTAAACATTCCACTTCATAGGGTTGAATACAAGCGAGGGGTTGACCTACGGTGTCTCCTGTCCCCCAAAAGCCCAGAGTTATGATGGTGCCATCTTCAGCTAACGTGAACGTGCGAACGGCTCCGACCTCGATCGTCCAGAGGATATTGTCGTTCTTTAATGGGATGGACTCTCGCCGCTTAAAGGTGCGTTGAATTGAGAAGCGCGGCTGCATGAGTGTGAGGTTAGCGTTGACCATTGGGTATACCTGTAAAATGTCTGTATTGGAACAGGATTAGGAAGGTGTAAGTTCGTGACCAGAGGCTTCAGCAAGATGCTCATAGGGAGAAGTCTGTGACAATCGGGCTAGCAGACCAAAATTCGGCATTTCCTGATGGCAGTGAGGGCAGAACCAGTAAATGCCAGCGCCTCAAACATGGCGGAGGAGCGTATCGGTACAGCAAGGACAGGTAGGCATAGGGACTCCAAGAGGTTGACGTTAATAGTGATTACTGTGTTGTCCTCTCTGTTGACCTGCAATTAATAAAGCTTCAAAAAGGGTGAACCTGTCGGCAATCAGCGATTCAGGGCATCATCGCCAGCTTGATGTTCACAGACACTGACTAGAATTCTGTGCGTTAGTTTGGCTCCGATGCCAAGTCGGGCAGCACCAATCTGGACAACGACAGAGCCGCTGGGATTCCGACTCATGACCTGAACTTCTACACCACAGTTAAATCCTATTTGCGTGAGAGAGTGCATCTGACTCGATGTTCCCTGTAGTCTTTGGATCAGTAGACGATCGCCCACGGATGCCTTAGAGAGTGGGAACAGGTTATCTTCAATCAAAGATTGAGAAGACGGCTGAATGCATCTGGGATTTTGATCGACCTCAAACTCAGGGCTGGGAAAGGCTTCTCGCTCTAAACTGCCACCGATGAAGGTAAAATTCCAGCCCTCATAGTTCTGCCGACTACCGCTCATAGGTCGATGTCCCACTTGAGTTCAAAGTTAATGCAAAGATTATCAACAGATTCGGAACTGCTTGCTTAAGCAAGATTAATTATGGCAATAGTTTGGACATTTTTGCGATGGCTAGCCCTCATCCCCCAACCCCTTCTCCCAGAACGGGAGAAGGGGAGCCGGATTGAAGTCCCTCTCCCAAGCGGGGAGAGGGATTTAGGGTGAGAGTCTATACTGGCTGTGCAACAGGGTTTCCAGCACCTCCACAAAAATCCGAAGTATTGTTATAGATAACCTGTATTCGGCAGGAGTGAGCTAACCACTCTCTTAGATTATTTATATATAATTATTGCCAATTTTCTCAATAAGTCAAGAATTGCTGAAATCTGGTAAAGGTGGAATTCTCGCTAAAATTCCCTGCTTGAGGGCATCGGGTCGTTCCTGGCGGGGAACCATGCCATCTGGACTAGCATGGTATTGCTCTGCCAGTTGCAAAATCGCTGAGGCACTTTGCACAGGCGGCAAATCACCAAACATTAGAGTGGTTTTCTGAGGTGCAGCGAGGGCGATCGCACAAGCTCGATTACAGCCACTCAAACAATCGACTGCCTGAATTTTGTACTCAGTTTGAAGTGTCCACTGCTGTTGCAGACGTAATAAGCTTTGCAGTAAGTGATAACCGCCCCGCTGTCCCATATAGTCTCGCTGCGTCGATGAAAACGCACAGGACTTGCATACAAATAAAACGTGTTTAGGCATATTTCATTCACAGAGCTACTACTATCGCTACACATCAACTAGAACACTCAAGCCAATCGACAAATGTCTATTTCGTCAATCTCGTTTGCAGCTTTGTGAATTTTGTATTGCTGCACTGGATGGTTCATCACCGCAATCACGGTTTCGATCGGTGGACAACCCGGTTCTTTGCAAGCGATTTGACTAATGGAAATTGGAATTTCAGTATCCACTTTTAGAATGCGATAGACCCAGCTTTTGATCTGCTGAATCTGCTCTGGGTCTGCTTTCGGTTTATTTTGGGAAAATAGATTCATGAAGGAGTGTAAGAGGTGAAGAAGTGAAAGGATGGGGGTGATTGGGAGTTAATGGACTGGACGGGTGAAGCGGGTAAAGGAAAGGTGCATGAGCATGAGTCCGATCGCCCAAACGACTTCTTTGATTAATAGGCTGCGAGCGATCGCCCAAGTGATCACATGACCACCTATCAGCAGTCGGTCGAGTGCCAGAATTAAACTTTCAAACATCACAAAACCAACCAGAGCGATCGCGCTGACCCACAAATAATGCCCTTTCAACGTCTTCTGACTAAATGGAGCACAAAGCGATGTCAGCATTGTGACGATGAGGGTTCCCAGTCCCATCATCGACCCCCAAAGCAAAGAATCGGCTGTCCAGGGATACTGCCGCAGTGTGTAGCCATAGACTTGATTCATCAACCAGATCAACATGGCAATCAGGATGGCTCGCTTGGGTTTGAATGTGGTTCCCGCGATCGCTCCAAACGCAACCAGCGGCGGATGGGGATAAATTACACTACTGAAAGCACTGATCGCGAGAACGGACATGAACCAGATTCTGCTGTGGGCGATCGCCTGCCACTGAGTTGACCAGAGAGTTTGTTCTGCAACCAAAGCAGGGTGAGTTGTATTGTTCATGTTCCTCCTGTCTCCCTAGTAACCTCTGAGATCGTCGTTTATCAAAACGGCTAAATGGTAATGATATGATCGGGCGGATTGCCAGCTAATGCAGCATACAGGTCGGGGAAACAACCGACCTGCACCCCTGAAACAGTGCCTGTTGGGGTGCAATGACCAGGTTCACCTTTCGCCAATCCTCGTGATAGCGCACAGCGATCGCACATCATCAACAAAATGTTCTTTTCCTTGGCAAGCGTAGCAAGCCTTTCTCCAAGAGGGTTTCCCTGATGCAAGCAGTAAGTGTTGTCGTCAAAGAAAAACATCCCGACGACTTCTGCACCATGATTATTTTCTTCTAACTGCGGCAAGATCATTTGCCCCAGCTTGTAGTCTGCGGTATGTCCAGACGTGCTAAAAACGTAAGCAACTTTCATGTTCCTCCTACTCTAAAGCTGTTGTTTGTTGACAATTTCCTGCTGCATTTTTTCATGCAGTGCAGCTAGCGTTAACGCTCCGAGTTCTCCTCCCTGACGAGTTCGCACACTTAAGGTTTGGTTTTCCGCTTCGCGTTTACCAACAACGGCAACGACGGGAATTTTTTCCAATTCTGCGGTGCGAATTTGTTTACCCAGGCGATCGCCACTCACATCCACCTCAACCCGATAGCCCAGTTGTTTCAATTCCAGGGCGATCGTTGCTGCATAACCTCGCTGGTCATCACTCACCGGCAACAGGCGCACCTGCACGGGAGCCAGCCACAGCGGAAAATCCCCGGCATAGTTTTCAATCAAGATGCCGAAGAAGCGCTCTAATGAGCCGAAGATGGCGCGGTGAATCATGATGGGACGTTGGCGAGAACCATCTGCCGCTACATATTCCATCTCAAAGCGTTCAGGTAAGTTGAAATCAACTTGAATCGTGGAGCATTGCCACAGACGACCGATCGCATCCTTGATCTTGATGTCAATCTTGGGACCGTAAAATGCACCGCCGCCATCATCAGTTACATAATCCCAGCCTTTCGTATCCAACGCCTGAATCAACGCCTCAGTCGCCAAACTCCAAATATCATCAGTCCCCACAGATTTACCAGGACGAGTCGAAAGATACACCTCGTATTCTGTGAAGCCAAAGTCAGAGAGAATGGTTTCCGTCAAGTTCAGCACGCCCAAGATCTCATCTGCAACCTGATTTGGCAAGCAGAAGATGTGAGCATCATCCTGAGTAAAGCCGCGCACCCGCATCAATCCATGCAACACGCCCGATCGCTCGTAGCGATACACCGTCCCCAATTCTGCCCAGCGAATCGGCAACTCCCGATAGGAGTGCAAATGGCTCTGGTAGGTCAGCACATGGAAGGGGCAGTTCATCGGCTTCAGTTGATACTGCTGCGCCTCAATCTCCATCTGGTCAAACATACTGTCGCGGTAGAAGTCAAAGTGACCCGATGTTTTCCAGAGATCGAGGTTGGCAATGTGGGGCGTGTAAAGCAGTTCATAGCCTGCGTCTAAGTGTGCCTTGCGCCAATAGTCTTCAATCAGCAGCCGCATCCT
>JARCMD010000076.1 GCA_030248885.1 Leptolyngbyaceae cyanobacterium MP9P1.79 | reverse complement strand
CGCATAGATCAATGCAATTTGGCTGGTGTTGCCGATGCCCGTCTGCTGGAGGTGAAAAGCAATCAAGGGAAAATCTGCAAACCCAGCCCCAATCAACCCTACCGCCGTGAGATAGACCCAAAATATCCTGGGCAAGCCTTCTCCCTCTAAATTCAGTCCTTTCGGCTCAAACTCTTGCGGATTGGGATATAGCCGTTGCCCCACCATCAGCACCCCCAATCCCAGCACAGCAGGCACCGCCAACACGGCAAATCCGGCGGAATAAGTGCCAAATACCATCAGCATTACGGCAACGGCAACCGGACCCAACACCGCCCCAATTTGATCCATGGCTTCATGCAGCCCAAACCCAAACCCTTTGCCAACCCGCATGGCGGCTGAGGAGAGCAACACATCGCGGGGAGGTGTGCGAATGGCTTTGCCTGTGCGCTCGGCAATCATCAGTCCCGCCGCGATCTGCCAGGTGCCTGCAAATGCCAGCAGTGGCACAACCGCCGTGTTGATGATGTAGCCCAGAGTGGTGAGCCGCCAGTATTGTTTTGTGCGATCGCTGAGGTAGCCCGTTACCAATCGCAACCCATAGCCAATCAGTTCTCCCAGTCCTGCAATCAAGCCGACAGCGGTTCCACTGGCTCCCAAACTGCCCAAAAAAGCACCCGTAATACTGCGTGCCCCTTCATAGGTGGCATCGGCGCACAGGCTGACCACACCCAGCAGCACGATAAACCGTAGAGCTTGAGTATTGGTAGACATAGATTTCAGTCTAGAAGATGAATAAGCCCGTTCATTATACGAATATCTGAACGGCACATCCTTGAGTTGATATTGATATGATTTCAACACGTTGGAGTCAGTCAGAGCAGCTTGCGATCGCTCACGTCATATAACGGTGCCCATCACCAGCGCAGATACTCTTTGAATCACAACCGATCAACTTTTGGCGGGTCGGTGTGCCTAGGCTTTGTCAAACAGCCTATCCAAGCGTTGAGCGAATGCAAATTTTTTTGGAAAAGCGATCTTCAAGCTTGCAACACCTTCACTAAAAGCAGTCTAAGCTGCTAGCTACCCTTGATCTGACATTTTTTGGGATCAGCCAGTCCTAAGTATCGACAATGTCAGATTGAAGCGCTACCTTGATAGTAGAAACAAACTCCGACCAACGGAGGCACCACTATGCCCGATAGCAATCATCAAACGTTTGCTGATTGCTCGGTTTCTGTTCAGTAAGGCTGAAGGGGAAATGCTATGGCTACCAACATTCTGGACAATATTGATCTACGTAATCTGGGGGAATTGCTGCAACAGGCGCGTAAGAAGTGCGGGATGACTCAGGCGGATGCAGCTAAGGTGATTGATGCTGCGCGTACTACCATCGTTGCGATTGAAAAAGGAGAACGTCGTCTCAAACCAAATGAGTTGATTAAATTGGCTCGTGCTTACGGGCGAGCCATTAGTGATTTTGTTAGA
This sequence comes from Leptolyngbyaceae cyanobacterium MP9P1.79, assembly GCA_030248885.1. Lineage (GTDB taxonomy): Bacteria > Cyanobacteriota > Cyanobacteriia > JARCMD01 > JARCMD01 > JARCMD01. Next base: position 1,785 of record JARCMD010000076.1, on the reverse strand, counting down.
CCTAGCCCTCTTGTTGAGCCATTCGAGCTACAATTTCGGGCTGCCTATCAGCGTAGCGAACAGGAGGAAGCGCAAATTGCTCCCGTCATCCATCACTTTGAGGATGTATGCCGAGATTATCTAGAGCTTGAGAAGATCGTCGATGCGCCCCTTCCTCGTAATTATCCTCAAGAGTATGACGTAGCAAGTATGCCAATAGAGGCTGCTGCGGAAAGCATTGCGATCGCAGAACGACAGCGACTTGGACTTGGTGATGGACCGATTCCACTTTTGAGAGATGTTTTAGAACAGAATGTAGGACTTCGTATTTTCTATCTAGAGATGCCCTCAAAATATTCAGCTTTCTATAGCTATGATGAGCAACTCGGTGGATGTATAGCGATTAATGCTAATCACCCAGAAGATCGAAGACGTTGGTCATTAGCTCATGAATACCTACACTTTCTTGTCCATCGGCGAAAGCCAGTCATTGACTATGAAAACCAGTACCAAAGGAAGCCAGAGAGCGAACGGTTAGCTGACACTTTTCCCGATTACTTCCTAATGCCGACCAGTGGTCTGCTGAAGCGCTTCAACGATATGTATCGTACCCATAGCAAGTTCACTCCAACTAATTTGTTTACTCTTGCCCACTACTATGGGGTATCTATAGAAGCCGTTATCTATCGGTTGGAAGAACTGGGGCTTTTACCATCTGGCACTTGGAATCGGTTGCGCGATCGAGGATTGAAAGTAAGGAAAGTACAGCAAGAGTTAGGCTTAGAAAAAATTCAACAGCGCACTGATACAGTGCCCATTCACTATCAACACCTGGCAATTGAGGCTTTAGATCAAGGACTGATCACTGAAGGGCGATTTGCAGATTTCCTTGGCGTTGATCGCTTGGAAGCTCGACGCATTGCAGAAGTATTGCGTGAACATTCAAGCGGGATAATTGAGGAAGCTGTTCATTTAGATTTGCGTCAAGCATGAAACTCTGGGAGATTAGTTATGCACATTAGACACTCCCATGTAGTTCTTGATGCTTGTTGCGTTCTGAACTTTTGTGCTTCGGGGCAATTCATCACCATTTTGAAATCTATCCCGGCTCAAGTTGTAGTAGCTGAAGTTGTCAGAGAGAAAGAACTCCTAACACTTCAACGCCTACAAGATGAGGAGAATGAAGGCGCAATTCAATTTGAGACAGCTATTAGACAAGGTTTACTCTTAGTCGTAGATTTTGAATCAGAATTAGAGGAAGAAACATTTGTAAACTATGCTTTTGAACTAGGTGATGATGGCGAATCTGCAACCTGTGCCATTGCGATTCACCGAGGGTGGGCAGTTGCTACCGACGATAAAAAAGCGGCTTCATTTTTTCAAAAAGAAGCACCTCATTTACAGGTTTTGTCAACTTTAGAAATAATCAAGAGTTGGTCAGAAGGAGGAAATTTTCCTTCGGCTGAATTACGCACTGCACTTAGAGCTATAAGAACTAAAGGAAGATATGTACCACATAGAAATCATCCTTTGCTTGGTTGGTGGGAAAATTTAATCCAGTAAGCTTAACAAGTTAAGAAGAGCTAATAAGCACTTTCGAGGGACTGAGCAAGGCTGCACAACAGGAGCAAGGCTATGTAACAAATCATTTAACCCAACTCTGGTTCTTTACTCCTTAATGCCATGCCCGAAATTCGCTTTCAAATTCAATGGTCGGATGGTTCTGAAGATATTTGCTATTCGCCTTCGCTGATTGTCAAAGAATACTTCACGCCGGAGACGGAGTACACGCTGGTGGATTTTGTG
>JARCMD010000443.1 GCA_030248885.1 Leptolyngbyaceae cyanobacterium MP9P1.79 | reverse complement strand
TGAATTCCGGCTCCCTTCTCCCTAGGGAGAAGGGTTGGGGATGTAGCTTGCTTCCCGAAGGGTGGGCGGATCGGAGATCTGCAAAAGTGAGATGCACCCGTTGCGATATTGGTGCTAAAGACTCAAGCGGCCCGCCCCACACCGCCCGCTCTACAATGAAATACCCGACGATCGAGTAAGAATCATGACCTTATCTGAAACTCCTCCTGGCAACCAACCTCTACAGACAGCGTGGCGATGGTTTGTGGGACTTATCACCAGCGAAGCCACAATCTATGTTGTGAAGCGGGTGTTGCAGGCGCTGTTGACTTTGTTTCTTGCGTCTGCCCTTTGTTTTGCGATCATTCAACTTGCTCCGGGCGATTACCTGGATAAACTGCGGGAGAACCCTAAGATCAAGCCGGAGACGATCGAACAACTACGGCGACAATTCAACCTCGACAAGCCCAAGTTTGTGCAGTATTGGAACTGGCTGATTCAGGTTGTTACCAGGGGTAATTTCGGCTTGAGCTTTGCCTATCAGCGTCCGGTGTCTTCGCTTTTGGGAGAGCGGGTGTTTGCCACGCTGCTGTTGGCGATTTCTTCGTTGGTTGTGACGTGGACGATCGCGATCCCACTGGGCATTGTGGCAGCGGTGAAGCAAAATCGGTGGGTCGATCGCGTCTTGCAAGTTGTTAGCTATACGGGGCAAGGATTCCCCAGTTTTATCACTGCCTTGCTGCTCCTCATCTTTGCTCAAAACACCTCTCCGCTATTTCCTGTCGGTGACATGACGGGCATCTACTATAACGATTTAACTCCGATCGGCAAACTATTGGATGTTGGCTGGCATATGATTTTGCCGACGATCGCCCTAAGTGTCACCAGCTTTGCCGGACTTCAACGCATCATGCGGGGCGAATTGTTAGATGTTCTCCGCCAAGACTATATTCAGACAGCACGGGCAAAGGGGTTGCCGGAAAATCGCGTCATCTATATTCACGCCCTACGCAACGCGGTGAACCCTCTGATTACTCTCCTGGGATTTGAGTTCTCCAGTCTTCTAGGCGGTGCCTTTATTGCTGAGTTTTTCTTTAATTGGCCAGGGTTGGGGCGCTTAATTCTGCAAGCAGTGACGGCTCAGGATCTCTATCTCGTCATGGCTAGCCTCATGATTGGGGCAGTGATGTTGATCGTTGGTAACTTACTGGCAGATTTGTTGCTCAAGGCTGTCGATCCCCGCATCAAGCTAGATGAGATGAATTAGTGCAGTTTGGCAGAAGTTTGTGACCAGTTGGGGGGATAGTTTTGAGTTTTGAGTTTTGCTCAGTTATTTCTATCAGCCTGTGATAATGTTCTGCCAAGAAAATTTTGAGGGTCGAAGACCCTCAAAATTCAACTCCAACTAACCTCCCGGCTTTCAGCTACCCGTCGATTAATGATTGACAGACTACTAGCTAGGCAAGTGAGTCCTAAGACTGGAGGATGTGCTGGGCAAATGCTCCATGCAACCGCCAATGCAACCTGCGATCGTTTATGACGACTCAGACTCCTGATGTTAGGTCTACCCTTTTCCCCAGCCTCTTCTTCCTGGGGGAAAAGGGTAGTCGAATTAAAGTTTACATGAACTCCCCGCATAGGGAATATTCAAAGGGAATATTCAGTGATATGGGATGTTATTTCATCCATGGTTCTTAACGAGCGGTGACCCACTGGGATGCCACCCAACCTCCCTTGGCAAGCTGAGTCCAGCCCCCTGAAGTACGACCATTGGTTGCAGCAGTTGTTTCGTTGCTTAGGGTGGTCAGGACAGTGTAACCAGTGCCGGGACCTGAACGAACATTGAGGGGAGTTCCATTTGTTGCCACTTGAATCGTGCCAGCATTGCTCTTAGTTCCTGCGCCGCTGTTGTTACCATTGTTGGTGCCGCCAGTGGTGCCACTCACATAGGAGGCAGAGATCCAGCCGTCAGCAATTTTGTACCAGCCATTGGTGCTGCTGCTAGTGGCGATAACCGTGTTGAAGGGCAATCCACCAACACGGGCATAGTTGGTGCCTGGGCCAGAGCGGATATTCACTCCATTGGTAGCGGTTACGCGTACTGAACCCGTTGTTGGTGTAGCAGTGGAACCACTTCCCCCGCTGGGGGTAGTGGGGGGGGTGCTGATTCCTAAAATTTGGGCGGTTGAGGGGCCAACGATGCCATCGGCAGGTAGCCCGCGCTGTTTTTGAAACTGAATGACTGCGTACTGAGTTTGTCCACCAAAAACGCCATCGATCGTGCCAGGATTGTGTCCTTTGTTGAGCAGAGCGCGTTGCACCTCTGTCACCGCCACGCCTTTATCGCCGCGTCGTACAGCAGCGATCGCACGGGCTGGAATTGCACTGAGCAGAGTGAGTGCCAAGGCAGCGCTGGCAAAGCCAAGCTGAGCGCACCGGGGGCGAGTGCCACTCAACGGTTCACTCATCGGCTCAGGCGTTGAGCTTTGATCTTCGTAAATAACATAAGTGTAAATAAATGCTAGTGTTTCCATGGTCTCCTCACTTTTATCCAATTAATTAAATAAACTGAAACTCGTTTAATGAATTCAAGAAATAACTGCCCTGACGATGTGTTTAGGTAGTGTGCAATTTTCCTGAAACACTTGCTAATTCTGCCCCCTGGACTTTTCTCGTCAGAAGAGGAACCAGAAATATCTAAGAGCCAATCTTTTTAGGAAGCAGGATTGGAATATAGCTTGCTTCCCAAAGGGTAGGCAAATTAGTTGCACATCGCCTGTGCTTCTTAGCTAGTAGTTTCTTAGTTAAGGTGATGTGCAACTTTCCCGAACCGCCCTCACCCCAACCCCTCTCCCAAAAGGGGAGAGGGGCTAAGATTTGGATCGGCTCCCCTTCTCCCCCTGGGAGAAGGGGCTGGGGAATGAGGGCAGACTTTAAGTTGCACATCGCCTTAGTTAGTGATTTCTTAATTACTGGAGATGACGCTAAATATCGATCGCCAGTCTTATTTCTTAACTAATCTTATTCCTGGTGTCTTAAATGTTGGTTGAGACGCATCAAAATATTTACTTTTGCAGTTTAGATATCAGGGGTGAGGACTCCAGCCTTTGAAGCACGGCTAAATCCTCGTCGTCTAGTTTGACGGGAATGCCTCTTTGAATTAGCTCTGTGAAATCCTCGTTCGGTACCATAATGCAGAGGGCATAGAGACGGCTTGTCCCTGTATTTTCGATCGCATGGGTGCCTGTTGGTAGCACCAGCACACTGTCCCCCGCTGCGATCGGCACCACTTTACCATCACAGGTCGCCTGTCCTTCTCCTTTCAGGACAAAAAACATTTCCACGGCGTTTTGATGGCGATTGGGCGGCGTTTTACCCCCCACATCAAAGATTTCTACACACACAGTTAGGGAGGCATTGGCCATTACAGAATCGAAGACGATCGCCAATCGATTCGTATCGTGGGGATTAATCCGAAATGCCTGATAGTCTTTGGGGCATTTGACGATCGGGATCATGCAGTGGGGATTCATTGGCTTTCGCTGAGAAGCAATGAACCTATCCTGTCAAGGTTCACAGTGTACCGCCACCCTGTTTATCCCCGACAATTTATTCTCCCATCAGTTCCCCGTCGTAAAGGGCAGGCTGGGCAGACTGCGAGCCTTTTTCCCATGGGTTACTGAGGGTGGTGTTGAAATAAATGTGGGCAGGATTGGGGGTTGCTTGAGGGGTTGTTGCAGCACTGGTGCCGATCGCAGCTAGAATCTGGGTCACTTGCCCATAGGTTTTGGGATCAAGGCGCAGAGCCTCGGCAATGTCGTCGGTGGCTCCTTTGTGGTCAGCCAATTTATAGCGGGTTAAGCCCCGGTTCACTTGGGCTTTAACGTAGTTCGGGTCAATATGCAAAACCCGATCGAAATCTGCAATTGCTGCTGCATACTCGCCCAACAGGTGCCAAGCGCAACCCCGATTGTAGTAGGCATAGATATTGTGGGACTCGATCTGGAGTGCTTTGTTGTAGTCGCCGATCGCGCGCTGTCCCTCGCCCAAGTAGTGGTAGGCCAGTCCGCGATTGATGTAAGCCTTGGTGTAATCTCTGTTCACTTCCAGGGTACAGTTGAAATCCTCGATCGCCCCCAGTTTGTCTCCTGACAAATACAGCGCCCGTCCCCGGTTGTAGTAAAACTTGTGGTTGGAGGGATCAAGGGCAAGGGCTTGATTGAAGTCGCCGATCGCGCTGGGATAATCGCCCAGGTTGGAGTAGGCTAGCCCCCGATCGTTGTAGACCGCAGGATTGGGGTGATGGTGTATTGCTTGGGTGAGGTCATCGATCGCCCTTTGGTTGTTGCCCAAATGCCGTTGAGCATTGCCACGGCTAATGTAGGCATTGGTGAGGCTGGAGTCAAGCCGCAGTGAGCGACTTAAATCTAAAATTGCCTGTTGATAGTTCCCAGCGCAATAGCAGGCCAGTCCGCGATTGTAATAGGTGTCAGCATCCTGGGGATTTTCTTGCAAGAACTGATCAAAGCGCTCGATCGCGCCCACATAATCCCCCTGTTCTGCCCGCTGTAATCCTTGCTTGCAAAGCTTTTTCGTCTTCATTAGATCTAGTCACCCTGATAAGTAGATTTCCAAGAAAGATGTTAACGCTGTAGGGGCGAAGCATCCGGCAGATCAGCCTTTGAATCGACCAGAAGGTCATTGCCCGGATGCTAAGTACAAAGCACACGCTCCGCGAACGCCCTTCCTGTGCCTAGTATGAACTTTTCTGGAAATCTCCCAATTAGTCGCTCTGAAACCTTGAGTTGTAGAACAAGTAATCTGGAGTATACGTTCAGAAACCATTCACAAGACAAGCATGGTACCTGGAGCGCGCGAAACGCTTACACTACAGTATTCTAAGTTCTGACTCTTTCAATACCCACGCGCTTCAATTAGTAGTCTGTCAATCATTAATTGACGGGTAGCTAAAAGCCGGGAGGTTAGTTGGAGTTAAATTTTGTGGGTCTTCGACCCATCAAAATTTTCTTAACAGAACACTAGTGAAGGCTGGCAGAAGTAAGTGGGCAGCACTCAAAACTCAAAACAATCCCCTAACTGGTCAGAAACTTCTGTCAAGCTGCACTAGTTGCGGGTTACAAATCAGTCGATTTTTGGATCTCGGCTTATTCTGGAAGGAATCGATCGACCTCTGACTGATGGCACTGGTATTGCACTATGGAAAATCGATCGCCTAAAAATTGGAGCCGGGTACAGCGGCAGCTAACACCCTACTTATTTTTGTTGCCTGCCTTGCTGGTTTTAAGCTTAACCGTGTTCTACCCAGCATTGCAGGCATTTTACCTGAGCTTTACTCATTACGACGACCTATTTCAACCGCCAAAATGGGTTGGGTTAGCTAATTTCCGTCGTTTGTGGAAAGATCCGGTGTTCTGGAAAACACTCCGCAATACATTGGTGTACTTAAGTTGTGTCGTACCGATTTTGGTCACCCTGCCTCTGGGATTGGCGATCGTCGTCAACCAAAAGCTGCCTGGCATCCGCTGGTTTCGCACTGCCTACTACACCCCTGTCATTATTTCGATGGTGGTGTCCGGGATCGCCTGGCGATGGCTCTACGCTGAGAATGGGCTGTTTAACCAGTTTCTCAAAGGATTTCACCTTTCCAAAGACGGGATTCCCTGGCTCACCAGCCCCAAGCTGGCCCTGTTCAGCGTCATGGCAGTCACGGTATGGAAAGGGTTGGGCTACTACATGGTGGTTTATTTGGCTGGATTGCAGTCAATTCCAGCAGAGTTGTATGAAGCAGGGGCGATCGATGGCTCCGATGGTCTACGAAAGCATTGGGACATCACCATTCCATTGATGCAGCCCTATTTGCTACTGGTGGCAGTAATTTCTGCCATTTCTGCCACCAAGGTATTTGAAGAAGTGTTTGTGATGACGCAAGGACAACCCGCCAACAGCTCCAAAACGATCGTCTACTACGTGTATGAAAATGCCTTTGGTACTACGTCTTTGGACTACAGCTATGCCTGCACGATCGGCTTAGTCATGTTCCTACTGATTCTAAGCCTCTCAGTTTTACGCCTCCTCCTTCCCTCCAATCCCCTACAAAGTCCCAACTCATAGAGGACTTAGGCTATTTCCAGGAAAGATCATACCAAGGGACGTAGGGGCGAAGCATTCGGCAGATAAACCTGTGAATTAGCCAGCAGGTCATTGCCCGAATGCTTCGCCCGTGCAGGGATAACATCTTTCTCAGAAATTTCTTTAGAAGATTTCCGGGAAAAATGTACCACTCTAGGGGCGAAGCCTAATTGATCTGTAAGCCCCTTAATCCGTGGGCACCGACTCAATTTCACTCACCTTCGTTGGTTTTTTCCCCCTAAAGTATGCTTCCATCACCTGTCGCACCATGGGAGCCGCAAAGGAACCGCCGCCGCCCCCAGAATTTTCGCCAAACGCCACCACCACAATCCGAGGATTTTCCGCTGGTCCATAGGCCCCAAACCAGGTATGGGATTCGCGACCAAAATCCTCAGCCGTGCCACTTTTGCCAGACATGGGCGGCAGGGTTTCCATATTCATCGCTTGCCCTGTCCCACTGGTCACCACCTGTCTCAATCCCTCGCGCAACACCCGCACTGTGGCTGGATTCAAGTTGAGGGATTGCCGCCAGTTTTGACTAGCTTCATTATCTTTCAACAAATGAGGTTTAATCCGGTATCCCCCATTAGCGGGCACAGCAAACATCACAGCAACTTGCAGGGGAGTTGTTTGCAGAAATCCCTGCCCTATCGACATATTAACGGTATCACCCTGGTACCATCCCTCCGCCAACATTTTTTGCTTCCAAGCCTCACTAGGCACCAAGCCAGCAGCCTCCTCTGTCGATAGCTCAACGCCTGTCTTCGTCCCAAAGCCATAGCGTTGCGTCCAATCAATCAGGGTTTTGTCACCCACACCCATGCCGATTTGGTAGAAGAAAGTGTCACTGCTCCAGGCAAGGGCCCCGGCAAAGCCCAAGGGGCCAAATCCAGCATTGTTCCAATCGTTAAACTGAATCCCGCCAACCGTGATCGAGGGATAGGTTCCTAAAACCGTATCAGCAGAAAATTTACCGGATTCGATCCCAGCAGTAGTGGTCACAATTTTAAACGTGCTAGCAGGAGGAAACCCCTGGAGGGCCCGATTGACAAAGGGGTGATCCTCGCCTTGAAGCCTAGCCCATTGAGCATCGCTGATCCGGGTGGAAAAAATATTGGGGTCAAAGGTGGGGCGGCTGACCATTGCCAGAATCGCGCCATTGTTGGGGTTGAGGGCAACGATCGCCCCTTTTCGATCGCCCAGTGCCTCCTCCGCTGCTTTTTGCAAATTCATATCCAACGTCAACTGCACATCCTTACCCGCCAAGGACGGCTTTTCCCCCAGAATTTGCACCACTTGGCCCAGCCCGTTCACCTCGACCTGTTGTCCACCCCACTCTCCCCGCAACTGCTTCTCAAACGCTGCCTCAACACCCATCTGACCAATCACATCTCCCAGGCGATACCCCTTAGCTTTAAATTTCTCAAAGTCTGCATCATTCATTTCGCCCGTGTATCCCAGAACATGGGCCGCCAAATCCCCGTAGGGATAATAACGAACGGCTTCAGCCTCAACCTTTACTCCCACCAGTTCGCTTGTGTTTTCTGCCAAGGCAGTCACCAGAGCCGGACTAATTCCTCGCTGAATCCGTACCCGATAGGGAGAGTTGTAGCCCTCCTGTTCTAGACGCTTGCGTAGCTTAGCTTCGGGAATTTTGAGAATGTGTGACAGACGTTTTAAGGTAACAACCCACTGCGATCGCTTCTGGGCTAAGGGCCAAAGATAGACCGAGTGGGACAGCCGACTCCCCGCCAAAACTTTCCCTTCGCGATCGAGAATTCTGCCCCGCTCTGGTTGCTTAGGTAAGAGCCGAATACGATTGTTATCGGCAAGCTGGCGATTGCGGGTACCCTTTACGAGTTGCAGATAAGCCAAACGACTGCCAATGCCCCCCACCATAAATACACTGACTAAGAGCATAATAATTAGCGATTGGTAGGGACTGCCAACCGTGCGGGGGGTTTGGTAATGAGCAACGGATGGGGGTTTGGTCAAGGTCATAGGTGATGGGGATCGATCGCGTCGCTTAGTATACAGTCAGTTATCTACTCGTTTCTAGAAGGGCGATCGATCCATGATCCCCACGTTAACTTAACCCCGACCAGAGCCTGAGCAAATTGGCAGAGATCACCAGACAGCTATCCACTCACTACTCAAAACTCAAACCAAGCATCCTAACTAATCAGAAACCTCTGCCAACCTGCCCTAGCATTCTCCCGTCCTGCTCGTTTATCTCATAGCAAATGAAAGTTCAAGGTGAAAGAAGTCATGTATAGTCTGCTTGGTTCTGCATTAAGTAGAATAGAATCTGAGATACTAAAGCTGCCTGACTTCATTACCCCTAAGATTGAGATTGTAATCTCCCATCTACTATTTTTTAGCGGTTACTTTTTGTGGATGCCTTGTAGGATACCTAAATTCGCGGGATATCTAAGATAGAAGCAAGGAAATCTCCTGATTACTGGTTTAACTTAGGTGGATACAATAAAGGTTATATTTAACGCTTTAACTTAACGCTTTAACGCTCGAATTCAGACTTGGAACCCCAGCAGGGTTCATCGCGCAGACTTAAGGAGCGCAAAATGAGAATTGCTTTAAATACAGATCAAAAACAAGACTGGCAAACACCAGATTTGCGAAGGCTAAATAATCAAAGGCTACAAGACTCCAGCCAAGCTCTCATCCAGGGAACGTAGGGAACGCCACTATGTCTCAAACCGCTGTAAAGAACCAACAGTCTACGAAAACCGGATCTGACCTCGACGTTGAACTGCGTAAGGTCTTCAAAGTCTTTAATGGCGAGACAGCCGTTCGAGGTGTTGATCTGAGCATTCGTCGAGGGGAATTTTTTAGCATCCTTGGCCCGTCGGGGTGTGGCAAAACGACCCTGCTACGGTTAATTGCTGGATTTGAAGAGCCAACTGCGGGAGAAGTGATGATCCGGGGGCAATCGGTAGTCAACGTGCCGCCCTTCCGCCGCCCAGTTAACACAGTCTTTCAAAGCTACGCCCTGTTCAGCCACATGAACGTTTGGGACAATGTTGCCTTTGGTCTGCGGTTGAAGAAACGCGGCAAAGCAGAGGTGCAAGACCGCGTCAAAGAATCCCTGAAATTGGTGAAAATGGATACCTTCGCCAAACGATTTCCCGCCCAACTATCAGGAGGACAACAGCAACGGGTCGCCCTAGCCCGGGCGTTGGTTAATCGCCCCACCGTGCTGCTGCTGGATGAACCCCTAGGGGCATTAGACCTGAAATTGCGGAAGGAAATGCAGGTGGAACTCACAAACCTGCACTTGGAACTGGGAGTGACCTTTATTATGGTCACCCACGACCAGGAGGAAGCCCTCAGCCTTTCCGATCGCATCGCGGTGATGAACAATGGCATGGTGGAACAGATTGGCACACCTGAGCAGGTGTACGAGCGTCCCATCACTCCTTTTGTCGCCGAATTTATCGGGGATACAAATCTATTCCAGGGACAGGTAGAAACGGCTGAGCCAACCTTCGTAGAGATTACAACGGCTAAGGGATTACACATCACTACGGTGACTACCCAGGACTGGACAGGTTCCGCAACACCAGATCAGGTCATGGTCAGTATCCGCCCCGAAAAAATTCACATGAGCCTGACGGCCGATCGCCAAGAAAATTGCTTTGTTGGGCGGTTAAAGCATGTCATGTACATGGGAACGCATACCCACTGCGTTGTGGAACTTCTATCGGGCGATCGGATCATTGTGATGCAACCCAGTGACGCTGCCCTGCTTCCAGACCCCAGCACCCCTGTCTACGTCTATTGGGACTCGGTAGATTGTTTGGCCCTAGCAGCATAAAATAATGAGCAGCACCGTCAACCTCAACCTGACTGCGACTTGATAACCCATAACGACTCAGTAGACTACTACTCCCTAGACTGTGACCCAGGTAACTCATTTTTCCCCCAAGTTTCCTCTCTAAACTCTGACTCCTGTGCCTCCAACCTCTCTATCCTCCCGTTCTAGCCGACACTCTAGACGAAAGTTTCTTCAATCCTCCGCAGCAGCCGCTTCAGGTTTAGCCCTCTCAAGCTGTGGATGGACTCTAGCGAGTGTGCGATCGGGTACTAGCCAATCCAGGTCGGACCAGGTAGGAATCTACACTTGGGCAAACTATGCAGATGAGACGTTGATTGAAGGGTTTACAACCCAAACAGGCATCCGGGTTTTGCCGCAGGACAAGTTTCCAGACAATGAAACCATGCTGGCTAGAGTCCTCACGGGAGGCGGAGCGGCTTACAGCGTGATCTCTCCTTCTGACTATATGGTGAAGAAGATGATGCAATCTAAGCTGTTGCAGAAGCTTGATCACAGTCGCCTCAACGGATTGGATACGTTGTTGGAACGGTACCGTAGTCCGGACTACGATCCCGATAATCGTCACAGCATCCCGATTAGCTGGGGCACAACTGGACTGATTTACAATCCTGAGAAGTTACCCGACGGCCCCAAAGACTGGAGCTATCTCTGGGATAACAAGGAAAAGTTATCCAAGAAAATGACCTTGCTGAGCGATGTGCGGGAGGTGATGGGCGCAACCTTACGCATGTTGGGGTATTCCTATAACTCGAAAAGCCCTAAGGAACTGGAACAGGCCTACAACAAGCTGAAAGAGCTTAAGCCTTATGTAGCAACGTTTACAACAGATACCTGGCAAGATCAGATTGTCAGTGGTGATTTGTGGCTGGCGATGGGGTATTCGATCGATGCCTTTTCTGTCATCAGCAGCCAGCCCAATTTAAAGTATGTGATCCCTAAGAGTGGCACGTCCTTATGGACAGATACGATGGTGATCCCAACATCATCTCCGAATATCAGTGGCGCTTACGCTTGGCTCAACTACCTGCTGCAACCCTCCATCGCAGCTCAATACAAGCGATTAAATATTGCCAGCCCCAATCAAGCCGTGCTGGATCAACTGTCCTCAGACTATCGAGAAAGCCCGATTTTGTTTCCCCCTGAAGCGCTCATCAAAGCTTCTGAGGGGATTGCTCTGGTGGGCGACTTTAGTAAGGTTTATGACGACTTCTGGACGAGGCTGACGAGTGGCAGTTAAGCCTTCCCTACGCAGCAGATTTTCTTGATGGATTAATTCTTTGCCCTCTCAATTAACCCACGATGTCTACTCAAGTCCCTGCTTCTGATAGTGCTGCGGTACCCGGTGCTGGGAGAAATCGCCCTGCGTCTCGATGGGTCGAGCCTCTGTTGTTGTTGGGCCCGGCAGGTCTCTGGCTAGTGCTGTTGCTAGTGTTGCCAACGCTGATCATTCTGGAACTAAGTCTGGTACCAGGGATTAAGCCAGGGGGAATCGTTAATCCTGTTTTGACTCAGTTCCCCAATTACGCTCAGATTTTTGACCCGATTTTTGTCAGTGTGATTGGCCGATCGCTCCTGTTTGCGATCGGGGTTACCCTGATTTGCATTGTCTTTGGCTTTCCCGTAGCCTATTGGATTGCGGTGATGTCGCCCAAGCAGTGGCGCAATCTCCTGCTGTTGGGCTTTATTCTACCTTTGTGGACTTCCTCCCTCCTCCGCTCTTATGCCTGGATTACGATCCTGCGGCCAACGGGTGTGCTGAACACGGTCTTAAAAGCACTCAGATTGCCCGAACTGGATTTGCTGAATACTGGGATTTTGGATTTTCTCAAGTTTTTGCCCAACAGTGCAGGATGGGCAACGCCTATCATTGATTCCTGGGTGAACCTGAGCCTGGCAGTGTTCATTGGCATGAGCTACAGCCTTTTACCCTACATGGTGCTGATTCTCTATGCCTCCTTGGAAAAACTAGATCTGCGCCTGCTGGAAGCAGCGTCAGACTTGGGCGCAAGTCCCAAACAAACCTTCTGGAAAGTTACGGTTCCGCAAACGCTACCAGGAATTGCGGCGGCTTCCTTGCTCGTGTTCATCACTGGTCTGGGAGATTTTGTTGATCCAGAATTATTGGGCGGTGTTTCCAGCATGACAGCCGCTCGGTTGATTTATAACCAGTTCTTGGGAGCAACCCAAAATTGGGGGTTTGGCTCAGCCTTAAGTATGGTTTTGATCATGGCAGTGAGTGTGGCGATCGCCCTACTCATCAAGTATGGGGGCGACTCGGCAGAAGTTTAGGAGATTTCCAGAAAAGGTTATATCAGGCACCGGAAGGGCGTTCGCGTAGCGTGTGCTTTGCACTTAGCATCCGGGCAATGACTTCTGGTCGATTCAAGGACTTGTCTGACGGATGCTTCGCCCCTACAGGGGTAAAATCTTTCTCAGATATCTCCTAAGTTTAAATAAGGTCTGATAATTCTCTTGCCAGTTGCAGCGCTTCAGCTTTGGTAGAAATCTTGCCCTCAGCGATCGACAGTTGAATCTCAGCCAGGAGTTGCCCCACGCGAGGGCTGGGGGGAATTTGTAGTGCCGCCATCAAGTCTTTGCCAGAAAGCAAGGGGGTTGGGTGAGCTACGGGATCATCTGGGGTGAGGAATCGGTCAATCAATGGGGCGATCGGCTCCCCAGTTTTTTCCCTGGGATCATCCCCAGCAGCTAAAGCCAGGAGGACGATCGCTGGAAATGCTGCCCCCACTTCTTGGAAAAACCCATACTGTTCCCGCCGGGTCATGCCAGCGCCAGCCACGGATGCAAGGGGGAGGAACCTGAGTGTGACTAACACAGCTTGGATTTCAGCCCGGCTGTACTTTAACCGCTGTAGTTCTGCCTCTGCCTGGGGAGAATCAGCGACCAAGCAGGCAAGTTTAGCAACGGTGAGCCAGGTGCGGCGGCTAGCTAGGGACAGCAAAGCTTCTCCTTTTGTCGCTGTGGTCTTGGCTTTCTCACGGATTTGCTGATGGAGGTAGGGGACAAATTCTGGATAGCTGGTTCTTAACCCTTCAATGGCGCGATCGATGTAAGCAATTTGGCTAAGGCTCCGATCGCTGGCATGGGGGAACCAGGCTTTCAGCAGTCCATCCTGCCAAGCTGCCCTTAGCCATGGGGTGCCCTTGGGTGTGCTGAGCAAATAGCTCAACTCTGACTGCACCCGCTCGGCCGCGATTCCACCCAGCAGAGGGGCAAGCTGGCAGATTGTGGACTGGGTTTCGGGGTCAAGCCTGAATCCCAGTTGGGCGGCTTGACGATAGGCCCGGAGCAGTCGCAGCGGGTCTTCTTGCAAGTTGCTGATAGAAATCATTTTCAGCAACCCTTGCTGGATATCGGCGTAGCCTTGGAGTGGGTCAATTAACTTATCTGTGTGGGGATTGTAGGCGATCGCATTCACCGTGAAATCTCGCCGTTGCAGATCAACCTCCAGGGTATCTCCCACCTGAGCCGCAAAATCTGCCGTCGCCCGCTCAAACACCACTCGCGCAATCTGGCGATCGGCATCCAACAGCACAAAACCCGCATTGTAGTGGCGGGCAATGGCTTTGGCGGTTTCCACGGCTCCCACAGGCAAGACAAAATCCAGATCCTGGTGAGGGGTATAGCGCTTCAGCAAGGCATCCCGGACAATTCCTCCCACCAGATGAGCAGAGTGAGGCAGCCACTCCAAACTGAAGGGATAATTCTGGGGAGACAACGCTGAAGATGGCAGGGAAAGACAGCCGTGTATGAACACAAAAATCAACCTAATTGGGAATCTAACCGCCTTTTGCCTGAGTTAGAGTAGCAGAAAGCCGATCGCCTCGATCGTAACCTTTACCTCCCCATGATTGGCTCTTAACCACAATCCCCAGAATTATTTTTAATTAGCAAATGTAGTTAATCAGCAAATGTAACGCTATGTGTATTTGCATCAACTGTCACTATGTCGATCGCTGCCTCACCTATAATGCCGTAGAAGCTCAGCATCAGCAGCCCCATCTGACTGAAACCCCTACTTTTGAGCCGATCGAACCCACGATTAATGTCAATATCCGTCCCCATGCAGACGGGGTTGATATGGAATGGGACGTGGTCGGTTGCGAGAGCTTCAAGGCAGAAATGGGCAAATGGTCACTGCTACGACCCGGCGAATTAGTACCGACCTAGTAGGAAACCTTACAGTTCCCATGATCAAGATCCAGATTTGAGGCTGGGTTTAACTTGGTTTAGCAGGGTACGGAGTCTGAGTTTTGTGGCACTCAGAAGAATTCGCAATTTCAAAAATAAGACTTCGGGAACGGCAGGCAGGGCGGACAGGATGGCTTGGAGAATACGGGGAGAATGCCGTCCGAGCAAGGTGCGGATGCGGGAATCATCGACCTGAAACTTCCACCAGGGATAACCTTCGGGAAAGCACAGGGAAAACTCGGAAATAAAAGCCGATCGTGTGTCTGGCTCGGCGGGCACTCGCTGCCAGAACATGCCTGTGTGCAGGAGTTGCTTGGTCGATTCGGGTAAATTAGCAGCCGCCAGAAAATGGGCAAAGGCTGAAATGTAGCAGTTACGCTCTGTTTTTAACGAGCCACTACGGATCATAGACATCGTGAAGCTCACTTCTCCTTCCGCATCTTCAGCAAAATGCAGCAGTGGTTCGGGGATATGGTAGTGATTGGGATAGTTGACACAGGGTTTCCAAAATAACATGGCATCGTTGCCCATGCCGCGACGATTGCAGTCAAATTCCATGCGGCACGGGACAGTGAGAGTGAAGGCATCGATCGCATCTGCGCGTCTAAACAAGGCGGCTGAGGGCGTAACAGGAATAATCTCTAGGTCATAGAGGGCAGACTCCCACAGAAACTCAAAGGTGGGGATCACTCCCCCAGGCAGGTGTTGAAACAGCAAGCGCTCCATTTGCCCGCCCAAGGGTTGGGAGTAGTGGTGAATGGCGCTGCAATAGGTGAAGGCAAGGTCTGGGTAATCGTGAAAGGGCTGAAGGAGTTGCTCGATCGCCCCCGGTTCTAGCCAATCGTCAGAGAACAGAATCTTGAAATACTCTCCCTGGCTCAGTTCCAGACACCGTAACCAGTTGGCAACGGGCCCCAGGTTGCGATCGTTGCGATAGCACTTCACGCGGCTGTCCATGGGCGGATAACGCTGGATCACATCATAGGTGTAGTCGGTGCTGCAATTGTCCACCACAATAATTTCCAGGTTGGCGTAGGTCTGGGCAAGGGCGCTCTCGATCGCCTTTTGCACCAACGTTTGCCGATTGTAGACAGGAATGCCAATACTGACTTTGGGGAGGGGCATGGCGATCGTCAAGAACAGGTCTTTGTGAACGGTATCACCAACACGCACCCTTTCCAGAAAGCATTCTGCTAAATTGGCAAATCAGCACGGGGATTGAAGGACTCAAACTGGCGCAGTTTTTCGTACAGTTCCTTTTCCTGGGAGGTAGGATGCTTCGGCACCACAATCTGAATTTCCACAATCTGATCACCGCGCCGCCCACTGTCAGTCGGGTAGCCCTTGTTAGCCAGGCGCAACCGTTGTCCTGACTTGACTCCGGGGGGAACCGCCATTTTCACCAACCCATCCAACGTGGGCGCTTCCACCTGAGACCCCAGCACCGCTTCACTGGGCGTAATGGGCAATTCGCACCGAATATCTGCGCCTTCTAGCTTAAAGAAAGCGTGGGACTCGACCGTGATTTTGAGGTATAGATCGCCGCCCCCAATGCCCTGCCCCTTGAGGCGAATCCGTTGCCCCGTCACCATTCCAGAGGGCATGTTAACTTCCAGCGATCGGCCATCTTCTAACCGAATGCGCTCCCGTCCTCCCACATAGGCTTTTTCCAAGGGCACACTCAACTTAGCCTCAGCATCTTTGCGCGCCGGACGAGCAGTAACTGTGTAGGCCGTCTTGGTGGTGCCGGGGCGGAACGTGTCCCGGCTGGACGTGCTAGAGGGCGTACCAGAGCGGTGGAGCAACTGTTCCACAAAGCTATTGAAATCGGGGAAGTCGTTGACGTTGAAATCCTCAACAGGCGATCGTTCTCCTCCAGAGCGATCGTTCCAGCTATCGTTGGAAGCAGGGCGAGTTCCACTTTGAAACCCTGATTGCTTCCAATGCTGCCCAAACTGGTCGTACTGGGCCCGCTTATTGGGGTCAGATAAAACTTCGTAGGCCTCACTCACATCCTTAAACTTTTCTTCGGCTGCTTTATCACCTGGATTTAAGTCGGGGTGGTACTGCCGCGCCAATCTCCGATAAACCTTTTTAATTTCTTCGACAGACGCATCTTTGGCAACTCCCAAGATGGCGTAGTAGTTCCGAAAGTTTTGCATAAGCTTGAGGGGAGGACAGTGACCAGTCAGGGCTAACGGTTGGCTGCATAACGTTGGGGCTTGCAGAAGCACCCCTAACACCACTATCTATTTACTAATAAGAGCTTAACAAGCGCGGGTTGGAAGTGTCCGAGGCAGAGAATAACGCCTCTAGAGTTTGTAGGGCAGATTTTGAGAGGTATCTGTGGGGATAGTTTAAGTAGACTGCAAAAATTATCCGTGAAACCTGCCCTTCAAGATGAACGATTTTCCATGAATTCTCTCACCTAAAGATTGTCGGTTAAGTTTTCCTTGCAAACAAGGAGATTTCCGAGAAGATGTTATCACTGCACGGGCGCAGTATTTGGTACATAGTCCCTTGAATTGCCCAAAAGGTTATTTGCCCCGAGTGCTGGGCCACTGCGGCTCCTTTTTCACCAAGTTACCAGTCATCTTCGTCGTCCCAGGCTTCGCTTTGATAGGGCCGACTTTGATAGGGCTTACCGGTGGGGGGACGGGACTCGTTGCTACTGCTATAGGGCGGACGGCGGGAGGATTTAGGCTCTCTGGCATCCTCTCGCGGCCGATCGCGTCCACGGCTACGGGGTGGCTCATCGTAGGAATAGTTGGGGCGATCGTCCTCGTCATCTCCCCCCGTAAAGACTCGCTTCACAGCCCCGATCGTGGAGCCGATAAAGTCATCTTCTTCCTCCAGTTCCTGGTTGCGCTGGTACACCTCTCGATTGATATTGTACAAAGCATCCTGGAGATCAGCTTGGGCCTGGTCAATGCCGCGATCGTCGTTATTGGCCAAATTCTCCCGCAGTTGTTGCACCAATCCCTCAACTTGGCGGCGCTGTTCCTTGGCAAAATACATCCCAAAGTCCAAAGCAATTTCACGCAGTTGCCGTTCTGCCTGGAAGGTCAGGGCCTCAGCGCGGGTGCGTTTTTCAATGCGTTGCCGCCGTTCTCGGTCAACTTGGGCAAACTCCTCCGCTTCCTTAATCATGCGGTTGACCTCAGCCTCGCTGAGGGTGGATGCGCCTTGAATGGTGATCCCCTGTTCCCGTCCGGTGGTCTTGTCCAAGGCAGTCACCTGCAAGATGCCGTTGGAGTCGATATCAAAAGAGACCAGCACCTGGGGCACGCCACGGGGCGCAAGAGGAATCCCAGTGAGTTTAAATCTACCCAGAGATTTGTTGTTGGTTGCCATTTCTCGCTCCCCTTGGAGAACGTGAACTTCCACCATGGTTTGATTGTTCTCAGCCGTGGAGAAAATGTCTGATCGCCGCACCGGGATCGTGGTGTTGCGTGGGATCAGCTTTTTCATCACCCCACCGATCGTCTCCAAGCCAAGGGAAAGGGGGGTGACATCCAGCAGCAAGATATCTTTCACCTCTCCCATCAGGATGCCCGCTTGAATAGCGGCTCCGACGGCCACCACTTCATCGGGGTTGACGTTTTGGTTGGGGTCTTTGTCGATGAGCGATCGGACTAATTGCTGCACGAGGGGAATTCGGGTGGAGCCGCCCACCAGCACCACCTCATCAATTTGGTTGGGGCTGAGGCCGGCATCAGACATGGCCCGCTTGACCGGGGTGCGGAGCCGACTGATCAGATCGCCGCAGAATCCCTCAAATTGGGAGCGAGTGAGGCGAGTTTCCAGGTGTTTGGGGCCATCCGCAGTCGCCGTGATGAAGGGCAAGTTGATATCGGTGACCGTGACTCCTGATAGTTCAATTTTGGCTTTCTCAGCGGCTTCCATCAGCCGTTGCAGGGCTTGCCGATCGCGCCGCAAGTCTATCCCGTCGCTTTCCAAAAATTTCTCTGCCAGCCAATCTACGATTGTCTTGTCAAAATCATTGCCACCCAATTGCGTATCGCCACTCGTCGCCTTGACTTCAAATACGCCATCGCCGACATCCAAAATGGAGACATCAAAGGTGCCGCCGCCCAAGTCAAACACCAAGATCGTTTCACTTTCCCGGCGATCGAGTCCATAGGCCAGGGAAGCGGCGGTGGGTTCGTTCAAAATTCGCAGCACGTCCAAGCCAGCAATGCGTCCTGCATCTCTCGTTGCCTGGCGCTGAGAGTCGTTGAAGTAGGCAGGAACGGTGATCACGGCGGCGGTGACTGGTTCTCCCAGATAGCGCCCAGCTTCATCTGCTAGCTTTTTCAGCACCATTGACGAAATTTCTTCCGGCGCAAACTCTTTGTTCAGTCGTGGGCATTTGATTTTAATGTTGCCACCCTCATCTTTGCGGATGGTGTAGGGAATCCGTTTGGAATCGGGGCTGAGTTCGGCATATTTCCGCCCAATGAACCGTTTCACGCCATAAAACGTGTTCTGCGGATTCAGCACAGTCTGTCGTCGGGCCATCTGCCCCACGACGCGCTCACCTTCTTTGCTAAATCCAACGACAGATGGAGTGGTGCGGGTTCCCTCTGCATTTGCAATGACCACGGGTTTGCCCCCTTCCATCACGGCAACGACTGAATTGGTTGTTCCCAGGTCAATGCCTACTACCTTACCCATGCGCTGCCATACTCCTAGCGGTCTTTAACGAATGTGCATTCATTCTATCTTGCTGTTCCAGGTGTATAGAGAAAGACAGCTTACCATTCAGCGATGACAGCAAATCTGCCAAAAGAATTTATCTCATCGTACATAATTAAAGTCTATAAGAGGATGTTTTAAAAGGGTTAACTTGAGTCCTAAATGCAACTCAGAGGAGTGATCGCAAGTCCCAGAATCCTGATCTCTCGTATCAGCTTCTCGGTAGCCAGGGTAGTTAAAGACATGCTGGATGACTTTTCAAACACCCTCTAACGGGCGATCGTGAGTTAGGCAGAAACACGAGCATCGACGCTTCCGTGCATTTTGGGAAGTTGCAAGTAGGTTAGCGGTAGCGTAACGCATCGTCAACCAGGCAGTGTGTCGCGGCATTCGCCTAGTAGTCTCGGCGGCAATGTAGCTACCCTTCACCCATCCACCCATCCACCCATCCACCCTTCACCCTTCACCCTTCATTTTTATGTTGATTCATGTTCCTTAAAACCAAACCGAGTGTGGCAATGGTGGGCTAGGAGCGGACTTGTTTTGCCAGCAAAGATCATGTCTGCAATGAGTAGGGCAGTGGCGGGAGCTAGCAGAATCCCGTTGCGGTAGTGCCCCGTTGCTAGGGCGAGATTCTGGTAGGGACTGAACCCTAAAATAGGGGCTTCATCCGGGGTAATGGGGCGAAATCCCCACCATAGTTCTTGAATCGGATAGGTTTCTAGAACAGGGTAGAGTCGAATAGCTCGTTCTAGCAGCGATCGGACTCCCGCTGCGGTGTTACCGGGGGTAAATCCCACAGCTTCACTCGTTGCCCCCACAATAATCCGCCCATCCCGACGAGGCACCAGATAAATTTCGCTGCCAAACAGGACTTGCTTTAAAGACAATGTTTTTCCTGTGGGAGCTTGCACAGCCAGCATTTGTCCCTTGCGGGGATGGACAGGCACGGGAAGCAAGTCCCCAGACCAAGCACCCGCCGCCAAGACATAATGATCTGCCTGCCAGGTACTGCGATCGGTTTGCACACCAGTGACTCGATCGCCTTGGTGGAGGAGCGCAACAACCGTTTCGCCATCCTGCACAGTTACGCCTGAATCTTGCACCGCCGTGAAGAGCGATCGCATCAACGCCCGATTATCCACCTGGGCATCATCGGGGAACCAATACCCTCCCATCACCTCTGAACTCAAGCTAGGTTCGTGGTGCTGGATGGCGTGGCGATCGAGCCAGTATGCCGCTCGGCTATCGCTGTCCAAAGATGGAGGGATGTCGTAAACGGGAGCCAAAATGCCACAGCCCCAGTACCCCGCTGTCAGCCCTGTCATGGCTTCTAGCTTATTGATCCAGCCTGGGTAGAGCGATCGACTCCACAGACATAAATCCAGCATGGGGCCAGGCGGAATTGCCTCAGCTTGGGGCGCTAGCATCCCAGCCGCCGCATAGCCCGCCGCTTGCTGCAAATCTCGACTCAGCACGGTTACCTCGGCTCCTCGCAGGCGCAGTTCCAGGGCGATCGACAGCCCGATCACGCCACCACCGACAATCAAAATAGTCTCTGTTGTACTCATAGCCTAGACCGATCGCCCCAATCACCACTGGGCAGGGTAAGCGAGGGGAGCCGGGGTAGGAGAGGGAGATACAGTCGTCGTGATCGTGGGAAGTTGGGATGTTCCTGGTTGCCCTGGTGCATTAGCTGGCACTTGCGTCGTCACCGTCGTTTGTCCAGGAACCGTGCCAGGAGCTTGTGTCGTCACAGTTGTTTGTCCAGGAACCGTGCCAGGAGCTTGTGTCGTCACAGTTGTTTGTCCAGGAACAGCACCAGGAGCCTGGGTCGTGACCGTGGTTTGAGCCGGGGCGTTAGCCGGAACTTGGGTTGTCACTGTAGTTTGGGTGGGGGCACTGGCCGAAGGCGTATTCCCAAATGTGGGTGCGTTGAGTGGGGCACTACGGACAGCAGGAGATGTAGGGGTGGGAGAGACCACGGTGGTGTTGGTTGTTCTCAACCCAGGAAATCGCCCAGACATGACCCCTATCCCTAAAACCAAGGCTGCTAAAACCAAGAAAATGCCAACGACTGGCTCAACGACACTTCTCAATACGGCAACAACAACAGCGATCGCAACAACCGCTAATGCCAGCAAAACAAGCTGTGTGATCATGCAAACTCCCCTAACTCACTTCCTCAATTTGCCTTCAGTCTAGACGCTCACAGCCATTTTGCTACTGTCTTCGTAGGTATTTTCTAACATGACGAATCCAGAGGAGAAATGTGGGACTATAGACCTCCCATCTGAATCTCCTGAACTTCAAGAAATTAGCTGCACCCTAGCCCTGTGAGTAAGCAGGGAAGTCGGGTTGACGTTTCTTTTCGAGGATAACCATTCAGAGTCAGGTCAGGCTGAGCAGTTACTTTCTTACTCCAATACTTCGGACAGTTTTTGTGGAGGTGCTGGAAACCCTGTTGTACAGCCAATATAGACCCTCACCCTAAATCCCTCTCCCAAGAGGGGAGAGGGACT
>JARCMD010000442.1 GCA_030248885.1 Leptolyngbyaceae cyanobacterium MP9P1.79 | reverse complement strand
TGAATTCCGGCTCCCTTCTCCCTAGGGAGAAGGGTTGGGGATGTAGCTTGCTTCCCGAAGGGTGGGCGGATCGGAGATCTGCAAAAGTGAGATGTACCCGGATAGTTATTTCTGTCAGGCTGTAACTGGGGACAAATTTCCAGTGTTGGCGGACGTTCAGGTTTCCCAGAATTTCAGGTTGGGGAGCAGAGCCGATCGTTATTTCAGGATCATGCTCTTAAGACCCTTCAAGTGAGGAATGGGTTCAACATCTTCAGGTATTGGCTGAATAATTACAGATAAATAATTTATGGCGTTTACCAAACTTAACTCAGTACCCCACCTAAAATTTCCTCATTTGCTCACTAACCTGGGGTGTACATTTTTCGGGTCTTGAGATACACTTGTACTATTAAATTCTTTCCTAGATCCCTAGCTCTTTGACTAACCAACAAGGCATAATTTAAAAATAGAGTGTGCCGATAGTGGTGAGTGGGTGGATTAGCGGTGAAGTCACACTGGATATGGCGATCGACCCATTACCTAACCCATCACGTAACTACTCAGCCTACCCTCACCCTAAATCCCTCTCCCTAGGGAGAGGGACTTTAATCCGGCTCCCCTTCTCCTACTGGGAGAAAGGGTTGGGGGATGAGGGCAGGCTCGACATTAAGCTAGCAGCCTGAGTAGTTACACCATTACTTATTTTCATAAATCCTTTAGTCGGAATTGTTTGGAGCCTTCCAAAATTGCTCAGAGACAGAGTTTATTGAAACACAAAATTTGCTGAGAGACAGAAATTATGAAACGCCGTAAGTCTAGCAAAATTAAAGCTCCCTTCTTGCTAGCTGGCGGGTCAATGCTGGCAGTTCTAGGCTTGTTATTCAATCCTGCAAAGATCAGCAATCGGGCTGACACAGGCGATGTTTGCCAGGTAATGGTGCAGTCGCAGTCTTTCCTCTCCCGCAAGCAGTTGAGCCAGTTGCTCACCGTTCCAGAGCGTGGCACTAGGGCACAGGTGCGTCAGGTGATGAAGGAGCCTTACTGCAAGCTGTCTGCTGTGGAGGTGCGGGCTGGAGTTAAGGCAGAGCGCGAGGCCTATCCTCTGGAGTTTGATCCCAAGGTTTGGATTGTGGTGCTTTACGAAGGGGATGAATATGCGGGCTACAGTTTCAGCTTCCGTCGCTAGAGTTGGCTTGTTCTTGGGCATCGCTTTGTTAACAAGCTGTGCCATTTCTCGATCGCCGATCGCCCCGCGCCCGGTAAAACTCTACCAAAACTGGCAACTTCAGCCCGGCAACACTGTCGCGGGTTATCGCATTACCAGTGGACTGGGGGATATTTCCATTGACCTTAAAGGAAAGGCGATCCATGCTCCTTTTGATGGTCAGGTGCAGCCTTCGGGGGAATGTGTGTTGTTTTCCAGTGCCGAAATTCCTGCCTACCTATTTCGCTTCTGTGGAGTGCAGCGTCCCCAGTTGGGAGAGGTGCGATCGGGGGATGCGATCGGTGTCGCAGAGTCCCTGCAATTTGCCGCCCTCCGCAAGCAACCCAACGGCACTTGGGCATTTGTGGAACCATCCCAGTCAGTGCTAGAGCGGGTGTTAACCCAGTAGCTATAGCCGCCGTCCCTTTAAACTTTTCTCTTGTTAAAGATGCAATGATTGTTGAGTCAGTTGTAACAGTGATGATACTCAATTGAGAGTGAGTGATATCAAATACTAAATTGTGTAGCAGGTTTGAGGATTATCTATGACAATCGAGCGTTGGACAGATGAACGATTGGATCAATTAGCATCTATGGTGGCGCAAATTGCCGGGGCTGTGAATGAGAATAGAAGCCAAATTGCGGAAAACAGTCGGCAGATTGCGGAAAACGGTCAGCAGATTGCGGAAAACGGTCGGCAAATCGACAACCTACGGATTAGCGTGACCGAATTGCGAGAAGGGCAAGCGATTCTGACGCAAATGTTTGTCCAGGAACGAGAAGCGATGCAAGACTTTCGTCGCACAACCAATGCGGCTCTCGATCGCATCGATCGCACCCTGGATTACCTCATGCGTGAACGAGGCTAAGAAACTGTTTACTAAGGGTTTGGAGAAAATTATGCTCAGCGGTTTACCGATCGTCAGGCTACTGTTAACCCATCTGTCAGTCCTCTCTCTCATGGCGATCGTCCTGGGTATGTCCCCCACCGCCTACGCAGATGAAGTGGGTTTAGACTTCAACCTTCCAACCTATCAACCAACCTCGACTGCAAACGCTATTTCGGCTCCATCTACTGCTACTACTCCCGCCGCACAGGTGCCAACCGTTCCGCAGCCCGTCGCGCTTAGCTTTCAACCCCCTACTCTAACCCCACATCCGATCGCCACCGCCACACCCCCTGAGCCGATCGTCTCTAAAGTTCAGCCTCAGACCGTCTCGATCTTTGAGGGGGCTAGTGATTCCTTGGTGGCTAGAGCCGTGGGTAGTGCCGAAGGAACTCGCACTCCCGAAGGGCACAAGACCTTGGCTTACTATGGCCACATTGATCCAGGCAATGGTGCGTGGAACTTAGGCAGTTTCTCCTACCAACATGGTGCCCCATCTCCCGAAGTGGCGGATGCCAGGCAATTGAGTCGGCTGCAAACACAGGCTGAGGTGATACACCAAAAAGCCAAGGATAAGGGCATCAAACTCACGTTGGAAGAGGAGTTAAATGGCATCGATTTGGCGAATCAAGCCCCCCTTGCGGCCCTCGATCGTGGCGGTTATATCGACTGGTTAGCAGCAGCCCACAAAATGGGTATGAAAGGCTCTGAGGCAGTGCTGTGGGCAAGAACTCGCTCCTATCTCAACCCAGATACGGGTCAATGGAATGCCCCTGGGTTGGGCAACAATATATATACCATTGCCAATGATCAGGAACGGCGGCAACAGGCGATCGCCAGAGTGCTAGACATTTACCAACAGCCTTCCCCTGCCGCTGCTCCAGAACCCACGACCCCTAAAGTTGCCAATCAACCACCCTCCCCCAAAGACCCAGCCGATCGCATCATCTTGCAAGACATACCTGTGTCTACTGCAACTCCATCAACACCGGCTCCCCTAGCCCCACTCCACCCAGCACCCCGGAGTGAGGATATTACCCAGCAAATCATCTTTCAAGATCTGTCCACCTCACCGGAGGTCAACGGATCAAAGACTCCAGCAGAACCAAGTTCTTTGAATAAATAACATCCATCATGATGTTGAAATCTTTGGCGATCGGACTCTCTATTTCTGCTTTGGCGCTTGGCAATTACCGCACTTTAACCGCAGTTCCTGCCCCACAGCCCAGCAGTTCATTGGCTGCAACAATTACGCCAACGATCGAGGAGACTCTGCACCCCTCGACCACCCCGATTCAACACATGGCACTGAGGGCCTGGTTTTGAGTAGAAGCCGCCACATTTTCAGTTACGGCCAAATGAGTGAGAAACGCCTCAACCTCAGCAACTCCCATCTCTTTAGGATGGCGCTTATCATGAAACAACATGTAACGGCGTATCCATTGCACATAACTCTGCTCAGTTTTGTATGCATAGTGCTTAATCCGGATCAGATCTCTAACCTGATCCAGTAGCTTTTTAGGTTGAGGTTGTATAGCAGTCATTTCGCCGCATAAGATCCCAATAGCACTAGATTATACGGTCTTTCGCTGCCTCATCCCTAGACCATTAATAGACTGAAATAAGCTTCTAGCAAATCTCTTAGCCTTGTTCAGTTAGTTTGTATAGCAGTACCTTGTCAGCTACTTACTTCCAAAACAAGGCATGTTATTGTGCTAGCAATTAGCTTTGGCAAAGCTTTATCCGCTTCATCAATTCTGTCTGTATAGGCGGCAATTTGCCGCATACATAATAGTTAGACCAGTGGCGCTCAGTCCGTTGAGGTTGTCTGTTTTCAGCGGAGATTGAGCCAGCAAGGATAGTTGACTTCGTTGGTCAGTTCCGAGAGATAG
>JARCMD010000075.1 GCA_030248885.1 Leptolyngbyaceae cyanobacterium MP9P1.79 | reverse complement strand
TGGGAGCGATCTTTCCTCCAGCCATCTTCATCGTAGCTTTGCTGGGGATTGTGGCATTCTTTGCCTTTGTAATTGGGGCCATTCGGATTTACTCTCGGCTCTTTCTGGCAGATTTGCCCTTAGCGATCGAACCCACTACAGACCCGATCGAGAGCATGAAACGAAGCTGGAACTTAACTGAAGGGCACGTCGATCGGATTCAATGGATTGTCCTACTGGCATTTCTGGTCACCCTCGTGGTGCAACTGCCCGTACAAATCGTGGCTCAACTGCTCCAAACCATCCTAGCTAGATTTTTTGACCCCGAGTCCGCACCTTTTCTCCTATTACTGCTAGCATTCACTGCGCCTCTCGGTATTCTGAGCAATATGTTAGTCGCTCCCTTTTGGCAGACAGTGAAAGCCGTACTTTACTACGACTTGCGGGTGCGTCGGGAAGGATTGGGGCTAAAGTTGCGCGATCGTGACTCCCCCATTTAACCTCAGTGAACTAGACTCTCTCCTCATTACCCACCCTATGCGCTTCTTCAACCGCGTTACGCTGCAAACTCCAGAAAGTGTTGAATTAGAGTTCACCTTGGCGGGAATTGGCAGCCGTGCCCACGGGCTGATTGTAGACTACCTCCTCTGGAGTGGCATCCTGCTCTTTTTCCTGGTCATCCTCGCCATTTTTTCCCTGGCTCTAACTGGCGTTGATAGCGCTCAGCTTTGGCTGGGGGCGATCGGCATCTTGGGTTTCTTCACGATCTACGTTGGCTACTTTGTCTTCTTTGAAACCCTGTGGCGGGGGCAAACTCCCGGCAAACGCTACGCCAAAATTCGGGTCATTCGGGACGATGGACGCTCCATTGGTCTAGCCCAAGCCACCCTCCGTGCCTTGCTTCGTCCCTTAGACGATGCGATGTTCATTGGCGCATTTTTAATTATTCTCACCAAGCAGGAAAAGCGCCTAGGAGACTGGGTAGCAGGCACGATCGTGGTTCAGGAAGAACGCCCTGCGACAACGACAGCTCTCAAGGTGTCTCCCGCTGCCCAATCCTTGGCCACGACCCTGCTGGAAAGTAGCCACCTGACGCTCTTACAACCCGATGATTTTGCCGTAGTTCGAGAGTATTTGCAACGTCGGGCTGCCATGGAGTTAAACGCTAGAGCTGCTCTGGGTTTACAGCTAGCGCAACAGGTGAAAGAACGCCTCAGACTAGATGACGGTGTGTTACCAGAGACCACGGCTGATTTATTTCTGGGAGCAGTTTACTTGGCATATCAGCAACAGTTCCAGGAGCGCTGACCCGTTAGGATGCTTGTTTTGAGTTTTGAGTTGAGGAGATTTCTGAGAAAGAGGTTACCCCTGTAGGGGCGAAGCATTGGGTAAGAGATCTTGAATGGCTGCACAGATTATGGCCCCAATGCTTCGCCCTTCCGGTGCCTGGTATAAACTTTTTTAGAAATCTCCTAAGTCAATACTTCGGACAGTTCTTGTGGAGGTGCTGGAAACCCTGTTGTACAGCCAGTATAGACCCTCACCCTAGATCCCTCTCCCAAGAGGATTGTCATTACCAACATCTCTTGCAAAGCTTAGAGGATGTCTAAAAATGCTCTAGACCTTGCACTTGCCCCCTTTTCATATATGCCTGAAAGGCTTTAAGGCCCCAATTCTGGGGGACTTCGATCCTCAGAACCCCCCAGAATTGGGGGGCTGGGGGGCGGTTCGGGCGACGATTTGGGCCTTCTCAGAGGTTTGGAATTTACATTTTTGAGAAATCTTCGATTTCTCAAAAATGTTGGTAATGACAAGCCCAAGAGGGCAGAGGGACTTCAATCCGGCTCCCCTTCTCCCAGAACGGGAGAAGGGGTTGGGGGATGAGGGTTAGCTATCGCAAAAATGTCCGAACTATTGCTAAGTGCTGGATAGTTATTTCTGACAACCTGCACTAGCGCAGGCTGGCAGAAGTGGGTGGTTAGTACTCAAAACTTAAAACTTAAAACTTAAAACTTAATCCAATCCACCTAACGGGTTAGAAACTTCTACCAACCTGCACTAGCGCAACGCTTCTAGCAGTCGGACTTGCAGCACTTGACCTGGCTGGAGTGTGGCGGGGCGGGGAGCCGTGGCATAGCTGACAGCGGCTCCTACGGCGGCTCCACCCAAAGCGTTTAAGCCAGTGAACCCCCCGATCGCCCCCAGCGCCAAGGCCCCCAGCCCAGAGCCAAGCAGGAGGGAATCCTGAGAAATTTGGGCACCGCCATCGATCGGGTCTGACTGCGCCACCAGAGGCACATTGCGCCCTTGCAGAGTAATGGCTTGGGCGATGAAGCGACTGCCGCCATTATTGCTCTCAAACCGACCGAGGACGGGAGTTCCTTCTGGGATAACCTTGCCCGTTCGATCGCGTACCTCCGCTTGCAGCAGCAGCACCTCCTGCAACGGCGTACCGACTCGCAAATTCAGGGCTGAGGAGCCTGGATAGCGCAAATTCAACAGGGTGCCTGACGGGAGCAAAATCTGGGCTTCTGGCGTGGGTGGGACGGCCGCCACAGGACTAGGATCTGCACTCCTCGCGGTACTCATCGCGGTGATGGTGGGAACTTGGATGGGTGGCACGGCACTCCGGGGCGCAGCCAGTGGTGCGGGAACCTGCCCCCCAGGAAGTGGTTGACCAAACTCCACCAGTGGCCCACGGGGCGCAGAGGTTGGCTGAATCGAGGGGGTTGGGGTGGAAGGCAAGGCGGGCACTTTCACCGTGATCGCTGAATTTGCCTCAAACTTCGCAGGCGGCAACGCCAACGCTGAGTCAGGCAGCATCAGGGTTGGCGGGGCGGCATTGACCGAGGATAACGCAGGCTGGGCTACGGGAACAGGGACTGGCGATCGAGCAGGTGTTGCAACCATCGGCGCGCTGAAAGTTGGCGCACCGAGAGTCGGCACACTCACCGTCACAGCCTGATTAGGAGAAAACTCAGCAGGGGGAAGTCCTAAGACTGGAGTGTCTACATTAGCCGTAATATCAGGGGTCTCCCCACTAGGGGGCGGAGACGCAAGGGGAGACAGAGACGGGGGAGGAGTCAAGGCAGCGTCGGGGCTGTTAGGAGTAGGGAAAACGATCGGAACCCTCGTTGTTCTGGGAAGGGTTCTGATCGACGGTGTAATGGCGGGAGGTGGCACATTGATAGAAATGCCTTGATCCGGTGGAACATTATCGATCTGGGGGGCGGCGATCGATGGAGCAACGAGTGGGCGAGGGACTGGAGTCGGTGAGGACACGATCGCTGTTGGGCTAGCATTTGTCGGGGCAGAAGCCGCCGGACTGGGCACTGCTGGACTGGCTAGGGGGCGACGGCTCACCGGACGGCTCATCGGAGCAGCACTGGCAATGACCGGACGCAATACCCAACGTTTCGCTGAGGCATTGCCCACTTGCTGAAGTTGAACTTGTTCAGGAGCCAGTACGGTATCCTTTGCTAACTCCAGGACAAATCGCGTTACACCTGGCTGAAACTGAGAGACCCGAATTTGTCGCACAGCCCCAGGGTAGGTTTTTTGGGTAGTCACGGTGCCGATCGCCGTATTAGGCAAATCTAAGATAATCCGCGCTGGTTGAGCCATCAAAAAATAGCGGGGCGTGGAACCCTCCGGGAGCGTCACTTCTAGCTTGTTGGTTGTGGGATCAAAGCTCCACCGAGCAAGGGGGGTCGCGGTTTTGGCGGCTGGGGGGCTGTTTTGCGCCGTTCCATTTTGCGCCAATCCAATTTGGGGCAGGGTCACCACGGTTGCCCCGATCGCCAATGCTACCAGTCCCGATCGGCTATTCAGGAGTACAGAAGCGATGAAGGGATTGCCTCTATATAATTTCCCGACCAAAGTTGTATTCATGGGTTTCACTCAAATTTCACTGGAACCAAACTTGGCTTTCAGCATACGCCCAAAGTTGAAAATTTGGCAGAAATTTTAGTGGGGTTTTTACCATGGACAGCACAGAGAAAATCAACATGCAGAGTTTAGGGTGTGGCAGAAATGACTTCGGATAACAATCCTGACATGTCTAGAACCCGATCGCTCCACACCTTAGCTTGTTCTGCAACGGTTCCCCGCCGAATATCATCCAACCAAATATTTTGCCAATCCAGTTGCCAACAGGCCAATTGCACCTGTAACTCAACTAACTCTGCTGCTTGATCAATTCCAGTACCAGCGGCTGTCCACTCAATAAAAAACTTGCTTTCTTCGATCAAACTGGCAACGGCATCGCGGTTCAAATCGTTATGGCTAAATGAGGTGATTCGAGCCAGATTAGCAGCCAGTTCTCCCAAACGATTGGATACGGATTCACATAAATATCGTTCTTGCTTCACAGTCCAGTCTTTCATACCCTTAAAATCGACAGGTTTCTAACCGAGAAAAGAGTGCGCCTAGACCAAAGCCGAGGTCGTGGGTACGGGCGATCCCCAGAGTCATGACAACCACCATCTTCACAACGACCCAACCTCCCAAAGGCAAGTGGCCAGCCGGGGCATTGGCAGTGAAGTTTAGGTCTGGGTAGAGGAGCCACTGATGATTTTTACGCCACCCGACCGCATCGCAAAAGACTTCCCAAATGTCTTGATTGAAGGTGTAGCTGCCTCCCAAGGTTTGATAAATCTGCTGCTGGACACTGAACCCAAATCGCCCCCGGCTGTAATGCAACCAGAGTTGGTCGATCGTCCGTAGGTCTGTGCAGGGAAATTGAGTGAAATCGGCTTCTGCAAGATAGCCGCGATTGAGTTGTCCTGTGGCTTCCAGCATCACTCGCCCCGTCTCTTGGTCCGCTTTAATCCAATTTTTTTCAGATAACAATCGCTCTAGCCGATCGTAGCTGACTCCCATAGCGGACTCCTTCAGAGGCTTGGGGCTAACGATCGGGATTTGAATTTGGGTAATGGGCGATCGGGCCCCCTGTGTGCCTTTCCCCGCATTGCCCAATCCTCCTGGAGGATCGCCTGCTTGAGACTGGTGACCGTTCAACGCTTCCAGCACCTCATCAGCCGACTGATAGCGATTGGCAATCCCCTTGGCAATCAGCTTGTCTAGCACCTCAGCCAAAGAGTCGCTGATGGGTTGAAGCACAGAGTCGCGCCACACCCACTGGAACTGGGCATAGTCAAACAAGTCGAGGGGATTTTGCTGCGTGAGCAAATACAGGCAAGTGGTGCCCAAGCCGTAGAGGTCGGTGGCAAAATTGATGCCGCGTCCTGCCTCCTGTTCCGGTGCGCCATAGCCCACACTGTAGAGTCGGGCGGTCGTGCGGGAAAGGGCAGTTTGGGTGGCGACCTTCGCTGCTCCAAAGTCCACCAGCACCAGGCGACGATCGCTTTGACGGCGCAAAATATTCGCAGGCTTCAAGTCGCGGTGAATTAGTTCATGACCATGAATGAACTTCAACACGGGTAATAAATCTAAAAGCACCTCGTGGATCTGGGCCTCGTTGAAAGCACAGCCCTGCTGCTCTAATTCTTCGTGGAGATTTTGCCCTTCGATATATTGCTGCACCAGGTAGCGACAGTCGTTTTCCTCAAAATATTCAAACAGCGTCGGCACTTGGGGATGCTGGTCTAGTTGTAGCAAGCGATCGGCTTCACGTTCAAAGAGCCGCAGCGCTTCAGCAAACACCGCAGGCTTGTTCTGAATTTCTATGTCGGGGAGGAATTGCTTGATCACCGATCGCGCTCCTCCCCGTCCCTCGTCTGTGACTAAATAGGTGCGCCCAAAACCTCCCTGTCCCAACGATCGCACCAAGTGATAGCGGTCTTTGAGCAAGAACCGCACACCACAACGCTGGCAAAAATTTACCCCATCTTGGTTTGGCTGACCACAATTGGGGTTGAGACAGGGAAGCATACGGGCAACCTTCTACAAAACTTCCACGATCTCAGCTTTCGGGAATCTCACTTTAGCTAGCGAAGCATACTTGTCATCTTCTGCTCGGTAGCCTGCGGCACAGGCCACAACTGTGGCATAGCCTTTCTGGGGTAGTTCTAGCAAGCTATCGTACTTGGCAGGATCAATGCCTTCCATCGGGCAAGTGTCTACTCCGAGCAGCGCAGCGCAGGTCATGAAGTTGCCGAGGGCAATGTAGGTCTGTCGAGTGGCCCACTCGTTCACCTGGAGACTCCGCGCCCCATGGATGACATCCCCAACCATCATGTTGCGGTAGCCAGCGATCGATTCCACAGAACCGCCCCGCACTTCAGCAGTTCGTGCCACAAAATGATCAACATGCTCAGCCGTCAGGTTTTTCTTGATGGTAAAAATAACGTAGTGAGAGCAATCGGTGACCTGAGCCTGTCCCCAAGAAAGAGGTTTGAGTTTTTCCTGTAACTCCTGACTGGTGACGACCAGAAACTTCCAGGGTTGTAAGCCGTAGGAGGACGGTGTGAGGACAAGTGCATCTTCCAAAGCCGCCCATATTTCAGCAGAAATGGTCTTGGTGGGGTCAAACTTTTTGGTGGCATAGCGCCAACTCAAATGTTCCAACAAGTCGGTTGTGGTGAGATGGTTCATATAACGAAATGTTGCTCTCTAGTTCACGTCAATCATACTGCACCGAGTTCAAGGCAACAGGTTGGGCAAACGATCGGCTAGTGCAGCTTTGCAGAAGTTTCTGACCAGTCAAGGGAATAGTTTTGAGTTTTGAGTTTTGAGTTTTGCTCAGTTGTAGGGGCGAAGCCTACGGTAGATAAGCCCTTGAATCGACCAGAAAGTTATTGCCCGGAGGCTAAGTGCAAATCACATGCTACGCGAACGCCCTTCCGGTGCCAGGTATAAACTTTTCTAGAAATCACCTAAGTGCAAGGTTACCTAATGCTTCTAAAAGCGGCATCATCTCAGTGCGCCACTAAACGCCACATCCATGTTGTACCCAATTTCCACCGTGGGCAAATGTCCAGGAGGCGGAGCCTGATAGTTTGGCTCTTGACCTGGTTTGAATACTCTGCGTCTCGTTTTAGGATTGTAATCGACCTGAAATAGCCATTTGTTATCAGGTCGAAATTCAGAGTTAGGCAATCTCACCCAAACAAAGTGCAGTTCTAAAAATCTACGCGCACATTAGCTAGGCGACGATTGCGTTGCACGGTTAGCACAGCGGCGTTGGGTTGGCGGCTGAGGAATGCTTGCAACTGACCGATTTCTCGCAGGCGGTTGCCATTAATGGCGACGAGCCGATCGCCGGGTCTGAGTCCAATTCCAGCAGCAGGTGATCCCGGCAACACGGTTTGAATCACGAAGGTTTGGGCATCTAGCGTGACTCCCAGACGAGCGCCAGAGGGAGTGGGACGCTGAACGACACTGGAATTAGAGGGAGTAGAGCGCGATCGATTTTGTTGAATGAAATTTTGGGCAATGAGGGCGCTCGTCGCAAATCCAATGCCTGTGTTGCCGCCTCGAGTTCTCAGGATGGCTTTGTTGACTCCAATCAGTTCACCGCGAGAGTTGAGCAACGGTCCCCCTGAGTTGCCCGGATTGAGAGCGGCATCGGTTTGCAGATCCCCATCCCCATCAATGCGGCTGAGAATGCCTGTGGTCAAGGTGCCCGACAAGCCGTAGGGGCTGCCGATCGCAAAAACCTGTTGCCCTACCCGAATGCCGTCTGCACTGGCCAGAGGGATTGTGGGAAACCGATCGCGGGTGTTGAGGCGGATCAGTGCAAGGTCATTGGTGCGATCGACTGCGATTACCTGTCCTCTGTACTGCTTGCCAGTTGAAGTTTTTACAGTCACTTGTCCTTGGCGGGCACCTCGAATGACATGCTCGTTGGTCAAAATGAGTCCTTCAGGGCTGACAATGCTCCCCGATCCTGAGCCATTGCCCGCTGCGATCGTCACCACAGCGGGGACAGCTTTTTGATAAACGCTGATACTCGTTTGTTCGTTCCCCCGAAACTGAGCCTGCGCCCTAGCCGGAACAACAACCGTGGGAGTGACACTGAGTAAACAAGCCGAGGTAACACACAGCAAAAAACGCTTCATCATGGCTCTCAGAATTGTGGAGGTGGGGAGGAGACTAATAGGAGATGACGGGGAACGAATTTACAGGTTCCGATCGCCAACCCCCATCTCCTCTATCTTCAATACTTCGGACAGTTTTTGTGGAGGTGCTGGAAACCCTGTTGTACAGCTAGTATAGACCCTCGCCCTAAATCCCTCTCCCAAGAGGGGAGAGGGACTTCAATCCG
This sequence comes from Leptolyngbyaceae cyanobacterium MP9P1.79, assembly GCA_030248885.1. GTDB lineage: Bacteria > Cyanobacteriota > Cyanobacteriia > JARCMD01 > JARCMD01 > JARCMD01. Next base: position 32 of record JARCMD010000075.1, on the reverse strand, counting down.
GCTCCCCTTCTCCCGTTCTGGGAGAAGGGGTT
>JARCMD010000441.1 GCA_030248885.1 Leptolyngbyaceae cyanobacterium MP9P1.79 | reverse complement strand
TCCCGTGGAATGGGCATTCAAAATCACGCGCTCTAAACCTAGTGCCTGTAGCAGTTCAGCCAGATCATCGGCGTAGGTTTCCAAGTCATAGGTGAGGGCAGCCGTTTCAGGGGTGGGCAACAGAGGCAGGCGCGATCGGCCAAACCCGCGCATATCGTAGAGCAAACAATCGAACCGATTGCTCAGCGCTTGGGCTGTGCTTTCCCAATAGCGGGCTGAGCCGGCCCACCCATGCAGGAAGACGATCGCAGGCTTTCCGGTTGGGACGGTGCCTGCTGTCGTCAGCCATTCGTAATAATGTTCAACGCCACGGAGGGAAATGTAAGGCATGACTGGGAATTTGAGACTTCGTTCAAGTACGCTTGCAGGATTTCCGCGGTTAACTGAGTCGTTTTCTTGCCCTGCTGGATGGCGACCTGCTGGAGGCGATCGTAGAGGGCAGCAGAGACGCTAATCCGCTTCCGCACCTTCCCAGTTACGGGGTCAGTCACGACCACCTCAGCATTAACCACTTCATTCGCTGCTTCCACCGCAACATTGGTAAGGGCAGGAGCAGCGGGGCTGTAGGTGAGGGCAAAGGTGCGAAGGGCTTCTAAACCCACCCGACCGCAGAAGTCACCAAAGCTTTCGGCAGGCTGGCGCGACTGTTTGAAGTAAACGAAAATCGGCTCCAACTCAGCTTCGATCGCGTCAGTGTGCAGCTTTTCCAGGTAGGGTGCTGCTAGGCGAGTTTGGTGGGGGGAGCCACCGAGCCAAAGCTGGTAGCTGTCGGGCGCGCTGCCCACAAAGCCCAATTCTGCCAGGTAAGGACGGGCGCACCCATTGGGACATCCTGTCATCCGAATCACAAAGGTTTCCTCTGGCAAGTCCAGTTTGTTCAGTAGGGCACGGATGCGATCGATAAAACTGGGAATAATCCGCTCAGATTCAGTAATCGCCAAGCCACAGGTGGGGAGCGCGGGGCAAGCCATCGCATAGCGCGTCAGCGGGTCAATTTGCGTTTCTGATTGCACCCCGCAGCGCTGTAAAATTTGCTCAATTTTAGACTTATGGGACGGATCAATTTCGTACAGGATTACGTTCTGATTTGGAGTTAGGAGCATCGGTAGGGAAAGCCCTTGGATAATTTCCTTCAGAGCCGTCTTGAGCAGAAATGTCCCTTCATCCTTGACCCGGCCATTGTCGATCGAAATCCCTAAGAATAGCTTGCCGTCTCCCTGGTCATTCCAGCCCAGAAAATCCAGGTATTGAAACTCTGGTAAGGGGCGAAACGGTTCCAATGGCTTGCCAAAGTAGCCCTCGACCATGCTGCGGAATTTATCCACACCCCAATCGTGAATCAGGTATTTCATCCGAGCGTGGCGACGATCGCTCCGATCGCCGTAATCCCGTTGGGTGGCAACAATCGCCTTAATCAGGTCATAGACCTCCGCTTTGTCCACATAAGCGATCGGGTCAGCAAGGCGAGCGAAGGTTTCTTCCTTGTTGTGAGTGCGTCCCAAGCCGCCCCCCGCGAACACATTGAAGCCCTGCAACTCGTGGCGATCGTCCATCATCACCACCAAGGTCAGATCCTGGGAATACAGGTCAACGGAGTTATCCCCTGGCACTGTCACGCAGCACTTAAACTTGCGGGGCATGTAGTGAGTGCCATAAATTGGCTCCTCAGAGTTAGGGGCGATCGTCCCATTGCCATTGCGTTGCCGTGCTGCGACGACTTCTGGGTTTTCCTCAGCCGTAATCACCTTTTCGCCATCTAGCCAAATTTCGTAGTAAGCTCCCGTTTGCGGGGTCAGCAAGTCTGCGATGTTGTTGGCATATTCCTGAGCCAAAAGGTACTCTGGGCGATTTTTGTAGGGAGCAGGCGGAGCCATGACGTTCCGGTTGAGGTCGCCACACGCGCCCAGAGTTGATCCCAGGTTTTTGAGAATGGTGCTGAAGACTTCTTTGAGGTTGCGTTTCAGCACACCATGAATCTGGAATCCTTGACGAGTTGTGGCGCGCAGGGTGCCATTGCCATAGGTATCCGCCAAGCGATCGAGGGCGAGATAAAGTTGGGGCGGCACAAACCCGCCAGGGCTGCGGGTTCGCAGCATCATCTGATAGTCCTTTTCCTGTCCTTTGGCGCGGTTGTCCCGATTGTCCTGCTGGTAGGAGCCATGAAATTTCAGAATTTGCACCGCATCTTCTGAGAAGTGGGTGGTGTCTTGCAATAATTCTGAGGCTACAGGTTCCCGCAGAAAGTGACTGGATTCCTTCAGTCCTTCTACCTTGGAGGGTTTGCGGGGGGTGGGGCGATCGGCTTCAGAGGCGTTAGTTGGGCGGGAAGTAAGGTTGACCATTGAGGGTATAAAATCCGGTAATCCGATCGGAATTGTGATGATACATTATTTTATCATTCCCCCAGGAGCTTCGTGGGCTGCTTCAGGAAGTCTGAATGGAGCGGGTGGGGAGAATATTATTTTCGTAGATGGGTAAAGCCGTTCCGGCATACCAGAAAAGCGAAGCGTAGCTCATGCGGATGTTGGGTTTCGTGCCTCAACCCAACCTACAAAGCTGTCCCGATCGAAAAACTCCTCTAACCATCAGCATTAATCTGATCGATTAGTTCTTGTAGCACGATCGCTGCTTTATCGTCGTCAACCTGACAGGTGCCAGCAGCAATGTGCCCACCCCCGCCATATTTCAAGGCTAGCTCTCCCACATTAGTTTTGGAACTGCGATCGAAGATGGATTTGCCGATCGCAAACACCGTGTTTAAATTTTGCCGACCCGGCAGCACATGGATGGAAATATTACATTCTGGGTACAGTGCATAAATAATGAAGCGGTTTCCTGCATGGATCACCTCTTCCTGCCTTAAGTCTAAAACGACGAGGTTATAGTGAACCGTGGCACAACGCCGCACTTGCTTTTTGAATAAATCTTCTTGCTGGAAATAAAGCTCGACGCGGTCTTTGACATCGGGGAGGCTCAGAAGTTCCCCGATCGTGTAGCTCTGAAGGTTGTGAATTAACTGCATCATCAACTCGTAATTGGAGATGCGAAAGTCCTTGAACCTGCCCAACCCCGTTCTGGCATCCATCAGAAAGCTCAACAACACCCAATCCTGGGGGTATAGCACTTCTTCGATCGTAAACTGAGCCGAGTCTGACTTATCAACCGCTGCCATCATCTCCCCAGAGACAAAGGGAAAGGCTTCTTCTGCGCCGTAGTAGTTGTAAACGACCCTTGCTGTAGAGGGTGCTTTCGGGTCAAGAATATAGTTCTCGTCTTGGACCTCTTGGTTCCGAATGCTTTCACTGGCGTGGTGGTCAAAGGCTAACCCAACTCCTTTGACATAGGGCACGTTGGTGGTGATGTCCTGGGTGCTGACCTCAATCTTGCCATCCTGCATATCTTTGGGATGGACGAATTTAATTTCGTTGATGAGTTCTAGCTGCTTGAGGAGAAAGGCGCAGACCAAGCCGTCAAAATCACTTCTTGTAACGAGCCTATATTTTTCGCTAGGAGCTTCTTCCAGAAACATAGATACCCCATTGATTTAGAGATGCTGATGAATAAATGACGTAACTACTCAGGCTGCTAGCTCAATGTCGAGCTTGCCCTCATCCCCCAGCCCCTTCTCCCACTGGGAGAAGGGGAGCCGGATTGAAGTCCCTCTCCCCAGGGAGAGAGATTTAGGGTGAGGGTAGGCTGAGTAGTTACTAAATGACGTTGATTCGATTATGTGTCAACAGTAAACAGTTATCGCTGAATAGTAAACAGTAACGAAGGCTTAGGCGCGGAAAAAAAATCAGTGCGAGATTTCTCAAGGATGTGCGTGTAGCGTGTGCTTTGCATTGAGGTTCAAATTTTGTTTCTTGGAGCTTGGAGGGTAAGCTTCAACTCTACAAGATCCATATCTTGGCACATTGGTTGGGTGTATTTTTCTAAAAATTCCTTAATCAACGTTTATCGAGTTGTTTTTTAGAGCAATAAGCTTAACTGCTCGGTCTGAGAGGGAGGCTGAGGAAGGCGCGATCGGCCCTTGTTACTTTTTCTGCCTTGGTGGGGTTTGATGGCGACGTGGGCAACAAACCAAGTGCGAAGGGCGTGGGCTTGCTCCAGATCCAGTGCGTCTAGGTCTAGGGCAAGGGGAAACAAATCGGCTATAGGTTCCTGGGCCCAACTGACCTCGCTGGAGTAGCGATCGGCCCCAAAGGGCACCAAAATTTCGGGCAATCGAGCCAAGTAGGGGACTACATTTTCCTGTTGCAGGAATAACTGGCGCTGCCGCTCCAATTGTTGCACTCGACGCTTGCGGGCCTGTTTGTAGTCCAAAATCGGAGCCGGATAGCCTTTGACTGGGGGCGGTTGTCCTAACTGTTCTGCTGGTAAGTGCGCCAATTCTGGTACCCAGCGCTTGATAAAAATGCCCTCTGGATCGCAGCGATCGACAGCCTGCTGCCCTGGATTGTAGATGCGTGTCCAGGTTTTATCGATACAGTGGGTTACCCCCGATTGCATGGCCCACTGATAATGGTCGATCGGGCAATCGCCATCAATTAAATGCCGCATAAAATGCAAGGCTCCGTAGCGCCAATCGATCCCCAGCAAGTTACTCAAAAAGCTGGCATAGATGGCTCGACTGCGGAAGTTCAAGGCTTGCCATCCCCCCGTTTCGAGTAAGCAGCGGGCAGATGCATCAATGATGGGAAAGCCGGTTTGTCCATATTGCCAGGCTTGATAGAGGGATTCATCAAAGCTCCAGCCTTCCTCATCAAATACGGTGTAAAGCGATCGGAGTTCCAGTTGGGGCAGGTAGCGAAAGCGTTGAGTAAAGCCGTTGCCCCACCGCAGGCGCGAAACCAGTTGTTTTCGGGTGCGTTGAACGCGCAGGTCGGGCGATCGTTTCAGTTGCTGCACAATTTGATAGCATTCGCGGGTAGAAATTGCCCCAAACTTGAGGTGAGGACTTAAGCCCGTGGTCACTTCGGCACTGGGGTAAGACAACTGCCAGTAGTACCGCTCGGTTTTTTCTGCCAAAAACTCATCGAGTAACTGACGGGCTGCTTGGGTGCCACCGGGGGGAATGGGTTTGCGATCGTTCCCGTGCCCCAGATCCGCCAAATCAGGCAACGCTTCACCGATCACATCGTCAGGGACGCAAATTTGTTGAGGGGCAGGCACCAAATCAGCTTCCATATCCCGATACCACAGAGTTCGGTATTGGGGATAGGGGATGAGAGCCGAGGTGCTGGCTGCGGGTTCAAACCAGCGAATCTTAAGCTGCTCTTGGGACAAGACCTGATTGAGTCGCCCATCCCTCACCCGCCCGTAGATACGTTCGCAATCGGTGTAGGCGTAGATGCCCTCAGCCCCGGTTTCCCGCACCAGTTGGGGCAACACTTGCACTGGGTCACCAAAGCGCAAAATTAAGCGTCCGCCCCGCTCCCGCAGGTCGCGATCGAGGGATTTGAGGCAATCCAGCATAAACCCCACCCTAGCTGCTGCGGTCTCTGGGTGGTGCAACAGGGCGCGATCGAAGACAAAAACGGGAATCACTGCGCCGCGACGAGCAGCCCGATCGAGCGGTTCGTGGTCTGTGATGCGTAAATCCCGACGAAACCAAACGATCGTGCGGTTCATAGCCAGGGTATGGGTATTGTAATTGCTCCTTTCACGGTAACAAACCTGAAGCTGGCAGTCCGGTGGAAATAACACGACTTCGATGCAGGGAGACCAAGGTTAGCAGTTCATAATGATTGAAGGTTATGAGTCATTTCCTTCCCTGAAGTTCGCCACCATGAAGATCGCTGTGATCACACCCTTCTATAAAACTCCTATTCCTTGGCTAGAGCAGTGTATCGCTAGCGTTCAGGCTCAGACAGTTCCCTGTACACACATTCTGGTCAGTGATGGAGACCCTTCACCAATGCAACCCAGAGGGGAAACGATGCAACTCATCCAGCTTCCCCAACCCCATGCCGATGCGGGGAATGTGGGACGGGCGATCGGCTCTGTGTCTGCCATTTCCCAGGGGTTCGATGCGATCGCCTACTTGGATGCAGACAACTGGTATCAGCCCCGCCATTTGGAATCGCTAGTCGCACTCCATCACGCAACCAATGCCGCCATCTGCACCTGCACCTGCACCTTGCACCACTTGGATGGCTCTCTACTGGGAGTTTCTGGAGCTTGCGATGGCGTGACTCATGTTGACACCAGTTGCTTTTTCATCACCCGCCCTGCTTTTGGCATCACAGCAATTTGGTATTTGATGGAGCGACAATATGGCTTAGCGGGCGATCGAGTATTTTGGGAAAACATTAAAGCCTGGCACCTCAGCCATGCCCACACCGGACTTCCGACCGTTGCCTATCGCACTGGATATCGCAGTAGTTATCTTGCCTTTGAAGTGGAGCCACCAGAGGGCACCAAGGAAAATGTTCAATTCCCACCGCCTGGCTCAGCGGGCGTGCCCATTTGGTCGCCCCTATCACTCCAAAGCTATCAACCCTTTCAATTGCCTCTACCGCTTCAGCTAGGGCACGACGATGACTCGGAAATTGTAGAAGATGATTTATCTTTACCACTGAGAGAAATTAATTTAATTGTATTTCCGGATTGGTTACAGCCAGAAGATTTGCTTTTGCCAGAGTTGACAGAGGTGATTCGATCGCTCATGGCCCATCCCAATAAACATCAAATGACCCTGCTGATAGACACGACAGCGATTTCTAATGAGGATGCCGATCTCGCTCTGTGCCAGGTGCTAATGAATCTGCTTTGGCAAGATCATTCAACAGGACAGGATGACTTGGAAATTGCTTTGCTCGACAAGCTGGATTCTCAGCAGTGGGAGATATTACGATCGGATATTCATTACCAAGTACCATTGCAGCACCAAAATCATCAGCTAGTGGCTGATCGGCAACTTACCCTGGCACCTAAGTTTTTAATTCCTGCACTAGAAGAACCTGGGTAGAACCGATCGGACTCATTACCCGGTAATACCAGAAAAAATGGGGGCACCTCCATAGAAGCACCCCCACATTATTACAATTGCATTGCTACCTTACTTGTAGGTATAAGAGCCTAGTTTACAAAGATCGAGCTCGTAGTCTTCAGCTTTGCTGCCATCGGAGAACACTCCCAAAATGTCGTAAGTACACGTTTTCTGACCATCGGCGATAAGCACAGTTCCTGATTCTCCTGATTCAACTTCGGTGGTGAGAAGGTTTTCTCCCCAACTAGAATCGCTGGAGACTTCTACGTAAAACTCAACAAGCGTGGCCCCACTTTGGTTTTTGAGTAAGAACTCCAAGTCTTCAGCCAACACATTCTTGGCAGTCAGAGCAACCATGGGCAGTACCAACATTGAAACTGCGATCGTCTTACGGAGCAAATTCTGAATCATGTTTCTTATCCTTCAAATGTAAGGTTTTACAGCAGGTTCCGTGTTTCCAAAGGGCATCAGACAGCCTTTATTTAGAGAGAAAGTATCAAGTTTTCTGGAAATCAAGAGATTCCTAAAAGCTTGAATCCATCCTTCTCAGTAGAGAATTTGCTTCATCAATAAAATTGACCTGCAAGTTGAAGGGCAAATTGCCAATGTCCTCTTATTAAGGAATTCGTCACAGACAGAACCCTTAATAAGAGTACCCATCCCAAAGAATACATCACCACAAATCCCATGAAATTGTGAACGTCTAGTTTCAGCCGCTTCATGTGAGCATTTATGCGAGCATTCCTGGTTTTACATAGGGGACGTGCAGAGTATAGAAAAACACCTAATTTTTCTAAGTAGCCTTGCTTGGAGTGACCCATCTAGAATCTGCGTTGACGCTGAATCTTCTAAGTGGGTGTTAAATTAACTTACAAAGCAGATGTCAAGTGTTGGAGCAGACAGTGAGGATTAATTCTTGGCTTCAACAGTTGTCGATTCTGCTCTGGCTTGCGAGACTAAAGGCATGGGATCAAGATTTTACGGGGACTACGACGATGGTCCTGACCACAGCGATACTCAGGATCAAAACCTGCTCAAGGCAGGGTGGCGACCCCTATATCGCCAATTTGATGCGGGGTTTCTCTGGCACCTCGTCTCAAACGACCCTTGGGAATTGGTGCAGAAGACCCTAGATGTGGCCAGTGACGTGGCGGATGCCACCGGACGCAACGAATATAGCTGGGTGGCTAACTTCTTCAATGCGTTTTCAGAGAATACTCGCTATGAGTTGGATGAATATTGGGATTACATCACGCCCAAACCACCGACTCCAGATTATCGCTACAAGGACGTTTTGAGTTCTGAAACGCCGATCGTGCAGATGGTCAGTCGGAACAGCATTCCCATTGATTACGTCCTGAATCGGCTGCAAGAAATCACCATTCTCAAGGTGTTGGAGTTGTTGGGCCGTCCTGATGTCATTAATCAACACTTCCAAGAGCGCCACTTTACTTATCCCGTCGATCGCTTCGTAGGCTGGGACAGAATTGAGACGATCGGCACCGTTTTTGCCTTCTGGTCAGAACAGCGAATTTGGCTACAAATTAATAACTCTGGGCGGGGGCGGCGGCGCTACACCTTGATTGCCAAGGATATGGCTCCCTTAGTTAGTAAGGCAACATACAACTTGGCAATTATGTTGAGTGGATATCAAAGCCGAGTGGGACAGGTGAATAGCCAATATGGGTTGCGATCGTTCCCCGCTGATATTCAAACGTTCACAGATAGGGTAGAGCAAACCATCCTGAGCCAAAATCAACTGGCTGTCTTGGTGCATGGCGCGCCTGGTACGGGAAAAACAGCTTGGGCCCAAGCTGTAGCCAAGGAAATCTTGGTGCCCCTACGCTACATCATCTTCATCCTTGACCACGATGCGGTGGAAAACTTTGTGCCCCCCCCTTATTTAGAGCGCATTTGTTTGATTATCAATGAAGCGGATAATCTGGCCCAAGACCGTGCTAGTGCTGCCGCTCAGGGGAACAATAAAACAGAACATATCCTGAGTCTGCTAGATGGCACTCTTTATCAAAGCATTATTGATGAGGAAGGGAGTCAGATGGCGCAAAAACTGCTGGTACTAATGACCTGCAACACCACTGAACGATTAGACCCAGCGATGCTACGTAAGGGACGAGTTGATTTGACCTATGAGTTTGTCCATCGCTTTGTGTAGAACAGGTAGGAGTAGGGGAGTGTGATCGCAAAGGTGCATCGGGATTTGGAGGTTTATCAGTTAGCGTTCGATGCGGCGATGCAGGTCTTTGAATTGTCGAAACGTTTTCCAATTGAGGAACGGTATTCGTTGACTGATCAAATTCGGCGATCGTCACGTTCGGTCTGTGCCAATTTGGGATAGGCATGGCGCAAACGTCGCTACCGAGCAGCATTTGTGGCTAAATTGTCAGACTGTGAAGCTGAGGCAGTAGAAACTCAAATTTGGCTTGAGTTCGCTGTTAAGTGCGGTTATCTGGATACAGAACTGGGCAGAGAGCTTTACAAAAGCTATGACAACATTATCGGCAAACTAGTGAATATGCTGATTAATCCCTCCACCTGGCTCATCAAACCCCAGTAACTCCATCACTCCATCACTCCCCTACAGATAGTTTCACTAAACAATGAACTGAGGCTTATGATCCAGTCTGAGAGCAAGCAAGAAGAGGCTTATCAATGTTTCATTGAGGGCAACTATGAGAAGGCTGCGGCATTGTATGAGCAGACGATCGCCAGTGACCCCACCGACCCTTCCAACTACTGGTACGTTGGCTTGTGCCTATTGCTTCAGGGGCAAGAGGCAGAGGCACAGACAACTTGGTTGCTGGCGATGTCTGAGGCTGAACTAGAGGATGTTGAAGAGTGGGCGGCTGAGTTAGTCAAGGTATTAGAAACTGAGGCAGAACGGCGGGAGACGATCGCTGATATTCAGCTTGCCTGGGCAATTCGGCGACATCTGCGAGAGGTGGTGCCAGAACGGGTGGACAATCTCCTGAAAATTATGCAACTCTCCATAAAGCTAGATACTCTTAGCGAGGAGGAGTTGGAATCTCTAGAAATCACGCCCCTCCTGCGATCGTCAGAGACAGGAGTTGTCGAGCCAGCACTCCTCTTACAAACCTTGCAAGAGCTATTGGAGTATGCTCCCAGAACCCCTCTAACCTTGGAGTTTGCTGAAGCTACACTCAAACATGCCTCAGATCTAAAATCTGATTTTGTGTATGAGTTGATGACGGTAGCAATTAAGCAAGCCTACCGGGGTAACTACTATCACTTTGGTACACATTTAGCAGAACTTTGCCTGCAACTGGAGCCAGAGGATTTGGGAGCATTGGGGCATTTGGTTACGTTTTACCAACGCAGCGATCGGTACGAGGAATCGATCGCCGTAGCCAAAAAGTACTACTCACTGGTGCAGACCTTACCTGGTAAAGCTTATGGTGGCTTCTTGATGCTCAAGGCCTTAGTTGTGGCAGGTGGTTCTTCCCAGGAGGCTTACACCCTTTTAGAGGAGCACCTTGATATTCTCAAAGCCTTGGTAGAGCAGCACCCCCTTTCCCTAGACCAAGGACAGACTCTCTCCTTGTTTACGACCACGTTTTTCTTACCTTACTTACGGGATGATTTAGCGGGCAATCGATGGTTTCATAATCAAATTGCTAAATTATGCCAAGACAATATTCAGGTCTATGCCAAGGAACATGTAGAGAAATTTGCCCACCGATCGGCTGAGGCAAAGCTGGCAAAGTGCAATAGCAGTAAGAAGCTAAAAATTGGCTACATCTCTGGTTGCCTTAGACGGCATTCTGTGGGTTGGTTGGCGCGCTGGCTATTTCAGCACCACGATCGCGATCGGTTCGATGTCTATACCTATTTCATCAACTCACCATCCGATGCACCCTTCAGCCAGCGTTGGTTTGTTAGTCAGTCCACCCAAGCCAACTTTTTAGGGATTGATGGGATTGAAGCGGCTGAAGCCGTATATCAAGACCAGATTGATATCTTGGTTGATTTAGATAGCATTAGCTTGGATACAACCTGCGAAGCGATGGCTCTCAAACCGGCTCCGATTCAGGCAACGTGGTTGGGGTGGGATGGGTCCGGGCTACCTGCGATCGACTACTTCCTCGCCGATCCCTACGTGTTGCCCGACACTGCTGAAGCCCACTACGCCGAAAAAGTTTGGCGGTTGCCCCATACCTACATTGCCGTAGATGGGTTTGAAGTGGATGTGCCCACATTGCGGCGCAGCCACTTAGACATTCCTGACGAGAGTATTATTTACCTCAGTTCCCAAAAGGGTCAAAAGCGCCATCCAGAGACAACCCGGCATCAAATGCAAATTTTGCAAGCGGTTCCCAATAGCTATTTTTTAATTAAAGGGGGTGCCGATGAGGAGCGGATTAAAACCGCTTTTAAGCAAGCGGCTGAAGAAGAAGGAGTAGATCCCAGTCGTTTGCGATTTCTGAGTGAGAGTGCCTCAGAAGCAACTCATCGAGCCAATTTGTCGATCGCGGATATTGTCTTGGATACCTATCCCTACAACGGTGCAACGACAACCTTAGAGACACTTTGGATGGGCATTCCCCTCGTGACCCGCGTTGGACAACACTTTTCCAGTCGCAACAGCTACGGCATGATGATGAATGCTGGAGTGACTGAAGGGATTGCTTATACTGCTGAGGAGTATATAAACTGGGGGATTCGGCTGGGCACAGATTCTGCCCTACGAGAGCAAATTACCTGGAAGCTGCGGTTGTCTCGCCGTACTTCACCGCTTTGGAATGCGGCTGCCTTCACCCGTGACATGGAGCAGGCCTATGAGCAGATGTGGGCGTTGTTGTAAGGGAGGAACCAGACTTCACTACAAAGATGCAGGGAGAGGAGCAGGCCTATGAGCAGATGTGGGCGTTGTTGTAAGGGAGGAACCAGACTTCACTACAAAGATGCAGGGAGAGGAGTAGGAGTCTTTTAAACAGGTTTTAACGTAGGAGTGCATATCACCTTTGCAGATCTACGATCCGCCCACCCTTCGGGAAGCAAGCTACATCCCCAACCCTTCTCCCTAAGGAGAAGGGAGCCGGAATTCAAAATCCCTCTCCCTAGGAAAGGGATTTAGGCTTCGACGTGAGCGCTCAGCCGAACGGTGAGGGTGGATCGGGCGGTTGCAAAACTGGGATGTACCCTAACGTAGAGCTATGAACTCTGCCAAGTTTAAATGGGGTAGGTTGTTGACTCTTAGCTGATCTGGGGAATGCTGCTGCTCGTTTTGGAGGCTGAGTTTGGCTCTAAGCTGAGGCAGCAATACGTCCCACTGCAAGTCGCCGAGGGTTTCTAGGAAAGAAATTTTGGGGCCGATCGTAAGATCTACCTCTACCTCCAGCATCAAGTTCATAGTGACACTGGAGAGAAATAAGCTTACGTCTTCTTCAGTCATGCCATTGATGTCGATGAGGAGGGTTATTTGACCGCATTCTGGCAGTTCAGCCAGGGTTTGTAGCACCTCTGTCAACTCTTGAAACAGGGCTGCTTCAGGCTGGAACCAGTCGGGAAAAAGAATGAGATTGGTTTCACTTAGATCTAAGGGTAAAAGTGTGGCCTTGACTAAGGCTGTTTGTACCTCTGCTGCCATCTTTGCCCAGGAGAAGTTCCGAGCTTGCTCCAGCCCTGCTGCAACCAAGGGGTAGCGCACTTCGGGCTTCTGCACATCGCACAGGGCATTGACCATCATGAAGACGTTGTGGCTATCGACATACATCACGGCTTCTCCTGCAACTTCGGGAATGGAGCTATTGGCACAGGTGATGACGGGACAACCGCAGGACATGGCTTCAGCGATCGGCAAGCCAAATCCTTCGTAAAGGGAGGGATAGACTAATGCCACGGCTCCACTATAAGCGGCTCTAAGTTCCTGATCATTCAGGTGCAGTAGATGTACCGTGGTACCAGTTGTATAGGCGCGGAACTCAGCTTCTAGCTGGGTCATAGAACCTGTGCAAACAATGTCAAATCCTTGTCGGTTCACCAATTGCGAAAAGGCCTTGAAAAACAACATCCCATTTTTATGTCCATTTCTGCCGCCCGACAGCATGAAATAAGGCTTAGAGATTCCGTACTTTGCCTTAAATCGCTGAACGGCATCGGCGCGAGCGGGGGTAAACGTGCTGTCGATTCCACAGTAAGCGACAGTAATCGCCTCTAGGGGCACCTCTGGAAAGAATTTAACTAAGTCACGGGCGGTGCTAGCCGAAATAGACAGCCAAGCGCAGGCATGACGAATGGCATAGTGTTTGTCCTGCCACATGGGACGATCGAGGTCTCCCAATACTTCTGGAATCATGTCATAGGCCATGAATGCTGAAGGTGTGGCTAAGGCACTGGTGTAGTAGGTGGAGATAAATAAATCGGCACCCACTTCATCGCAGATATCTTGCACCATCTGCCGATCGGCTTCTATGGTGTTGTAGTCATAGCGAGGTACAAAAGAATAGTGCAGCCCAGGGACATGGGGGGCTGTTCCAGCCCGATCTAGCACGACCACATGGGGAGCAAAGCTAGTTTTAGCCCACTCCTGTAGTAATGCAAACCAAACACGAGCAATGCCAGTTTTGTAGAGTTGAAAAAATACTGCGTCAATAACGATCGTCGGTTGAGTTTTCTCACGCTCTGTAGCTGTAGCTTGGGCAGATATAGGAGAGAACGCAGCGGGCTGGGAGTCGGGCTGATCTGAGGGAATATGAGTTGTAAAGTTGCTGGTAGAGAAGGTAGCCGCCTGACCTGCCTGAAGCGTAGATAAAAATCGGTGCGCCGTGGGAACGGGGCTGTAGTGTTCGATCGCCCATGCCCGCCCTGCTTCAGAAATCCGTGGGAGTAAGTCTGGCTCTTGCAGGATACGATCGCCCACTTTCTCAAAATTGTCCAAATCGATCCCGATGTAGTGTTGCCAATTTTGAGGCATTTCCGGCAAGACAGCGCCGTACTGCTGTAGATCAACATGAAATGGCACACAGCCCGCTGACAGTGATTCCCACAACCGCCAGCTATCCCACCACGGCACGATGAGTTCACCCGTCTGTTTTTGAATTTGGAGATAGCCGCCAAAACAGGCAGAGGCAACTGTAGATTGGAGGCGCTTGAAGTAGTCAGGGTAGTGGCGATGACCCGTTTGTTGCCATTGGAGCGCGTGATAGTCAGAGAGAGTGTGCTTAAACCCTTCAACGGTGTAGTCCAGAGGCAGGATTTTATCGATGTAGAGCAGGAAGTTATCTGCAACAATCTGTCGTAATGGATGATCGACAACATTCCTGAAGTTAATTAGGAGGGCGCGTCGTCTAGCCGTAAACGCTTGGGGATGGGTTACTTCTTGCAACATGCGATCGGACAGCCCAAATGCCCAAGGAAGCATGTTGTCAGGGTAATATAAACCGCTGTTGAAATGAGCGCGAAAAATAAAGTCAAACTTTCTAAATTCTGGTCTCCACGAGATGGTTAGGACACCATCCCCATGATCCATATAGACCGTGATGTATTGCCGCTGGGAATGAAACAAATTCTCAGGAATTGGGTTTTTCTGAGTAAACCAATCGTGATCAAGAATTACAACTGAGCAATCATCTGGGGTGACATCAGGGTCATGTTGAAATAGATAGGCGTCTGCATCGGGTGTGAGTCGCCAATAATTAACGTTGGCATAAAATGGAATCCCCAGTGCTCTGAATCCCTCTGCGAGGCAAACAAGGGGATGGTGGTAAGGTGCTTGTTTTTCAGCATTGCCAGAACAACAGTAAAAAAATGCACTTTTTATTGAAAATGTGTTCGTGGAAGATGGCAAAGTCATAGGGTTCAAAGTTTGATCATCTTTAATTTCATTGGCAGAGCAGTTTTTAGACAAATGCGATGTAAAAATGCTGTATGGCTTCATAGCGTGGGCTTACGTGCATACTTTACAAAAGTAGGACATATAACGGTGTTCATTTTATTGTTAATGTGAAGCAAGGATCGAAATCCCGAAAAGGAGCGATTTGAGATTTCAAGGATGAAACGTTAGGAACATTAACATGTTCTAATCGAGTCCGATGCTGAGAAGCTTGAAAGAGTACCCAAAGGAGGTATTCTCCAGTATTTTCACCTATTACCAAGCCAACATTTAGGCAATTCCTAGATGTAATCGAGTTCACAATTTTAGTACTCACGCTCACAACGTTCGCTTGGTTATGAAAATACAAGTCGATACGATCGCTATTAAAAATATTTCTACTGGCTATCAAAGGGCGGGATTGGTTGAAAAAGACCCATAGTAATGCTAGTTGAACTAATATAATTGCCAAATAAGTGGAAACCTTAGTGTTGATTAACTTAGATAAAGTCGTTCCACTGAATGCAGTGAATAAAACAAATAAGGGTAGATGTAAACGGCTGTGCCAAGGTTGCCATTTAAGTACCAAGCAGAATAGGAGAAAGGCACCGATATTAGCAGCCAAGTAGCTCACTAAAAATCGATCTGTCCTCCAGTATTTTCGAGTTAGGAAACCGATCGTTGTGATAATTCCCAGCACGAAATGTAGTGGATTCCCTGCAAAATCCTCATCATTTTGTTGGTTTGCCAACGCCGGAATACTAAATTTGGTGTTTACCCACGTAATTCGTGGATCACTGGGATCGATACCAATTGCCTGATGTATCAGATCGACAACATAGCTAAGAACAGAGTTGGCGGATACATTGAAGGGAATAATGAGATGCAAACTAATATTTCGAGTTAAATTTGAAATAAATACTGGAAGGTTCAAACTGTCGTTCGTATACTTTTCTCCACCTGTGGAGAGCGGGGAACCAAATAAATCAATGTTGCGTAGATAGTGTCCTAAGTTGATGCCAATAGCAATTCCGATGCCAGCAAGAGCCAGTTTCCAGGCAGCCGATCGCCTTTGCCTTACACAAACTATGAATGCCCAAATTAAGAACGGAATCACATAGATATAAGCCATTCCTTTAGTCAAGAAAGCAAGTCCTAAACTAAGACTAAAACCCAAAAGATTACTAGGCTTTATCTTGCTTTTATCCATTGAAATTAAGTAATGCACCAGGCAAACTAGCCAGAAAGACAAGACATAATCATTCTTAGTATTAGAGCCTTGTAAAATTCCCATAGGAAGAGTGGCACAAAGTAGGGCCGCTAATACTTGACCCCGCAAATCTGCACCTAGTTGCTTAGCAATTAAGGAAACTCCAATGATGCTGCCAATCATGCTGAACCACTGCACTAAATTGGCAAAACGATCGCCTCCACTTAAGATTTGTGCATGTAAAATGGCGAACTCTGTCCACGGACTTTGATAAAGTTGGCGCAAAATGCTGGTGGGGTAGTGGTTAACACTCCGGTTTTGTATCCAGTGCATAACCCGGGGTAGATGATAGGTCATAGAATCCGAGTTGTTGGGAGGTGCAACGATCGCAATTAGCCCCACCATGAACACAATAAAGCCAATGCTGCTCAGACATCCAATGATAAAGGGAGAGGCATTTTGCTTAAGATGAGTATCAATAAATTGCTGGAAATTTAAAGACGGATTGGGTTTACGAACGCGAACGTAACTGTAGGCTAAAGCGATCGTAATGATGCCCCAACTTGCTATTAATCCAGTAAAAGTCAGCCATCTAAAACTGCTCAATGTTTCCGTGATTAGAGTTAAGGAAACTCCCCAGACCAGGCTGGTTGCCAGCACAGAGCTACGCCAACATGTTGTAGATCTACTTAGGATTAGCCATAAAAATATCCAGACGATGAGAGGAAGGAAGAGGAACATAAGAAGGGTGGGGAACTACTTTTGATCACTAGTCGCCTTAGCTTTGGCACGGGACAGGGCAGTTTTATAGTCTTGGCGATCGGGGTGCAGTGTGACCAAGGTTTCCAGCAGCTTAGTCGCTCCGGACGCATTGTTCAATTGAAAGCGCACCTTTGCCAGAGCTTCTAGGGCGAACTGGTTGCTGGGTTCGGTTTTCAAGATGGATTCGTAGCCTTTTTCCTGAGCCTGTAACTCTGCCTTCAATTGGGCTGCTTTAGATTGTGTGGGCTGGGGTTTGGGAGTGGACAGAGGAGACGTGAGCGGTGCGATCGGAGCTTCTTGTCGGGGTGGGAGCGTCGGGTTCAGGACTTTGGCAATAGTGAATAGACTCATGCCAAAAAATCCGGCGGCTGAAATGAGAACGAAGAGGCGTTGCGTCTGCTTGGTTTTCTGGAGACGCTCTTCAGTGTAATGTTTTGAACTAGTCATGAGGCTAAATTTGTTTGGACTGAGACCTTAATTTGTTTCTAGGTTACCCACTCTCCAAAATCGACGATCATTCCCTTCCAGGAAAAAATCAGAATGTCTTTCTAGGGTCAACGTCATAGATTAGCTTGAATCGTAACTACTCAGGCTGCTAACTCAATGTCGAGCTTGCCCTCATCCCCCAGCCCCTTCTCCCACTGGGAGAAGGGGAGCCGGATTGAAGTCCCTCTCCCT
>JARCMD010000440.1 GCA_030248885.1 Leptolyngbyaceae cyanobacterium MP9P1.79 | reverse complement strand
CTTGCCGCTGGGATGATAAATGGTGAGGTGTTTATCAAAGCAATAAGGAGCCACGGCTACCCCGCCATTGACGTTAGGGCGATCGACCCCAAGCGCATCACACAGTTCCGCAAAGAACATTTGGTAGTTGGCGCGTTCATTGCCACTAGAATTTTGCCAACGGGTAATGAATTGCTCAATTCGGGCTGTATCCGCTGGGATCATGATTAGCCTTTCGGAGATTTCTAGAAAAGTTTATACCAGGCACCGGAAGGGCGAAGCATCCGGGCAATGACCTTCTGGTCGATTGAAAGCTCTGTCTGCCGGATGCTTCGCCCCTACAGGGGGAACATCTTTCTCTGAAATCTCCTTAGGGGTGGGGCAAACGAGGCGATCGGGTTCATCTGCATAGCGTTCCCACTTACTAACTTAACCGTAGATTGAGACAGGGATGGAGAGCTTTGGTACTATTGGACTGAAATATGATTTTGGTTCTCGGTTGAGAAGCGATCGTAGGTGGAAGCGAGATCGCCCCACCCTACAACGACGATTACTGCTGTGTTTATGGCTCTCCTGGGTTTTTGTTGATAAGTGTCGCTTATCAGCAATCATCCTCAACACTCTGGGATTTTTACGGGAGCAAAAAGAGTATCTCTCGATACTCTTTTTGTCGACAAGTCGGGAGAGCCGTGTTCATACCGGTTGGGTACAAACAAGGGACTCAAACGGGTTTGTGCTAAAGCTGAGGGAGAAACCTATGCCAGCCGGCTGCATGTCAGATGCCACTACCTCCATCAAGGACATCTTCGCAACGCCGTTACTGATCTCGTCAATGATCTCCTGAGAATTCGACAGACGCAGGTTTGGGGGGAAGGAACGATCGCTTGTGCCTCAGACTCTAGGAAAGTGTTTGTAAACAAGTATTAAGAGCGCTAAAACCCTTATAGAGCAGTAATTTTAGCTTTATAGTCCAAATGGACTATAAAGCTCTAGATCCTTGACCCAGTACTCTGTTTACATTCGTTTACAAGCATTTTCTTAGAATCCTAAGACTTTATAATCCTAAGATCTCCATAGACTTTTCGACAATTTCATCAGGATCAAAGGGCTTAGTCATATATAAATCTGCTCCTGAATCTGTGCCCTTTTGTTTGTCAAATTCTTGCCCCTTAGCTGTCAGCATGATGATGTAAACGCCCTTAAGGCCAAACTCATTTTTGACTGCATTGCACACATCAAAACCGTTCATTTTAGGCATCATGACATCTAGGAAGACAAGTTGCGGCTTCTCAGCTTTAATGGTTGCTAAAGCTTCTTCACCATTGGTTGCCGTGAGTAACTCTACCCCTTCATCTTCTAAATCCTCCAAAGTTTGTCCCAGCAGTAATCGAATGTGAGGCTCATCATCTACAATCAATATCTTTTTAGTGGTCATAAACTTGATACTCGTACTTAATTTCTACTATCCACTGTTCTTAAAGGAGCAGTTCTTAAGGCAATACTTCGGACACTTTTAGAGATGGTTTGCCCTCATCCCCCAGCCCCTTCTCCCAAAAAGGGAGAAGGGGAGCCGGATTGAAGTCCCTCTCCTCTTTTGGGAGAGGGATTGAGGGTGAGGGCAAAGGCTAACGGTACAAAGCGGGTTTCCAGCACGTTCATCAAAACTGTCCGAAGTATTGTTGAGGATGACGTGTTGAATAGACTATGAAGTAAATAGTCTGCCCACATAGGCAACGAAAATGCCTATCTTGTAAGAAATTCAATTTACTTGATGCATGTTCCTCAAAAATAGTTTGGAATTAGTAAATCACTTCAAAGATTTCGATCGCGTTCTTCTTACCTTTAAGATTCATTTCACCCATCTCCTTAAATTGAAAATAATCTTTAGTAGCATCATAAATACTGCGACTGACGAGAATCTGTCCTCCCAGCGCTAGGGATTGCAACCGAGACGCAATGTTGACATCGTCGCCGATCGCGGTGTAGTCCATGTGTTGCGGAGAGCCAACATTGCCAACAATGACTCTGCCAGAACTAATGCCAATGCCTGTATTGAAGTGTTCTTGAATCCAAGCATTGGGGATGACTTTAATGCGCTTTTGCATGGCGATCGCCGCTTCCACGGCTCGTTTTTCGCTATCCAGGAGTTGAAACGGGGCCCCAAATAGCGCCACGATCATATCTCCGACAAACTTATTTACGGTTCCTTTGCGACTAAAGATCACCTCTACCATGTGGGTGAAGTACTCATTTAAGTGACCCACAATTTTTTCTGGGGGAAGTTCTTCACACTGGGCAGTGAAATTCCGAATATCAGAAAACAATACCACCACATCTTGGCGCATGGGTTCCAGAGAAATATTTCCCTGAGATTCCATAATGGCTTGCACGACTTGCGCGGAGACATACCGCTCCAAGTTGCTTTTAATGCGCTCTTCCTGCAACTTATTTTCGTGCAATTGGGCGTTTTCGATCGCAGCAGCAGCTTGAGAGGTTAGCGCACTAAATAGCTTCAGATCAGCGCCTGTATAAACAACGGGGTTGATACTGCCTAGGACGATCGCCCCAATAACGTGGGATTGCAGCTTGAGGGGAGCGCAGATCAAGGAGCTAAATTGGGCCTCACAGGAAACTAGGCGGGGATCAATCAACACATCGTTAATAATTTCTCCATTACCCGTCAGGAGGATATCACCAATGATGCCTTTACCTAGAACGATTTCAGATGCAGAAATAGTCTCTTGTCCGTAGGCTGAAGCAGTCTCAAGTTGGTGGGTTTTTGAATTGAGCAACAGCACAGAGCCACTGTCACCATCAATCAGTTTACTAGCTTCATCTAAGACCAAATCTGCAACAGCCTTGAGTCCCAAGCTAGCTGCCAGCTTTTCAGAAACGTTGTACAGCAGTGTGATTTCCTTGTACCGCTCCAGGGTTTCATGCACCAAGGCTTTTTTCTCTACCTCTTGGGTTGCCAAGAATGAGAGGAGAGAGGCAACGGCACTGGCTTTTTCTCCCCCCTTTACCCACCCTAATCCTCTCCCTGCCACCTTGATGGGATACTGGGTTGTCTCTGCATCAGAAATGGGGTCGCCCAGCAAAAGATTGCCCTCTATGTCATGGATGCTAAGGGTGGTTTCTGCGATATGTATGACACTCTCAAGGATGGATGACCATTCTTTCTGAATCAGTCGTTTCAGATTAAGTTGCACCATTTACGTTGAACCATTGGCTCAAAAACATTAGGGATGGAGATAGGTAAGGAGTGTGCGGTGTAGATACTCTGACGCAGACCAAGGGGGCGATCGGGATTAAATCTAGTGAAGGAATTGAATTGGATGGCGGGATTAAGCTTAACAGTGTGGCATAACTCGCAGCAGTTTGTGGTTAAGATAGAGCAGATTTCTTGCCCTAGGTAGGAGATATCTCTTCATCCAGGCGTTTAACTTCGCTGACCGTATCGTCTCCTAGCAAGAGAAAGCAGATATTTTCCATGCCCTTCTCGAAGCGCAGGGACTTGACAATATCTGCTTCGTGCCAGAGGTTGGCATTGGCGATGATCATATCAGGGTGAACGGCGATCGCTTTTCGCAGAAATTCTTCACCGCTGGCTACTTCAACAACGGAATACCCCCGCGCTTGCAAGGCTTCAGCCAAGGTCTTCAACGAAGAAACACTCAGATCGACAATCAGAACTTTTTTCTTAGAGCAACCCTGCTCCGTCAGCACTTTGACTTCTTGGAGCAATTGCTCAGAGTCAACGGACTTAGTGAGGTATTTATCCACACCAATGCGATAGCCGCGTCCCCGGTCTTCCACCCCTGAGTTAATGATGATCGGGATGTCCATGGTTAAGGGATCATTTTTCATCACGGCTGCCACATCAAAGCCGTTAATTTTAGGCATCATCACATCTAGAATCACTAAGTCAGGGAGGTGGCGCTTGGCCTGGTCAATGCCCTCCATGCCATCTCGAGCTTCCTTCACTTCATAACCTGAGGCCTCGAGTTGCTGCCTAAGCAGGGCCCGAATGCTGTTGTCATCATCCACGACTAGGATAGTTTTCTTTTTATGCAAAGGGGAGGCGCTAGGGTCGTCAGTATCTTTGGAACGCAGAACCGCAACCTGTTCTTGGAGTCCCTGAATCAGGGTCTCGACATTCACCGTTTTGAGGTCAAGTGCTTCTGTGGCACTACAGGGCAGGGTGAACAAGAATGTGCTGCCTTTACCCAATTCACTTTCGACCCAAATTTTGCCGCCGTGATGCTCAATGATTTGCTTGCAAATGGGTAGCCCTAAACCGGTGCCCGTGGGCTTGTCGGTCAGAGTATCGCCAACTTGCTTAAACTTCTCGAATACCTTGGGTTGATCGGCTTCTGAGATGCCCATGCCGGTGTCGATCACGCTCAGCGTCATCACATCATCTAGATAGCGGGCGCGACAGGTGACGGAGCCGGTGTCGGTGAATTTGATGGCGTTGGAGATCATGTTGATCACGACTTGGATGAGCCGATCGCGATCGCCCACAATCTCCGGCAAATTGAGTTCGACATCTCGAATCGCCTCTAGTCCTTTTTGTTCATACAATGCAGAGGTTGCAGCCATGGCGCGATCGACGACTTCTGCCAGATTGAGGGGCTGCATTTTCCAGTCAATTTTGCCTGCCTCCATCTTGGCCACATCCAGCACATCGTTAATGAGGGTGGTCAGGCGTTGCCCTTCCGAAACGATGATGCCAATGTTTTCTTCTACCTGGCGCATTGCCCGCAGGGTTTTCTTGTCGTCACTCTGCACGGCTGGGAAGATGGACTCTTGGAGCTTTTTCTGGATCAGTTTGGCAAAGCCCAGCACTGAGGTGAGGGGCGTTCTCAGTTCATGGGAAACAGTGGAGATGAAGTCAGTTTTCATTTGATCCACTTCTTTCTCAGCGGTGATATCGCGGATGAGAATCACAGAACCGAGGTAACGATCGCCAATGACAGAATCTTCTAAGTTTTCAGATTCTTCTAAGACCACAGATTTAAGGATGGCGGTGGCAACTGCTTTCCCAATCCGATCGCCCTGCAAATTAATTTCAGCCGTGATCACCTCTTGCTTCTGTTCCCTGCTGGTTTGTGCCACGAGGTCTGCTAGTTCCTGCCCCACTTTCGCAGCGTAGGCTTGGCCCATCAATCCAGAGGCTTCGAGGTCAAACATCGTCAAAAATGCCGGGTTCCAGCGGCTAATAGTGCCCTCGGCATTAGTGACCAGCAGTCCATCAGCAATGTTATCAATGATGGCGGCAAGTTCTCCTGTGCGCTGGTCTACCTTCTTCTCCAAGGTGCTGGCATAGTCCGATAATTGGTCACTGGAGAGTTTGAGTTGTCCGGTCATCTGGTTGAAAGCTCGGGCCAAAATCCCGATTTCGTCATCGGTGATGACGGGGGCAGTGAGAGTTAGATCACCCTTGGCAACTTGCATGGCGGTGTAAGCGATCGCCAGGATGGGTTGGGTAATTTTACGCGCTAACAAATAAACTGCGACGAGCAGCGTTCCAGCCGTGCTTAATCCAATCAACAGAATGTCTCTAGCCAAGTTGTTGGCAGGCAGAAATGCTTCGGATTGCCCAATCTCTGCCAAAAGTGCCAGATTTCCCAACGGGCGATAGGTGCCGATGACTGGCTCCTTATCGTAGTTCAAGTAGAGACCTGCGCCGTTTTTGCCATTGGTAGCTGCATCAATCCCTTGGGAACGCACCCCCTCAGCGTAGGCTTTTTGTCCAAACTTATTCCCGGCCACAAACGCCGTCTCGTCTTTTTCCAAACTGCCGACGAGGTAGGTTTCCCCGGTTTTCCCCAAGCCAGTCCGTTCTCGAATGATTTTGTCCACATCATCTAAGTTCAGGTTGACTGCAACGACGGCTAAGCGCTTGTTTTCTGCATCGACAATGGGGGTGGCAAAGGTGATGACTGGCTTACCTGTGACGGATGAGGTGTAAAATGTGGGGCTGACATTGGCTTGATCACGGGTAAAAAGAGTGGTGGTATTACCCAAGGGTTGATAGCGACCCTTATTAGCAGGGTTGGTGGAGAAGATGACAATGCCACCATTGTTGAGGATGGAAATCTCCTGCATGTTGGGCTTGACTTGGGTCACGTCGGAGAAATATTTGGTCAGGCGTTTATAAGCGTCTTCTGACGTGGGTGACTCTTGCTTGAGCAGATCAACAGCCTGAGCCTGGAGGTCGGGAGATTGAGCTAGCAAGAGGACATCTCGCCGCTGGTTATCAATCCATTCGTTGACTTGATATTCTTTGAGGGACGCAGCTACGCTGAGGCGATCGTAAACTGCTTGGGTCAGGGCTTCCCTGGAGCGCCGATAGGCTGTGCCTGCCACAACTCCCACTGTAAATAGTGATAGAAAGAAAAAGTAGATGACGAGCTGAGAGAGCAGGCTTTTTCTCAAAAATTTCATGACTGACGTTGGGGTTACAGTGAGCTATCACCGAGGGTCATGCATTGAGCGATGCATTTACGGAGAATGGAATATGCATTTGCGGAGATAGAGAAGCAATTTAGGGTCAAGCGCTTGTCTGAGCTAGCAAATTTATCAAAGCAATTGAGTTGGGAGAACGGGCGATGTGCAACTTAAAGTTTGCCCTCATCCCCCAGCCCCTTCTCCCTAGGAGAGAAGGGGAGCCGATCTGAGTCTTAGCCCCTCTCCCCTGCTGGGGAGGGGTTGGGGCTTCGACGTGAGCGCTCAGCCGAACGGTGAGGGCTGTTCGGAAAAGTTGCACATCGCCTGAGAACATATCTTTTTTCCAACTGACACTTAGCACTTCAGGACACTCTAGCTCAGTCACCCCTTATCTTCAATACTCCCAATCTCCGCCCATATTGAACTGTTTGTCTCCCATCTACCCCACCCACGTTATTTCCATTCGGCAAAAATTTGCTTGATTTGGGCCAGGGCATCGTCTGCTCCCTGTTCCGGCGATCGAGTGCCCTGAGCCACACTTTTGATCACATTTCCCCAAACATTTTTAGATTGCACTTGAGTATAAGCAGGATTCAGTACCGAGTAGAAGGGGCGCGTCTGTTTGAATTGCTGCACCGCAGTGGAAATGTGCGGATCTTTAGGATCAGTCCAAAAGGGGTCTTGCAAAAGTTTTGGCATCACTGGGAAAAAGCGCCCCTGCGAGCCTTTGATGTAAGCCACCAGATTTTGGGGTTGCACCATGTATGACAGGAAACTCTTGGCTGTGTTCTTGTGGGCAGACCCCTCAAAAATGACAGCTTGCTTCACGGCAACTAGATACCGGAGAGGTTGTCCGTCTGGTTTGCTGGGCCAGGGGATAGTCACCATTTTTTTAGTATAGGTTTCGGTATCTTGGCGCTGGGATGCTGGAATGGACAGGGAAGGATTGGCAGTCATTACACAGGTGCGGCTGAGGAATGCCACATTATTATCTGGATCTGCCCAATCCACGGCTTGGGGAGGGACTTCTTTGATTTTGTAGAGATCAGTGTACTGCTTCAAAGCAGCGATCACACCTTGGCGAACAGCGGGGACATCTAACGCTAACTGACCCTCTTCTGTTAGAAGTTCGACGTTGTAGGCTTCTAGAAATTGCTCGAATTGAAAGAAGGTGTCCGTTGCAGCCGGGGACATGGGTAGACCAATGCCGTAGACTTCTTTTTGCCCTTTCTGCTGGAGTGTTTCTTGGGGTTGGAGCCAGAATTTCCAGAAAGCGTCCCACTGCTGGGGAATGGCGCTTTTGTCCAATCCTGCGTTTGCTAGCATATCCTGCCAGTAATGGATGTGGGTGGTGCTTTGGCTAATGGGGACAGCGTAGTAACTGCGCTTTTTAGCGACATTGTTTTGGTAGGAGACGGCTTGCAAGGCGCTGGGGCTGTAAATGTCTTTAATGGGTTGAACCACGTCGGATACATCAGCAAGCAGTCCGTTCCACGCTAGCTGGGGAAATAGAGTAAAGTCGGCACTGTAACTATACAGAACATCAGGAAGATTGCCTGAATCGATCGCATTATTTGTTTCCCGCGCTAAATCCTTCTCACTGTAGATCGTGAGTTCAGCCTTCATGCCACTTTGCTTTTCCCAGGCAGCGACTAACTGGCGAATGACTTCTGTTTCCTCAGGAAAATAGCCTTCGTTCCACCAGATCCGAAATCGGCTGTCTTTGCTAACAGAAGGCTTCGGATCGGGCTGAGCCGTGTTGGTGCAATTCGCCAGTCCTATCCCCAGGAGAAACAAAGATAGCAAGTTGAAGTCACGCCGACGCATTCTCTACTCTCCGTTACAAAGCTTTCAACCCTGAGTATAAATGTTATGGTTACCCAACGATTTTTTTTGGGCAGGTTGAACCTTCTTAAAAGTACAAGCCCAGTTAGGTGGCTATTCTTCGTGGGAGGAGCTAATGACTTTTCTCCAAGACACTACGTAGTTGCAGATGTTTTAGGACAACATGGTGACGATCGAAAATCCAATAAAAACTAGTTGGCTGCTAGTCAGATTTTGAACAGTCATAATTTCTTAAAACTCTATCCATTGGTTTGAATATGTTTCAGTCACTCAGGAAAATTCCTGTGCTGAACTCCCAGCCTGAAGAGGCGCTAGTGCAGCTTGGCAGGAGTTTCTGACCAGTTAGGGGGATTATTTTGAGTTTTGAGTTTTGAGTGCTGCTCAGTTATTTCTACCAGCCTACACTAGGGAATCCTTAATGTAGAGGTTTGTCCAACAGCAGGAAGCGATGATTGAATTTCGCCAAGGCACCCGATCGGCCCTCGATAGAATCGATCGTACCCTGGATTATTTGAGGTGAGAGCGGGGATAGCACAATAACTTTCCCGTCAAAAAACTACTTGGTAGCCTGCAAGCTACTGATAATGGACACAAGGAGGAAACTATGACTGTAGAGCGTTGGACGGATGAGCGTTTGGATCAGCTTGCTACTTTAGTAGCAGAAAATAGTCGGCAACAAATAGAGAATAGTCATCAACTCGCAGAAGTGAGCCGAGCTACCGCAGCTAACACCATTCAAATTGCTCAACTAGGAGAGCGACTTGACCAAGTGGGAGAGCGACTTGACCAAATGGGAGAACGACTTGACCAAGTAGGAGTCCAAATGGGCAACCTTCAAGCGATGGTGGCAGATTTGAGAGAAGGGCAAGCGCTCCTGACGCAAAGTTTTGCCCAACAGCAGGAAGCAATGGTT
>JARCMD010000439.1 GCA_030248885.1 Leptolyngbyaceae cyanobacterium MP9P1.79 | reverse complement strand
GCGCTCAACTCTCGACGGTTGAGGGTTGAGCGCACTTGTGCTGAGCGCCGTCGAAGTAGTCGAAACCCGTCTGAGTGGGACACTATTAACCCGCAGATCTCCTTAGCTTATTCACAGAATGGGCAAAATCAAGGATGCCCATTTTTTCTAACCGCACCAGTGGAGTTAGGAAAGTGGAAATACCCGTGGGAATTTAGGATGAGTGAGTTTAGACAGATGGGTTACGCATGGTAAAGCACGCCACATCTGTGACTCTGTGGTGAAACCAGCACAAAATCTCACTCTCTAGAGTTTCGCTTGCCGCAAATGACGCACCAAAGCCTGGAGTCCCAGCCGATAACTTTCTGCCCCGAAGCCGCTAATCTGACCGATCGCCACAGGTGCAATGTAGGAGTGATGGCGGAACGGTTCACGCCGATAAATATTACTCAAATGAACTTCCACCGTGGGAAGATTAACCGCTGAAATTGCATCTCTAATGGCTACACTGGTGTGGGTGTAGGCAGCAGCATTAATCAAGATGCCTTGGTACTGGTGCAGAGCTTGTTGAATCGCATCAACCAATTCCCCTTCGTGGTTAGACTGAAGCGAATTCATCTGAACTCCTAACTCTGTGGCAGTCTCCTGAAGCAGGCTATCGATCGCATCCAGAGTGACTGGACCATAAATGCCTGGTTCACGCTGTCCCAACAGGTTCAAGTTAGGTCCGTGCAGCACTAAAATGCTCAACAATGGCAATGGCTGAATAACTGCTGGAAATAATTCAGACAGATCACTGGTAACCAGATTACTGGCGACGCTGGCGATCGTTGACTGGAATCGGAATTAACTCAGGCTCAGGTTGTCCGGCTGGCCCCAGAAGCGCATCCACGAGCTTACGAGTCCAATCCTTTAACTTTTCCAGAATCTTATCTATAAAGTCCATCTCGAAAGACATCTCCTAAACTGCATTTAGTTTTCCCACCTATCCGATTAAAGATTTAGGAAAACCAAGAAGTTGACTTGTAAAAATCCCTTTATCTAATCATAACTAATGGTCGCAAATGATCAAGGCATCTGGGTCTAAAAGTAGGGGATAGATGACATAAGTGGAGATCAGGCAGGAGTAACTAAAAGTATTTATCGAGATAGATTTCATCCCTCAGGTTCAAAGCAACTTCCGTCGGAGATGATCCAAGGCTGTGCTGGCACTGAGGCGCTGAATCCAAGCCCGACCCCGCAGGGCACCGAATTGATGCTCAAAACTTTCCACTAAACCATTCGGCCCCGCCAGTCCAACGTGAACCAAGCCAACTGGCTTTGCTTCATTGCCGCCTGCGGGGCCAGCAATGCCTGTGATGCTGAGTCCCCAGGTTGTGCTGAGGCGCGATCGAACTCCCACCGCCATCTGTTGGGCAACTTGAGAACTGACGGCTCCGTAGGTGGCTAGCGCTTCAGCGCTCACATCCAGTAGGGACATTTTGACCTCATTAGCGTAGGAAATAATACCCCCGGTAAAGTAGCTAGAGCTACCAGCAATACTGGTGATCATTTGCCCTAAGCCTCCCCCGGTGCAGGATTCGGCGATCGCTAAGGTCGCTTGCATCCCCTGAAGCCGATCGCCCACCACCGAGGCGAGACTCTCATCATCTGCCCCATAGCAATCGATTCCCCCAATATGGCGCAGTTGTTCTTCAACAGGCTCGATCAATTGTTGAGCCGCCACAGCGGACTCTGCCCGCGCTGAGATTCGCAGTTTGACTTCCCCATGGTTGGCGTAGGGGGCAACCGTGGGATTTTGCATATCCAGAAACGGAGCTACTCGTTCGGCTAGGGCAGATTCGGCAATCCCCCAGAATCTCAGCGTCCGGCTGTGGATAGCTGCTTGTCCCCATCCTTGGCTACGCAGATAGGGCACAGCGGTTTCCTGCCACATCAGACGCATTTCGACAGGTACGCCCGGAAAGGTGAGAAGGGTCAAGCCGGGGCGCGGTTGCCAAATAATTCCAGGGGCAGTGCCAGAGGAGTTGGGTAGCACCTCTGCGCCTTCGGGGAGGAGGGCTTGTTTGCGATTACTTGGGGTCATTTCCCGACCGCGACTGGCGTATTTTTGTTGAATGTCTGCCACGATCGCAGGATGCTCTACCAGGGGCACATCGAAGAAATCTGCTAGCGTGGCGATCGTCAAATCATCGGGAGTGGGGCCTAATCCGCCTGTAAAAATCAGCAACCGAGACCGCTCACAGGCGACGGCTAGCACCTTTTTGAGCCGACTGGGATTGTCGCCGACTACGGTTTGGTAGTAGTGGGGAATTCCCAATTGGGCGAGTTGTTGGGCTAAAAATTGGGCGTTGGAGTTCAGAATGTCTCCCAGGAGTAATTCTGTGCCCACACAAATAATTTCAGCGCTTGAAGGGGTCATCATAGTTGGCTCACCAGCTTTATCAGTCCAATCTTCTGGGCAATCCAAAACTGCTTCAGGTCATCAGCCATTAGCTAACCCCCAATTCCTAGTAATCTGTCAATTATTGATGGATGGATAGCTGAAAGCCAAGAGGTTGATCGAGGTTTAATTTTGCGGATCTTCGACCTATCAAAATTTCCTTCACAGAACACTAGTCCCCAACTCATGGTCTCGCATGTTTTCTGACTTGCCAACTGGTGTAACTGAGGAGAATGGTGGCGGCGATCGGGAAAGCGACTCCACTGGGCACCCCAGAAAAGGCAATGGCTAAACTGCCCACCCAAATCGTCAGTGAGTAAATAAATAGCACGATTAAGCGTTGGGACAAGCCCGCATCCAAGAGGCGGTGGTGCAAGTGCCGACGGTCTGCCTTGAAGGGAGATTTGCCCCGGCGCAGGCGGTCTAGAACCACAGCCGAGATATCTAAAATCGGGACAGCCAGGATCAGGTAGGGCAACAGCACAGCCGCAGTGGTGACTCCCTTCACTAGCCCAATCACCCCCACACTTGCCAAGGTGAAGCCCATAAAGTACGCACCGCCATCCCCCATGAAGATTTTGGCGGGGTTGAAGTTGTAACGCAGAAAGCCGATCGCCGCTCCTGCCAAGGCTGCCGCAATGATGGCCGCAGCGGGCTGATTCATGAAGATGCTCACAATCATCATAACTACAGCAGCAATGCCTGATACGCCTGCGGCCAAGCCATCTAGCCCATCGATCATATTGATGGCGTTGGCCATTCCCACCAGCCAAACCACTGTGATGGGCAAGCTCAATAGGGGAGGGAACGTGACTAAACCCAGGGACGGGATCGTCAGAAAGTCGATCCGCACTCCCATTTGCCAGGCGACGCTAGCGATGGCAATGTGCATCAGCAACCGAAATGAGGCGGAGAGACTGTACATATCATCTGCCAAGCCAATTAAGAAAAAAGCGAGACCACACACTGTCACGCCCCAGACTTCATTGGATTTGTCAGCCGTCAGCGTCCCGAAGCCCCCCGTTGCCCACACGATCAGCAATGCCGTCAAGGTGCCGACAAAAATAGCCACACCGCCCATGCGAACCATCGGACGCTGGTGGACTTTACGTTCCCCCGGCAGATCCACACAGCCAATCCTGTGACCAAGTTTTTCAATGAAGGGGGTACTTAGCAGAACAATGAGTGCAGAAATGAGAAATGCACCCAGGAGATAGATCTGGTTTTGCATTGGAAAGAAAGTAGGGTGCAGGAGCTAGTAGCACAAGCCGATAACGCGATTCATTAGCAGGGTGAGGTTGACGGGAAGATGAACCTGTCGGTTGCACATGCTGAACGATCGCCCACTCATGCCTTAACCAGGGCATTAATGCGTGTCAGGCAGAGTCTACTACAGATCAATCGATTCCTGCCAACTAAATCTAGTAATTGAGCAGGTTCGAGGCTGTGATTAGTGCATTTGAATTCCTAATTGCAGCGTCTCGATTAAACCAAGGCTGGTACCTGTTCTACAAGATGGGGATAGAGAGGGAAGCGGCTGCACAGGCGATCGACTCGTTGACGACACCGTTGGGCTACTGCTTCATCCTCTGGGTTGAGCAGTCGATCCGCAATAATGTCAGCAATCTCTGTGAATTCATCGGTGCCCATGCCACGGGTTGTCATGGCAGGAGTACCCAGGCGCAGTCCGCTAGTGACAAAGGGAGAGGCGGGATCAAAGGGTACCGTATTTTTGTTAGCTGTAATATTAACGCCACTCACCAACTGGTCAGCTTGCTTGCCTGTGAGGTTGATGGAGCGCAGATCAATCAGCAACAGATGATTATCGGTGCCATTAGAGACCACGTTTAAGCCGCGTTGCTGGAGGTGGGAGGCTAAGCTTCTGGCGTTGGCGATCACTTGTCCAGAGTAGGTCTTGAACTCTGGCTTTAGCGCCTCGCCAAAGGCAACTGCTTTGCCAGCGATCACATGCTCCAGCGGGCCGCCTTGGGTGCCTGGGAACACGGCTTTGTCTAACCTCTTACCCAACTCAGGATCACGGGTGAGAATCAAGCCGCCTCTGGGGCCACGCAGGGTTTTGTGGGTTGTGGTGGTGACGACATCGCAGTAGGGGAGGGGGCTGGGATGGTGTCCTGTGGCAACGAGTCCGGCGATGTGAGCAATGTCTGCTAGGAGGAAGGCTCCAATTTCGTCGGCGATCGATCGGAATTTGTCAAATTGGATCACGCGGGGATAGGCAGAATAGCCACAGATCAGTAGTTTAGGGCGATGCTGGAGGGCTAAGTCGCGTACTTCGTTGTAGTCGAGTTGCTCGGTGTCGCGGTTTACGCCGTAGTGGTGGGCTTCAAACCATTTACCAGAAATATTGACGGGGGAGCCATGGGTGAGGTGTCCGCCGTGGGCTAAGTCCATGCCCATAATTTTGTCGCCTGGCTCTAGTAGGGTGAGGAAGACGGCTAAGTTTGCTTGGGCACCGGAGTGGGGCTGCACGTTGGCATGGGCGCAGTCGAAGAGTTGCTTGGCGCGATCGATCGCCAACTGCTCCACCTGGTCAATAAATTCACACCCCCCGTAGTAACGCTTTCCGGGCAATCCTTCTGCATACTTATTGGTCAGCACTGAGCCTTGGGCAGCTAGAACAGCAGGAGAGGTGAAGTTCTCGCTGGCAATCAATTCCAGGTGATCCCGTTGCCGCTGGAGTTCGCGCTGAAGAATCGCAGCAACAGCGGGGTCAGTTTTGGTCAAAAAGTCGTCGTTGGTCTGAGTCACAGCGTTAACCTCTATAGGCGAGTAAATTTGGGCGAGAGATGTAGGCGAGTTGGGTGTAGGAATTGTTTATCTCTGAGTCACTGATCATAACTCTGATGTAGCCCAGTCTAGGGCGATCGAGGGAGCAGATTGAACCGAAAGAATTCATGATCAGTAACGAAAGAATTCATAATTGCCCCGATCGCCTTCAGTAATTCACTAAACCTCTCTAAAAATGGTTTAATTTGGTACTGACCAGCCACGCTGCTGCCCCATGCTTCCTGATTTTTCCCCCTTATCGCTCTCATCACCCGCCAATAGTGCCCAAAATAGTGCCCAAGCTGTGCCCGAAAAACTAGAGGCAGAGAGCGATCGGGCCCAACAGGTGATTTTCAAAAGCGAATCCGATCGATTACTCCTGATTTTGCCAGGAGAGGTGGAGGCGGGGGATATCGCAACTGGGGCAACGTGGGGCAACCTGTGGCAGCAACTCAAACAGCGGTTGACCGCAGGCGAACGGTTCTGGCAACCCGAAACGGCTGTGCATTTAATTGCCAAAGACCGCCTGCTCGATACTCGACAATTACAAGATATTTCCGATGCCCTGGCAGAGGTGCAGCTACGTCTGAAGCAGGTGACCACCAGTCGTCGCCAAACGGCGGTTGCGGCCGTCACTGCTGGTTACTCCGTAGATCAGCACTCCACGGTTGCCTCTCTGTCCCAGGCTCCACCGCCCGAAGAGCCAAAACCGACGCTGGTTGAGCCGCTGTATTTGCAAACCACTCTGCGATCGGGGGCAGAGGTGCGTCATGCAGGGAGCGTCGTGATTGTGGGAGATGTCAACCCCGGCAGTGCTGTGATTGCGGAGGGCGACATCCTGATTTGGGGACGGTTGCGAGGGGTGGCCCATGCTGGGGTGAAGGGCAATGCCCAATGTCGGATTATGGCGTTGCAAATGGAGCCGACGCAGATTCGCATTGCTGATTACGTTGCCCGATCGCCCGCGAAGCCCCCCGCTCAGTACTATCCAGAAGTGGCCTACGTTTCCCCAGAAGGGATTCGGATTACCAAAGCTACGGACTTTGCCAAGGCGCAGTTAACGGCTGCGATCGCGATCGGTCAGCCCACTGCTAAATCTACATCTGCCAAAGGAAAGTTGGGTTAGGGCTAGTGCAGCTTAGGAGATTTCTGGAAAAGTTTATACCAGGCACCGGAAGGGCGTTCGCGTAGCGTGTGCTTTGCACTTAGCATCCGGGCAATGACCTTCTGGTCGATTCAAGGCTCTGTCTG
>JARCMD010000438.1 GCA_030248885.1 Leptolyngbyaceae cyanobacterium MP9P1.79 | reverse complement strand
GTTTGAAACGTTCTACACCAAGAACATTTTGCTCAATGAGGGCATCCGCGCTTGGATGGCTCCCCAAGACCAACCCCACGAAAACTTTATATTCCCTGAGGAGGTTCTCCCACGTGGTAACGCTCTCTAATAATTCCATCGTTACAGGCGGCGCGGGTCGTGACCAAGATTCCACTGGGTTCGCTTGGTGGTCTGGCAACGCTCGGTTGATTAATCTTTCTGGTAAGTTGCTGGGCGCTCACGTTGCTCATGCAGGACTGATCGTGTTTTGGGCAGGGGCAATGACCCTGTTTGAAGTGTCTCACTTCATTCCCGAAAGGCCCATGTACGAACAAGGGTTTATCCTTCTCCCTCACTTAGCCTCATTGGGCTGGGGTGTCAGCACAGGCGGCGAAGTCGTGGATACATTCCCCTATTTTGTCGTAGGTGTGTTGCATTTGATTTCCTCTGCTGTGCTGGGTTTAGGCGGCATTTATCATGCAGTGCGTGGCCCTGAGACCTTGGAAGAATATTCTTCTTTCTTTGGCTACGACTGGAAAGATAAGAATAAAATGACCACAATCCTCGGCATTCACTTGACACTTCTGGGTGGAGGTGCCTTGCTGCTGGTTCTCAAAGCGATGTTCTTTGGCGGTTTGTATGACACTTGGGCACCCGGCGGCGGTGATGTTCGAGTGGTCACAAACCCCACCCTCAACCCGTTGACCATCTTTGGCTATGTCCTACGTTCGCCCTTTGGTGGAGAGGGTTGGATCATTAGCGTTGATAACCTGGAAGACATTGTGGGTGGACACATCTGGGTCGGTATCGTCTGCATCGCAGGTGGCATCTGGCACATCCTCACCAAGCCCTTTGGCTGGGCGCGCCGGGCCTTTGTTTGGTCTGGAGAAGCTTACCTTTCCTACAGCTTGGGTGCCCTGTCTTTGATGGGCTTTATCGCTGCCTGCTACGTTTGGTTCAACAACACCGCCTATCCCAGCGAATTCTACGGTCCTACGGGCCCTGAAGCGTCCCAAGCTCAAGCTTTGACCTTCTTGATTCGTGACCAACGCTTGGGAGCCAACGTGGGTTCTGCCCAAGGCCCAACCGGGCTGGGTAAGTACCTGATGCGCTCTCCAACTGGGGAGATCATCTTTGGCGGTGAGACCATGCGCTTCTGGGATTTCCGGGGCCCATGGCTGGAGCCTCTGCGCGGTCCAAACGGTCTAGACTTGAGCAAAATCAAGAATGACATTCAACCTTGGCAAGCTCGTCGGGCTGCTGAGTATATGACCCATGCTCCGCTGGGTTCTTTGAACTCGGTGGGTGGTGTGGCTACTGAAATCAACTCGGTGAACTATGTGTCTCCCCGGGCTTGGTTGGCAACGTCTCACTTTGTTCTAGCCTTTTTCTTCCTGATCGGTCACCTCTGGCACGCAGGTCGTGCCCGGGCTGCTGCCGCTGGATTTGAGAAGGGGATCGATCGCGAGTCTGAGCCAGTGTTAGCTATGCCTGACTTAGATTAGGGTTGACCTGATTTAACTCAAAAAGGCTCCTGGACAAATCAGGAGCCTTTTTTTGTCCAGTTTTTGGCTGTTCGAGATTCTTTGCACAAGAGTGAGTGACGGTTCAGCGAAGAGAACGGTATAGAATGAGAGCGTCTGCCTGTTGTCCCTCATCAAGCTGAGCAGCTTCGGGAATGCGCCCGATCGCCCGAAACCCTAATGACTCCCATAGATTGAGCGATGGGGTATTGGTAGCAAACACTAAGTTAAACATGACGGCTGCATAGCCACGATCGATCGCCAAATCTAGCATGGCTTCCCCCATAAACCTCCCGATGCCTTTTCCCCTCATGGCAGGTTGCACGATGAATCCGGCATTGCAGATATGGCTACAGTGGCCGGGAAAGTTGGGTTTAAGGAAAAATGCTCCCCAGATAGGACTGCTCTCTCCAGGCGTATTGGATTCGATCGGAGAGATAGTAGGATCGCGAACGACGAATGCTTCACTACTCATCCAATACGCTGCAAATTCTGCTTCAGATAGAGGATGACATTGTGGGTAAGTTTTACCTTCAAGAATGACAGTATTAAAAAGGTTCCTGACGGCTGCTTGTTCTGTGGGATATATCCTATCCAACTCAACTAGACTGCCTGACTTTAACTGTTTCCGAAGGGGCAATCTTGTGCCATAAACGTGTGAATTTAACATTGTGGTTGTAAGGGCGGTGACGGAGGCGGGTCAATCAATCGTTCTTAAATATTCCCACCCTCTCGATATACTTGCCCCCCATTTGAACAGAATAGTTGCTCTGTTGTCCCTGATCCAGATCTCGCAACTGCAAAGGGTTGCCCCAGTTATTTTTCCTTTAAATTAACCCGTTTCTTTAGCTGCTAAAGCAATTACGAGCTTCCCGTCCATGGCAATTTTACACGGTAGTTGGATTCCTGAAGGTTATCTGTTTATTTGGGGAGAGGCGTGGCGCAGAGTCCCGGTTGTGGAATTTTCAGAGCCGATCGTGTCCCTGCATCCTTTCGCCATGTCCCCGGTTGAATTGGCGGAATTTCTAACCACATTACCGATTTCGGGTGCGCCAGAGACATTGCCTGAACAGTCCCACTTGGCTGTGCTGCCAAGCTTTGTGACTGACACAACTGCGATTCCCCAGTATTCGACGGCTTCAGAGGTAGAAGCTGGAGAACCAGAGGAGAGTCAAGCTCTGCTCTATTTGCATCCCTGGCGGGTGGAGGGGTTTCGTTTAGCTCCCTTGGAGGCGGTGACATTTTTACGATCGCTCCCCTTGGCATTTACACCGGAAACGTTTGTGGGGGGCGGCTTACGGTTTTGGTCCCATGTTGCCCGCTGGAGCCTAGATTTGCTAGCTCGGTCTAAGTTTTTGCCTGGAATCAAGCGGCGAGAGGATGGTTCCACCCTCGCCCACTGGCAACCGCTCCTAGACAGCGCCACGGATTACTCTCGGCTGGAACGATTCGCCAAACAAATGCCCTCTGCGTGCTGGGCTTACCCGGTGGACGTGGTGGAGGATGAGGGGCAAGACATTAATCCAGATGCCCTGTCCTTGCCCCGCCTTCCCTCTGTATCTCCTCGCCCGCTGATTCAAGGGTTTTTAACTGGGGTGATTGATGCTCAAGTGCGGGCAGTGATGGGCAAGCATCCCCAAGCTGTGGTGCAGGCGCTCCGACGAGAAAAGGCGATCGCCCTCGATACCTGGCTGGAGGCGTTGGGATCAGAGTCGGCGGTAGTGCAGGCAGAGCCAACGGTACTCGAACGGCTGGAGGCGGCTGCTACAACGTGGACGGCTCCGCTGCAAAACTATGCAGCGGGACACGGCGCATTTCGCACCTGTTTCTATCTTCATCCTCCTATGGAAGGGCGATCGGACTGGAATTTGGAATATTTTCTCCAAGCAGTTGATGACCCCGATCTGCTGGTGGGTGCGGCTACAGTGTGGCAGAATCCCGTGGCCCGCCTCGCCTACCTCGATCGCACGATCGACCATCCCCAAGAAACCCTCTTGGCCGGGCTAGGCTTAGCGTCTAGGCTTTATCCCCTCTTGGAACCCAGTCTGCAGGAACAACGCCCGCAAAGTTGCCGTTTAACGGCGCTGCAAGTTTACGAGTTTATCAAAGCAACAGCGTGGCGCTTGCAGGACAGCGGTTTTGGGGTAGTGTTGCCAGCGGGATTAGTCAATCAGGATGGCTGGGCGAGTCGCTTGGGACTCAAAATTCGGGCAGAAACGCCCACTTTGTCTAAAAGCCAGCGGTTGGGTTTGCAGAGTCTGTTGAGTTTTAAGTGGGAGTTGTCGATCGGGGGACAAAATATTTCCAAGGCAGAGTTCGATCGCCTCGTCGCATTAAATTCCCCTCTAGTAGAAATCAATGGCGAGTGGGTGGAACTGCGGCCGCAAGACATTCGCGCTGCCCAGGCATTTTTCACGGCGCGCAAAGACCAGATGTCCCTTTCCTTGGAAGATGCCCTTCGCATCAGCACTGGAGACACCCAACTCATCGAAAAGCTGCCTGTAGTGAGCTTTGAGGCTTCTGGGGCACTGGAGGAATTAATTTCATCCTTGACTACGGGGAATCAAAATATTGAGGCAGTCACCGCCCCCGCTAGCTTCCGGGGCGAACTCCGTCCTTACCAAGGGCGGGGCGTGGGCTGGCTAGCATTTTTGGAGCGCTGGGGCTTGGGAGCTTGCCTGGCAGATGACATGGGGCTGGGTAAGACGATTCAGTTCATTGCGTTTCTGCTGCATTTGCAGGAGCAAAATGCGTTGGAACACCCGACGCTTCTGGTGTGTCCCACGTCCGTTTTGGGCAACTGGGAACGGGAAGTGAAAAAGTTTGGCCCGACGCTGAGGGTGATGTTGCACCACGGAGATAAGCGCGCCAAGGGGAAGGCGTTTGCCAAGGCAGTCAAGGACAAGGATTTGGTGATTACTAGCTATGCCTTGGTGTATCGAGACAGCGAGGAACTTCAAGGAATCGCTTGGCAGGGCGTGGTGCTGGATGAAGCCCAAAATATTAAGAATCCTGAAGCCAAGCAATCGCAGATGGTGCGCCAACTCCAAGCCCAGTTCCGCATTGCGTTGACCGGAACGCCAGTGGAGAATCGTTTGTCGGAACTGTGGTCGATTTTGGATTTCCTGAATCCGGGCTATTTGGGCCCGCGCAATTTCTTCCATCGACGGTTCGCGGTGCCGATCGAGCGCTATGGGGACACGGCCTCCCTGCAAACCCTCCGATCGCTGGTGCAACCGTTTATTTTGCGCCGCCTGAAAACAGATCGCACGATTATTCAGGACTTGCCAGAAAAGCAAGAAATGACAGTGTTTTGCGGGCTTTCCCCAGAGCAAGCGGCGTTGTATCAAAAGACAGTCGATCAGTCGCTGGTGGAAATCGAGTCGGCGGAAGGATTGCAGCGCCACGGGATGATTTTGGCGCTGTTGGTGAAGCTGAAGCAAATTTGCAACCATCCTGCGTTGCTTAAGTCTGAATCAGCCAAGAAAAAATCAGACTCTGACCTCGCGTTTCGCAATCAATCAGGCAAGTTGCAGCGATTGGAGGAAATGCTGGACGAAGCGTTGGCAGAGGGCGATCGGGCCCTGTTGTTCACTCAGTTTGCCGAGTGGGGCAAGCTATTGAAAGCGCATCTGGAGCGGCAATTTGGCAAGGAAGTATTGTTTCTCTATGGAAGCACCTCTCAAAAGCAACGGGAAGCAATGGTCGATCGCTTCCAGTATGATCCCCAAGCCCCGCGCCTATTTATTCTTTCCCTCAAAGCGGGTGGTGTGGGATTAAACCTGACCAGAGCCAATCATGTCTTTCACTTCGATCGCTGGTGGAATCCGGCGGTGGAAAACCAGGCAACCGATCGGGTCTTTCGCATTGGGCAAACGCGAAATGTGCAAGTGCATAAATTCGTTTGCACAGGCACCTTAGAAGAAAAAATTCATGACCTGATTGAGAGCAAAAAAGCCCTCGCCGAGCAAGTTGTGGGAGCCGGAGAAAACTGGCTGACGGAACTGGATACGAATCAACTCCGTAATCTGTTGCTCCTCGATCGCACCACCGTGATTGACGATGAATAGCTGCCACGAGAAAAATCTACCTGTTGTAGGTCCGAAGCCTTCGAGCCATCAAATGTGCTGGCAGGTGCAGGGCCGATCGCCCCAATGCTTCGTCCCAAAAACCAAAGCAATGTATCCCTAGCATGAAAACCTCTGTGAATTTATCAACCGTGAACCCAGGCAACGCAGACGACAAAGCCTCTAGCCGCGAGTGGTGGGCCCAGCGATGGGTGGATGTGCTGGAGTCCTTTGGCTGGCGCAGGCGGCTGGAACGGGCCCGTATTTATGCCCGCGACGGGAATGTCCTCAACCTGGACTTTAAAGGCTCAAAGGTGGTGGCTAAGGTTCAGGGGACGGCTCCTGATCCCTACAATGTGTCGCTGTCGATCGACCCCTTCAGTGATGAGCAATGGGGCTATGTGATTGAGACCCTGGCGGAGCGGGCTATTTTCTCTGCCAAATTGCTAGCAGGCGAAATGCCCCAAACGATCGAGGAAGTGTTCACGGCTAACGGATTGAGCTTATTTCCCTTCACTAAGTTTGATATTCACAGCAAATGCTCTTGCCCCGATCCCGCCAATCCTTGCAAACACATCGGCGCAGTTTACTACGTGCTGGGCGATCGGTTTAGCGAAGATCCGTTTGTGCTGTTTCAACTGCGGGGACGCACCAAGGAGCAAATTATTACAACCCTGCGGCAATTGCGGGGAGGAGCGGGTCAGGATGTGACCGCTCAGGGACAAGCGGGGGGTGACACTGAGGCGATCGTTGCCCCATCTCCATCTCCCAGCCTTGCCCCGCCGAAACTAGAGCAATTTTGGCAATACACCGATCAACTGGAATCATCGCTCGTCGTGATTGCACCGCCCCCCAGCAGCGAGACGGTTCTGGATGTACTCGGGCCCATTCCTCTGAAGCCAGAGGCAAGCCCAACGACAGCCGCCAACGCTGCAACCCTATTTATGGAAGCACTGTCTAATCTTTACCGAGAAGTTAGTCAGCAAGCAATTTTGACGGCGATGGCGACGGATACGTAGATTGGGGACGATCGCTCCGGGTGCATCCCAGTTTTGCAACCGCCCGATCCACCCTCACCGTTCGGCTGAGCGCTCACGTCGAAGCCTAAATCCCTCTCCCTAGGGAGAGGGACTTTGAATTCCGGCTCCCTTCTCC
>JARCMD010000437.1 GCA_030248885.1 Leptolyngbyaceae cyanobacterium MP9P1.79 | reverse complement strand
GCATGAGGAGGCTTTTTGCCAAGGGATTGCATGAGACCCTGACCCACAGCACTTGCAGTCTGGGCGATCGACTCTCGCAGGGTTTTATAAGTCTTTTGCTGTTGACCGAGGATATACTGCTTACTTAAGTTCTCAGCGCGAATTGCAATCTCAGACATGATTTAACGTTCTTGCCTTAATGTTCTTGCCGTAATCCCATTGATAGCCCTATCTCTCAGGTGGGCCGAATTAGCGTGGTTCCTAGGTCTATTTGAGTTTAATTTAGCCTGCCTTAGATACTGTAACAGTGAGGTTGAACAACCCAACGCAGGATATTTTACTAGAGTGGAAGCTAGCTTGAGCAACCGACGCTAAATCACGTCAGCAAAGGTACGCTCGGTCTTCCGAAAGTACCAAATACCGCTGACAAACAGCAAAAATACCAGTGCCATCGAAATAGAAAAGCCTGTCCAGTCAATTTGAACATTGCCTCGGAGGATGGCCCAGCGGAAGCCATCAATAACTCCCACCATCGGATTGAGGGAGTAGAGAAGTCGCCAGCGATCGGGGACTACACTGCTACTGAATCCGACGGGGGAAACATACAACCCAAATTGCACAATGAACGGCACAATGTAGCGAAAATCCCGGTACTTGACGTTGAGGGCCGCCAACCACAGCCCGGCTCCCATGGCCGCAGCAAACGCAATGACGATAAAGATCGGGAGGCTGAGCAGGTGCCAATCTGGGACATAGTTGTACCAGATCATCATCCCCAGCAGAATCATCCCTGAGATTAAAAAATCCACAAAGCTCACAATAACGGCACTGGCCGGCACAATCAGGCGCGGGAAGTAAACCTTGGAAATGAGGTTGGCGTTGCCAATTAAGCTGTTACTGCACTCAGAAAGGGCATTGGAGAAGAACTGCCAGGGCAGCATGGCCGCGAAGACCAAAATGGCATAGGGTACGCCTCCTGACGGCAGTTTCGCCACCTTACTAAAGACAAAGGTAAACACGAGCGTGGTTAAAAGCGGCCGAATTAACGCCCAAGCTAGCCCGATCGCCGTTTGCTTATAGCGCACCAGAATATCTCGCCATGCTAGGAAGTAAAATAGCTCTCGATAGCGCCACAAATCTCTCCAATATTGCTTTTCAGCACGGCCTGCTTCAATAATTAGCTCAGTCTCAGCGGGGTGATTCATCGATTTGGGGAGGTGGGGACTCAGGGAACGATTTGGTTTGCGATCGGGGGAGAAATTTAGCTAGCTTCCCCTGCAATTCCCTATCTTTGTATAGGTATGAAAATGGAATTTGATAATTTAGACTTAAAGGCGATGTGCAACTTAGAGTCTGCCCTCATCCCTCAGCCCCTTCTCCCAATGGGGAAAAGGGGAGCCGACCCAGTTTTAGCCCCTCTCCCCTTCTGGGAGAGGGGTTGGGGCTTCGACGTGAGCGCTCAGCCGAACGGTGAGGGTAGTTCAGGAAAGTTGCACATCGCCTACTTAAGTTAAGTAGCTCAATTAGACCATTCAACTGCTCACCCTATTTAGATATTCCAGAAGAATTTAAGAAGACAAACTACTTCCCTATAATTTGGGCATCCTAACTTGAATTACTGGAGCCAGTGACGCAACTCAAAACTGTTTCACATCTCCAAAAGGGAGTATTTTTCAATTGGAACATCTATTTGCTTATTCTTACAGCGATTACCCTTATTGTTATGACATTAAATCCTACCCGTGGTCAGTTAGAAAGAACTTTATCTCAACGGATTCAAGCGCTTTATCGAGAGCAGTTAGGTCAGCGTCCTAGCCAAGTGAGTTGCCAAATTTTTGATCAAAAGGTGATGATCATCCTGGAGAACTCTCTGACTGCTGCTGAGCAGTTGCTCGCTGAAAATGGCAAGGCAGACTTGGCAAAACAGGTTCGGTCTGATTTAGATGAGGTGATCCGACGGCAGCTTAAGGCTCTCATTGAGGAGATTTTAGATGGTTCCGTGGTTGATTTGCTCAGTGACGCAACCTTGGAAACGGGGCGCACTGGCATCATTGTGGTGCTGGAAGAGGCTCCGCAGGTCAGGGATGCCAACGCGACTCAGAGAGGCGTGAGAAAGGAATCTGACTCCTCGGACTAAATTCTCTTCTACCCTATCCCTCGTGAATCCTCTGTTTTTCAACCTATGGTTCTTGCTCTATGCCGCTGGATGGCGATCGGCCTTTTCCTC
Source organism: Leptolyngbyaceae cyanobacterium MP9P1.79 (assembly GCA_030248885.1). Classification (GTDB taxonomy): domain Bacteria; phylum Cyanobacteriota; class Cyanobacteriia; order JARCMD01; family JARCMD01; genus JARCMD01. The sequence goes on along the minus strand of JARCMD010000437.1, from coordinate 5,324 downwards.
CTAACCCTCACGAGTTGCCACCCGGCTACGCTGAAAACGCAAGCTGCCCAAGGCTCCCAACTGGTGCTGAGTACTCTGCAAGACCCGAAGACCTTCAACCCCGCTTTGAACCAAGAATTTCCTAATGTTTTTCTGTTTACGGCTCAAGGCTTGACCAGTGAAAATGGGGTGACAGGTGCCGTGGAACCGGCGCTAGCAGAGTCCTGGGAGCTTTCGGAGGATAAACTCAACATCAGGTTTACCCTACGCGAGGGGCTGGAGTGGTCAGACGGACAGCCTTTGACGGCAGCGGATGTTGTGTTTACCTATCGAGATGTCATTTTCAACCCCGCCATTCCCACGGATTTGAAGGACAGCTTACGCATTGGAGCGAAGGGAGTCTTCCCGATCGTGAAGCAGCTAGACCTGCGCCGCGTGGAATTCTCTTTACCAGAGCCATTTGCCCCATTTCTTCGCGCCACCGCTGGCCCCGATGGTGTCACCATTTTGCCCAAGCACGCCTTGGAAAAATCAATTCACACAAAAGGAAATGATGGCAACCTCCAGTTTATTTCTCTGTGGGGAACAGGCACTGCACCAGAAGATCTAGTGGTGAATGGCCCCTACCAAATTGAGCAATATGTGAATGGGGAGCGCATTTTGTTTCGGCGCAATCCCTATTACTGGCGGCGGGATGCCCAAGGTCAACCCTTGCCCTACATCGATCGCATCTTCTGGAAGCTGGTGGAATCCACCGATACCCAACTGCTGAAGTTTCGCTCTGGTGACCTGGATGTGATTGGAGATGTGCGCCCACTACGGCCAGAGTATTTTTCTTTACTGAAACGAGAGGAGCGCAGGGGCAAGTTCAGAATTGAGAACGGGGGAGCTTGGTCAGGTACGACCTATCTGACGTTCAATTTAAATCGAGCCAGAAATCAGAAGGGAAAGCCTTTAGTTGAGCCAATGAAGTCGCGTTGGTTCAATACTCTGGAGTTTCGTCAAGCGGTGGCCTATGCGATCGATCGGCCCCGCATGAACAACAACGTCCTGCGAGGCATTGGCACCCTACAAGATTCCCCCATCTCGGTGCAAAGCCCGTTCTACCTGACTCCCCAGAATGGACTCAAAACCTACACCTACAATCCAGCCCAAGCCAAGACATTGCTGCTGAAGGCAGGCTTCACCTACAATGCCCAAGAGCAACTGCTCGACAGCTACGGCAACCGAGTGCGCTTCACTTTGCTTACTAATGCGGGGAACAAAAACCGAGAGGCGATGGGCGCTCAGATCAAGCAGGACTTGGCCCAAATCGGGATGCAAGTGGACTTCAACGCCATCAATTTCAATACGCTGGTCAATAAGATCAATGGCTCCCGTGATTGGGATGCCCACATGATTGGTTTCACAGGAGGCGTGGAACCAAATAGTAGCGCTAATCTTTGGGTGAGTCAGGGGGGTTCCCATAGCTTCAACCTGTCCCCGCAGCCAGGACAACCCCCGATCGTGGGCTGGAAACCTCTAGATTGGGAGCGGGAAATCGATCGCCTCTTCGTTGCTGGAGCGCGAGAGCAAGATGAAGCGAAACGTAAATTGATCTATGGTGAGTTCCAAAAAATTGTTCAGGAACAATTACCTGTGATCCATCTTATAAATGAGGTTGCCTTGGTTGCGGTGCGCGATCGGGTACAAGGCTTAAAATACTCCGGTCTTCCCAGTTGGGGGCTATGGAATATTGAGGAGTTGCAACTCAAGGAGTGAGTTGATTGGTTAGAGGAACGATTGTAGGGAAACTTCCCTTACGCCTGCTTTTCCAACTCCGATCGCATCCGAGTCAGGGTGAAGTTCATTTGGTCAAACATTTGTTGCGGCGTAATGCCAAACTGATCCAATTGTGTTTTCAGTTGCTGCACCGTCATCTGCGCCATAAAGTCTTCTGACAATTCAAAGCGCTTCATGAAAATCTTATACCGCTCCATCAAGGTTTCCATCTGTTCAATGAACAGCTTCTTACCTTCTAAATCAAACTTGCCATAGCTGCCGCCAAGTTGTACGAGAGATTGGTAATCCTCGAATAGCTGCTTGGCTTCGTGTTGCACAATTTCAGAGTCAAAAAATCCCATTGCCTGATACTTTTTATATATTAGGTGAATGATATCAAATGGCTAGTTAGTCCCTGCCCATTGGACAGTTGTCCTTTAGATAATTGTCTTTTGGGGAATCGGACTGCATCAAATACCCAGATTGCTTTGTTCAGGATATTTTGAGTTCACTAATATCCTTTGAGTGCTATTGTAGTGGGTTCGCTGCCGATCGCTGAGTGCGGCAATCCGACCCTAAGGTAGTAAGTTCGGCATTTAAGAGAACGTAAGGCGAGTTCCCAGAAAAGTTTATACCAGGCACCGGAAGGGCGAAACATCCGGGCTATGACCTTCTGGTCGATTCAAAGCTCTGTTTGCCGGATGCTAAGTGCAAAGCACACGCTACACGAACGCCCCTACAGGAGTAACATCTTTCTCGGAAATCTCCTAAACTGACCATACAACTGGTTTGGAAGCATCGTACTTTAGGTTAATTGTTAGGCTAAGACAGATTGCTAGGGACGATCGGTAACTATTAACTATGGATTGGGTACGCCTACAAAAAGCATTGACGATCGAAGCCGAGGGCGGGTTCAGCGATTTGGTGGGGAAGCAGTATCGCTTTAGTGAGTTTCTGGAACTAAGCCTGAAGCTGCCACCAGAAACCGTGTCGCTGGACGATCGCTCCCGTTGGTCCAACATTGCGACTCAGTTTGCGAGTTATCCGGTCATGAGCGTTTCCCAGCGCCAGCACTTGGTGGCTGAGTCGCGCCGATTTCTCTATCAAATGAAGCAAGCGTGCGAGAAAACTGAAGCCCCTGCCACTGAGGAACGGCCCGGAACTCAAACTCTACACGCCAAGCCCCCAAAGGATCTCACCCTCGACCAGGATTTAGCCAGCTTGGGTGGCATCGGTGCTAAAAGTGCTGAACGTCTGGCGAAACTGGGACTTTACACCGTGCGGGATTTGCTCTACTACTATCCCCGCGATCACATCGACTACGCCCATCAGGTCAACATCCAAGACTTGGAAGCGGGGGAAACGGTGACGCTGGTGGCGACGGTCAAACGCTGCACCTGTTTCAGCAGCCCCCGGAATAAGAAGCTGACGATCCTGGAACTGGTGGTTAGAGACCGCAGCGGGCAGATGAAATTGAGTCGTTTTTACGCGGGGACTCGCTACAGCAATCGCGGTTGGCAGGAGCAGCAAAAGCGGTTGTATCCCACTGGAGCGACGATCGCGGCATCAGGTTTGGTTAAGCAAACCAAGTATGGCATGACCCTGGAAGACCCAGATATTGAAGTGTTGAGCCATCCAGGAGAGGCGATCGACTCCCTCACAGTGGGGCGAATTGTGCCGATTTATCCCTTAACTGAAGGTGTTGGGGCAGAGTTGGTGAGACGGGCGATCGTAGCTGCCTTACCCGCTGCCCAGCACCTCCAAGATGCCCTGCCCCAAGCTCTGCGCGACCAGTACGGGTTGGTGGGATTGGCAGAGGCGATCGGTCACATCCACTTTCCCCCCGATGCGGCTGCCCTAGCATCGGCGCGTCATCGACTGGTGTTTGACGAATTTTTCTATCTGCAATTGGGCTTACTCAAGCGTCGCCAAACCCAGCGCCAGGCTCAGATTGCCGCGACCTTGGCTCCTAGTGGCCAGTTGATCGATCGCTTCTACGAGGTTCTGCCCTTTCAACTCACGGGGGCCCAAGAGCGCGTGATTAACGACGTTCTTAACGACATCCAACAATCGGCTCCCATGAATCGCTTGATTCAAGGCGATGTGGGTTCAGGGAAAACCGTTGTCGCAGTCGTGGCAATTTTGGCAGCGATCCAGTCGGGCTACCAAGCGGCGCTCATGGCTCCCACAGAGGTGTTGGCAGAGCAGCACTACCGCAAGTTAGTCAGTTGGTTCAACCTGTTGCACCTGCCCGTGGAGTTGCTGACGGGTTCCACGAAGGTGGTGAAGCGTCGCCAAATTCATGCCCAATTGCAAACTGGGGAGTTGCCGTTGCTGGTGGGCACCCATGCCCTGATTGAAGATTCCGTAGTCTTTCAGCGGTTGGGATTGGTGGTGATTGACGAGCAGCATCGGTTTGGGGTGCAGCAACGGGCACGATTGCAACAAAAAGGTGAGCATCCCCATGTGTTGACGATGACAGCAACGCCGATCCCTCGCACCCTGGCGCTGACCTTACATGGCGATTTGGATGTGAGCCAAATTGATGAGTTGCCACCGGGTCGGCAGGCGATTCAAACTACAGTGCTGACGGGGAGCGATCGAAACCACGCCTATGATCTGATGCGCCGTCAAGTTGCCCAAGGTCAGCAGTGCTATGTGGTATTGCCGCTGGTGGAGGAGTCGGAGAAGCTGGACTTGCGATCGGCGATCGACGAACACCAGCGCTTGCAAGACACCATCTTTCCTGAATTTCAGGTCGGCTTGCTCCACGGTCGCATGACCTCTGGGGAAAAAGATGTAGCTATCACCCACTTTCGCACTAACCAGATTCAGATTCTTGTCTCAACAACCGTGGTGGAAGTGGGCGTAGATGTGCCCAACGCTACGGTAATGATGATTGAACACGCGGAACGGTTTGGACTCTCCCAACTCCACCAACTCCGGGGGCGCGTCGGACGCGGCACTGAGCAATCGTTCTGCCTACTAATGAGCAGTTCCAAAACTGAAACCGCTCGACAACGCCTCAAAGTCCTGGAACAATCTCAAGACGGCTTTGTAATCTCAGAAATGGACATGCGGTTTCGCGGGCCGGGGGAAGTTCTGGGGACTCGCCAGTCGGGATTACCAGATTTTGCCCTAGCGAGTCTGGTGGAAGACCAGGATGTGCTGCAACTCGCACGGGAAGCGGCTGAAAAGGTGATCGAAAAAGATGAAACCCTCAGCCGTTGGTCGCTGATGCAAGCTGAACTGGATTACCGCTATCAGCGTCTCATGGGGGGCGCGATTCTCACGTAGAAACTTGTGACTAGTGGAGGCTAGCGGAAATAACTGAGTACTTAGAAAGTGTTTGTAAACTAGTGCAGCGTCACAACTGAGAATTAGGGTTGGCAATTTCTGGAAGCCTTAAACCACACAGTTCTTTTCAGATGCGTCAACCCCAAAATTAAGCGTTGACTCTCCACTAGCGTGTAGTTTTGCACTCGCCCCCAACCCCCCAATTCTGGGGGGCTTTCGAGCCATTCTGGTTCAAAGTCCCCCAGAATTGGGGCCTTAAAGCCTTTCAGGCATACATGAAAAGGGGG
>JARCMD010000436.1 GCA_030248885.1 Leptolyngbyaceae cyanobacterium MP9P1.79 | reverse complement strand
CCCCCAACCCCTTCTCCCAGAACGGGAGAAGGGGAGCCGGATTGAAGTCCCTCTCCCCTCTTGGGAGAGGGATTTAGGGTGAGGGTCTATACTGGCTGTGAAAAAGGGTTACCAGCACCTCCACAAAAACTGTCCGAAGTATTGACGTTGAAGCACTTGTACGTTGTGTGACGTGCGATCTCTAATTCCCTACTACCAGATTCTCATCTGTGCCTTGGTGAACGGTTTTGACCCACTTGAGCCGCTTGGGTCGCACCGAGATCCGGGCAGTGGTGCTGGCAATGACAACTAACCAATGCAGCATGTAGAGGGTACCGCGCAGAGTTTGCAGCAGTGTAACCGGCAAAGATGGTGCAGATTTTGTAGGCTGGGCTTCCCGATCGCCCGCCCGTTGTGCTTGAATGCGGCGGAGTCCGGTGAGCATACCGATCAAGGATAATGCGATCCCCAAGCCGGTGATGGGGCTGAAGAGGGGGAGGCGATCGAGCGCCACCGACATCACGAAATCAGGCAACGCCGCCGTAGGCATCAAATATTGAATGATCCAAAAAATCAGCATATCTAGGGTTTTAGCTATGCCCATGCGATTTCGGACAATCAGCCGCCAATAGTCCAAGTAGCGCTGATAGCCACCCTCGCCCCAACGGTTCCGCTGGTGCCAGAGCGAGAGGGCTGTCGTCACCCCTTCTTCACCAACTGCGGGAAAAGCAAGAAAATCAATATCCCAATGTTCCAAATGCAGGCGTAGCGTCAAATCCAGGTCATCGGTAATGGTTTCTTCATTCCAACCACCACAACTTTGCAACGCAGTTCGCCGCACAAACTGACCATTGCCTCGCAGTTCACCAATGCCTCCGATCGCAATCCGTTGTTGTTGCAGAAATGTATCAAGTGCCATCTCTGCCATCTGGCCACGCGTCCAGAAATTAGTGTCTGCATTGAGAATTGCCTTTCGCACCTGCACCGCTCCCACTTGGGCGCGATCGAACAAGGGCAGAACACGGCGCAACAAATCGGGAGACACCACTGCATCAGCATCGAACACTGCCACAATATCCCCTTTGGTCAACGGCAACACTTGGTTCAACGCCCCAGACTTGCCGCCCCCCGCTCCATCTGAACGATGAATCACCCGCAACTGGTCATAGTCCTTGGCTAGCTGATCTAGTAACCCCGGAGTGCGATCGGTGCTGTTGTCATCAATCACCCAGAGGTCATACCGCCCAACGGGATAGTCCAAGTTACACAGCATTCGCACCAAATTGCCCACCACCGCCTCTTCGTTTTTAGCGGCAACTAGCAGGGAGATATGGGGTAATTCACCACCCGCCTCTAGCGATTCCAAGTCTGGCTGTAGCTCACCCAGAGCGTGACTGCGGCGGGGATGGGGAGCTAGGGCAGGGCGTGCCAGCACCAACCGCAGAGCGTGGAGGCAAAGAATGCTTGTGAGGAACAGCACCAGCCAGTACCCCCAAGAGAAGAGATGGAGGACGATTGTCCCGCTCCAAATGAGAGTCAGGGTAACAGCCGCCTTCCGCCGCCGCCCCTCCAAGCCTCGATAAATGTCGTTGGGTGCGCCCTCGGTTGAAACATGGAGCGCCACATCCCGGCAGTCTGACAACACAGAGCTAATGGGGTCGAGTTCGCTGAATTCCCCCATGTAGGTATCAGGCTCGTTATAGAAATCGCTTTCCGACGAAAAATTCTCTGGCATAGATTACTTGATTCAACCACCAATATTTATCGAAACCTTTGAAGAAGCTGGGAATCAGGTAACACCAGACTGTGCAGCCTTTACAGACCGAGAACTTGCCCTAGGATTGACGATCGTCCTCCACAATCTTGGACTTACGGTACAGGTCACACAAGTAACCCTCGATCGGCATACCAGTCTGGGCAAAGTGATAATAGGGGAGCAAGAGGCGATTGTCCAGGGAGGTGGCAAGGGCGGCATCAACTGCTTTACAACGGGGCTTTTCTGTGTTGTTGCCCTCCGCCTCGATAAACACCAAGACTGCTTTGTTATATCCCACATTTGAGTATTGCTTTGCAATGGCTTCGATCGCCGCCCCTATCACTGGCATAGGATTCTTTTTGTCATTGTACTGGCTATGGACAGTGAATGCTGGGTTGAGCCATACCCTATCCTCGAAAAAGCAGGGTTCCAAATCACACCTTTAAACCAAAAATGGGACAGCAACCTAGATAGTTACTGCCCCATATCATTCTATTGTCCTAACTTAGCAGCAACGATCGCCTAAGCGGGCATCAACACGGTATCAATGATATGGATGACTCCATTATCAGCCGCCACATCAGGTGTGGTAACTGTGGACTCGTTAATCTTGACTCCATTGGACGCATCAATTTTCACGTCTGAACCTTCAACAGTCTTAGCTGACTTCAGCTTCACCACATCGGCCGCCATCACCTTGCCGGAGACAACGTGGTAGGTTAAGATTTTCTTAAGCTTAGGGATGTCCTTCAGCAATGCATCCACGGTTCCAGCAGGAAGCTTGGCAAACGCTTCATCAGTGGGGGCGAAAACGGTAAAAGGGCCTGCGCCTTTCAAGGTGTCTACTAAACCAGCAGCTTTGACGGCTGCAACTAGGGTGCTGAAAGAGCCAGCACTAACAGCGGTATCAACAATATCAGCCATGTAGTTCACCTAATGTTTTGTGTACTCTGTTACAGAAAGTAACATAGTTCTTAAGTAAAGAGTATCTACTTTTAGGTACTTGCTTTATTGCACCTTATCTGCAATCTAAGATCGCTAAAGAGAAAATTTACCTCTTAGAGATAGTTTTCGGCGCTGAAAATTTTTGGCTAACGGAATAACCCTAGCTGTTGTTCGATTGAATATTCTTTTCTATGAATCAAAATCACGAATTCAATGACTCTCTGTTTGATTGGGTTACGGTACCAGGTTGTCCCCCTGCGTCCGATCGCACTCATAAAGTCAAAGTCAATCGTGGATACGGTAGCGTAACGCATCTACGATTGACGATGATCGGCATGTCATTTAACTGCAAGCCCCTTAGCTCATGGAATCTGAGGGAGGCACGATCGCACTTACGAGGGTCACTTTCTCCTGGGGTTCCAAGGGAAGTAATCTGTCCTTGGAGGGAATGGAGATATCAATTGGCAAGCGGGTCGATCGGTTGGTGCTAGTCAGCAGGAGCATTTCAGCAGCACTGACGACCATGCCGGCTAGGGCATCGGTT
>JARCMD010000435.1 GCA_030248885.1 Leptolyngbyaceae cyanobacterium MP9P1.79 | reverse complement strand
TGGCAGAATTACTGAAACTGATGCCCAAATGGTCAAAACGATTTGGGATACTCACATCAAACTACAGTTCTAAATTTCTAAATTCTAAATAATGCTATACGGCTTATGTGAGTTGGGATCTAAAACCACCGTCGCGCAAGCGTCTCGCTTGCCGACTAAATCTGGATGCAGGCTGGAAGCCTGCGCGACGACTACTACCTAAACAACTCACATAATGCGTGCTATTTCAATAGCCATCAACCATCTGGCGATCGGGTTTGTAGCTCTTGCTTGAGGCGATAGAGAATCGTGTGTGGTTCAACCTGGCTGAGAATGTCTTGGACGATCGTGTCTGCGCCTTGGGGGCCCCAAGTACAGCCCTGCTCCAGATAGGCTTGGGTGGCGCGACCGACAGCATAGGTGCCGTATCCCGCCAAGGCTGCTTGGGTCGTTGCCACCCCAATGTAGGTGGTGATCGCGGAGCCATCGATCGCCCCAGCCACAGCCGCCGCGCTTTTCCCTAACCCCAAAAATAAGCTGCTGCCCAGTTCGCCCACCAGCAAACTGCCCGAACTCAAAAGAATTTTACGCCACAGTTTGCCCGCTTCGTAGCGGGTCATGGGCAGGCTGTGGAGCCGCGCCAGAGAACGAATCATTGCCAAGTCAGCGATCGTGCCCCCCAAAACATCCAGAAATGCGATCGGGTTTAGGGCAATGGCCAATGCTTTGTAGCGGGCGAAATTCCAAATCAAGCGTTCGGCTTCAGTTTTGCGGAGTTGCATCGTTTTGTGGGCGATCGTCGCTTCCACCTCTCCCACCTGGCGCAGGGCATTTACCGCCAACAGCATTTGCCCTTCCCGATTCAAAATCTCCAGTAATTTTTCCTTCAGTTCATCGATTTGCGGCACTGGCGTTTCCCACTCGTGGCTCACGCGCCCATCTGCCCACTCGACACGCACCTGGATCGGCGCAGGAGCGGCTGCCACCATCACAATCTCTCTCAAAGACAACAAAGGGTTTAGGGGCTGTCCTTCGGCTTCTGCCGCTGCCAAGTTTTGCAAGTGGTGATAAATCGCCTGGCGGTCTTTCTCTGGATAGAGATCAATCTTGTTGAACACCAACAACAGAGGCTTTTGGGACGATCGCAACTGGCACAGTGCCTGATATTCCGTGCGAGTAATATCCCCAGACACAACAAACAAAATCAGGTCGGCTTGGTGGACCACATCGATCGCCATTTGAGCGCGGGTCTGACCATCCACCTCATCCAACCCAGGCGTATCAATTAACTCCAGAATCGGCATCACGCTCCCGTTGGCACTGGCGGATTTGGGCAACCATTGCACCGATCGCGGCCACTGGGTCACGCCATTAATCGCTCCAGTTTGAAACACAGGCTGGTTCAGCAACGCATTCAACACCGCCGATTTCCCTCGGCTCACCAACCCAAAGGCCGCAATCCGAATCGCGCCTTGCTCTAGCTTGTTGGCGATCGTGGCGAGTTGCTCTAAATCGGTTTGCAGGGTGGCTAAAACTCCAGCCTCGGATGCTTGATTTTGGAGCGATCGTAATCGCTGAGTTTGGCGCGTCAAGGTTTCCCGCACGCTGGCCCGGGCCCGCTGCAAGTAGGTGCCCTGCAAGTCAAATCGCGTTAAGGGCGGGGTGGAATTGGGGACGGAGGATGAAGGCACGATCGGAAAGCTCAGGCAAAACTCTGAAACTATTCTATTCTCGCTTAAGCGATCGAGTTTTTAGAGTGTGCTGGGAATAAGAGGTTTACCACAAAAGCTTCATCGCCTCATAAGCTTGTGATAATCCTAGCGGTCTTGCCAATAAATTTCTCCCCTATTCAGGAGAGCTACACTCCGATTTCCTGGAAGATTTATGTAGGGACAGGACTGTACATTGTTGCGTAATGTCAAAGATTCATCCCCCGGTTCAATCCACAAAAGTTGTCCTCGTTCAATCCAATGCGCTAGGTCGAAACAGGAGTCGCCTTGCCTTGGTAGCGTGTAACCTAGAGAGGTATCGTCTTTGAAGCCCCCCTGCTCCCCATTAATGAAAAAGACAGATTTATAATTAGCCCATTCAGGAACAAGGTTGTGTAGAGCCACATCTATGTAAGGTCTACCCTCCAGGTAATAGACGAGCGGATAGGCAGTGTGAGGCCCTACTTTTATCTGGGATATAACCACCTTGATACTGGGTACTTTCTCAAGAAACTTTGCCATCACAAAGGGCACTTCTGGGCCCGTCTCTACTTGGAAGGGAGGATAGGCGATCGGTTCAGAGAGGCTCATCGCACCAGACAAATTATAGTAATGGAGACAACGAGTTTCCCGTTCATGAGGGCGTTGGGGCGCATGGTGGGTATTCCACCAAAGACCGTCAACGTCGTAGTGATCAATGGATAAGAAGTTGATCGTCTGACAGAACGGGCAACGACTGAGAGGCAGGATAGGAACTTCTTCCATGTACTGCTTCTGCAATTCTGGCATCCTACCGTGTATGGTCATACTCCGGCTATATGCACGAAAAGAATATTCCTTCGAGTAGGCTTTGAGAATGCTGTTACGTTCGACTGGGGTAAAAACTGGCTGTGGTTGCATTCTTGTCTACCTTAGTTTTTTCAGTTGTCATTCCAAACCAATCCATAGCCGCCCGGTGCAACGCTAAAATCTTTGAAAAATCCAGGATTTCGTAACGGGGTAAACATAGGCTTTTCTAACAATCTAGGTAATTGCTCAACCTAGAAGAATCAGGGGTCGCAGACCTTTTATCTACTACTTTGATCGCTTTTGACGAGAAAAAGCACGAGAATTGGTCTTTCAAGCTATTTCATACGGTAGCAAAATAGCTGAAACCCTCACTTTTCCTAGGTTGAGCAATTACCAATCTAGAAACCTCGTATTTCCTGATGCCTTGATTGGTGAACTTAACCACTAAAGTGCGATCGTCAACAGCTTGAGCAGAAACAATTCGAGGAGGGTTCATCAAAAAATGCATTTGAATTGCTATGCCGCGATCGTTAACCACCAGCCCTCAAAACTTGTTCAGCCGTCAGTTTCAACCCTGGAAAGGTTGGAGAGGCGATCGTCTGATTGCCTCGAAGCTGCTGAATTTCATAGTCTCCATCTACTAGGATACAGATGGAGAGGGTGGGTTGTTTAGGCTTCCCAATGTGTTGAGTCCCACCCAATCCTGCATAGTCTGCAATCCAATATTCAGGAATGCCTAAAACCGCGTAGTCTTCAACCTTCCGGGCATAATCGTTTTGCCAGTTGCTACTCACAACTTCCACAACAAATTTAATCGAACTGCCCAGCGTCAGAATCGACTGGTCAGACCAAAGTAGTTCCTTGGTCAGTTCATCTCGATCGACCACTGCAACATCAGGTCGAAATGCAGTCATACCACTGTTAGCAGGGCGCAATAGTCCCCGCTGAAGGACAAACCAAGGTAAGCCTGTTTCGTCGATTTGAACACAGACCTTTGTAGTGATGAAGGCTACAACCTGTTCATGGGGGCCTGTTGGTTCCAAATCAAACACTTCTCCATCGATCAGTTCATAGCGGTTATCGCCACCATAACGGGCAAGAAACTCATCGAAGCTGAGTGACTTCTGTTGTATGGGTTGGTTGGTCGCAATCGTCATAGGTCAACTTGGCCCCATCAATGCCTTGAGTCTACCAGATCGTATTTCCTGATGTTTTGATTGGTAAACTCAACGATTAACGTGCGATCGGCTTTGCAGACATCCTCTGAGGGTAGTATTAATGGGTGTTTCAGGAACGTTTCACTGAGAAAAGACCCATTTACTCATTGACGATCGGCATTCCTAGCCAAGCGCTCAATTCCTGGGCAATCCACTCTAGTTCTTGCACCGTCACCATGCCAAATCCCCGTGGGTTATTCGTGAGGTGAAAGAGCTTTGCCAAATCAAATAGAGCATTGCTGCCAATCTCGTATTTCAAGGGTTTTTGATCTGGGGTTCGGCTGTGCAGAATGATGCGCGGCAACACCTTTGCTTGGTTGCCCTGGGTAGGTTTAACATGCTGCAACTTGTTGATGTTTTTGATCGGAGTCGGGGCAGGGCGATCGAATTTGCTGTTGAAGATTTCGCAAGTCAACGAAATTTGCTGTTGATTCAGGCGGAGCCGAATGCGCCGCAATAGAATGTAGACCAGTAACGACGCAACGCCTAAGCCAATGACCCAGAGAGGCACCGAGAGTCCGATCGCCCCCCAATTGATCCCCCGCTGTTGCAGCGCCCATACCGTCAACACCAATGCCCCTAAATTACACCCCACCGCCAACGTAGTAAATCCCCCCACGATCGGATTAAACTCCACAGGGGGAATCACCACTTCGATGGCGGCTGGAGTACGGTGCAGCGTTATCTTGCTGCCCGCTGGTCTCCGGCTCAAGATACTGGGAGTCATAATCGGAGGCGGGGCTGGTTTGGCTTTCCGGGGTTTACCCGACTCCAACGCCTCTAGTGCCGCCTCAGCCGAAGGTAACCGTTGTTCAATCCCAGGTTCCACCATCCAATTGAGCCAATCTTGAAAGGCGTGGTTAACTTTATCCAGTTCGCTAATCTGGTCAAGCTGAATCCGCAGGTTCCGTTTGGGCAGCATCGAAGGGTGGGTTCCCGTCATCAAGACAATGAGGGTTAGCCCAGTGCTATACAAATCTGAAGCAGCGAGGGCCCGCCCACTTAACTGCTCCGGCGGCATGTATCCCTGCGTTCCCACTATGGTAAACGTAGTATTTTCCCGATTCATCAACATCCGCACTGCCCCGAAATCAATCAGATACACCTGATCTAACCGATTGCTGGCGATCGTGATCAAAATATTGTCTGGCTTGATATCTCGATGAATCACAGGAGGCGTGCAGCCATGCAAGTACACCAAAATCTCTAGCAATGACTTAGCAATCTTCTTTGTTTCTTTTTCACTGAACTTGCGTCCTGCATCCAAGTAATCTTGTAAAGATTTCCCAGGGATGTAGGTCTGCACCAACGCAAATTCTCGACCCAGGGACGAATCTAACTCAAAATAATTGAGATATTTGGGAATACAGGGATGATCCAGCGCTTCTAAAATGCCCGCTTCTCGCTCAAATAGTTTTAGCTCATCCTGATTCTCGCGGCCTAAATCCAGCAGTTTAACGACAACCATGTCCTCAGTCGTCGTGTCACGGGCTAAAAAAGTCCGTCGTCCGTCATTTTGTCGCAGTAGCTTCAACACTGCGTAGCGTCCGCCAAAAATCTGATCTGTCATGTCGCCTGTTTCGCTGCCTTTGCAGATTTTCCATTCCCTCATTTAATAGTAGGGGCACTGACTGTATATCGTCTGCGGACATACGCTAACATACATATTCACAACCCTACAGACTAAATTACACCCAAAACTTATACCAATATTCTGTATAGAGTGATAGATAATTTCTCCTCTCTGGGAAAAATTTTGGAAGTTTGTCCGTTTTGTCCCGGATAGGAGCAGAACATTGTCTTACTGACTTAAGGGTAGCTTCAACCAGTTGCAGAGTTCCGAGGCTAACCAATCAACTTCTGCGACAGAGAGGGAGGGATTGTTACCCAACTCAAAGGTTTGAGTCCCCGCCGAAATCACTAATCTAGCTCCTGCTTGACTATCCCCTTGGCTATCCTTTGACTTGATACATGCCACCCGATTGATATCTGGCCGCCGGGCTGATTGGGGTCGTCCTTGGTTAAATCCCAGTAATTGTTGATTGGTGAGTAAAATTTGCTGACCGTCAATTCGTAGGCGTAACTGCCCCAGTAATCCTGGGATCGTAATTTCCACATATCCAGCATATTTGGCTAGCTGCACCTTGCTGTCAGCAGGTTTAGGAAGAATAGCGGGGGGTGCAGGCGCTTGGTGAATTCCCTGATTTAACGCCTGGAGAGCTTCTTGGGCAGATTTTGCGCGCCGCTCTAAGCGCGGCTCAGTCATCCACCGCAGCCAGTTGGCAAAGGCGGGGGTAAGCTCCACTACCTCCTCAAATTCAATCCGAAGATGTCTTTGTGGCAAGCTGGAGGGATTGGTGGCGGTGAGAATGGCAATGAGGGTTGCTCCCAAGCTGTAGAGGTCGGAGGCGATGACGGCCCGGCCACCAAACTGTTCGGGGGGCATGTAGCCATGGGTGCCGACGACGGTGAAGGTGCCGTTTTCCTTGCTGGAGAAGTTTTGGACGGAACCGAAATCGATGAGGTGGGTGGAGGTGCGACCGATCGTCCCATCTTTCAGCACAATATTGCTGGGTCGAATGTCTCGATGAATGACGGGGGGGTGTTGTCCGTGAATGTAAACGAGGATTTCCAGAATCACCCTGGCAATTTGTTTGGTTTCCGTTTCAGTAAAGATGCGACCACTTTGCAGGTGCCCTCCCAAAGAGGTGCCTTCGGTGTAGGTTTGTACCAACACAAATCCTTTGATGCTGTGTAGGTCGGTTTCAAAATAATCGATGAACTGAGGAATGGAGGGATGGGAGAGGGTCTTTAAGGTTTCGGCTTCTCGCTCAAATAGCTTCAGGTCGTCCCATTCCATATCACCGTCAAAGGGCAGCAATTTCAGCACGACTGGGGTCTGAGTTCTCAGATCAAAGGCTAGCAGCGTTCTGCGTCCTTCTTGCTGCCCTAGCTGTTTTTGAATTTCGTAGCGATCGGCTAAGACTGGCTTCGTCATCGGTCTGGGGGGCTTGGCGGGTACTAAAGGCTTTGTCTAGGGTGATCCTGCTCGTTATTTGGCAGAACAGCCTGTTATTCTAAAGCTTACTGAAATTAAGGAAGAGTGGTGATTAGAGATCGAGATCTGCGGTGAATTGCAATCGATCGTTCTTGATTCTAATGGTTTTATCTATCTACTTTGTGAAGTTTTGTAACTTATGTCTCTCCGATCGCAACAACATTCCCTAATTTGCCAACTCGCCGAAGTGATTGAGCAAACTTGGCAGTCCCACCTAGAGTTGTCGCCCTACCCGATGCCAGCAGAACTGGGCTATGTGGAAGGACGATTGGAGGGCGAAAAACTGGTGATTGAAAATAGCTGCTACCAAACCCCGCAGTTTCGGAAGCTGCACCTGGAACTAGCAAAAGTCGGGGCAGGACTGGATATTCTGCATTGTGTCATGTTTCCCCGCAGCAATTATGCCCTGCCGATGTTTGGTTGTGATTTGGTGGGCGGTCGAGGACAAATTAGCGCGGCGATCGCTGATTTGTCTCCGTTGAGTGGCGATCGAACCCTCCCTGAATCCTACACCTCAGCGCTCACCGCATTACCCAATGGGCAGTTTTCCCAGGTGCGGGGTTTGCCTGATTGGGGTGACATTTTTTCAGAGTTCTGTCTATTTGTGCGCCCAGCCGGGGCAGAGGAAGAGGCACAATTTCTGGCACGGGTGCAGAAATATCTGGCGCTGCACTGTGAATATGCAGTTAGAACAACCCCAGTCGCGGCTGCTCAGGAAGCAGAAATTGTGGCAGCACAGCGCTACTACTGCATGAAACAGCAACAGAATGACAAGACCCGTCGCGTCCTAGAGAAAGCGTTCGGCGATGAGTGGGCAGAGCGCTACATGACCACGGTTTTGTTCGATTGTGCTTAGGATCAGGAATTAAATAAGTTCCAGAAGTTTGAGATTTAGTAGAGGCGAAGCATTGGGGCAAGGATTTTTGCACGTTTGCAGAGGTTATCGTCCCAATGCTTTGCCCCTACAGCGGGAAGCCCCTCCAACGGGAAGGCTAATAGTTGTCAGAGTACTTGGGCGATCGGGGATCAGGGGCAAACGCCAGCCACAGGGGAAACTGCAACAGTCCCAGGCTGATTTGATCTTCCGACTCATCCACAATAATCAGGGGCAGTTGGTCTTGCTTCACCAGGCGATCGGCCTTTAGCACCAAGGCTTCTGACACCTCAAACAACACCACCCCACCTTCAGGGACAAAATCACTCCGAGAGATGCCTAAGCAATCTTGCAAGCCGCGCCGCCATTCGCCCAGACGTTCTGGGGAATTGGCCACAATCAACGTGCGGAGGCGATCGTCATAGATCTCACGCAGAATCGAAATGACCGCCGAAGTAACCAGAATATTTTGCAAGCGGCTCCCCAGGGAGCGCAGTGCGCCCCGCCCGCCTTGGGTGAAAAACCAATCCGAAACCCGCTCTGCATGAACTGGCTCAAAGGTGCGCCGTAGTTGCCATGCGGCTCCGTAGTAGTCCGGGGCGGTGCGATAGCGATCGATTAAGTTCCGAATCAGCTTCATCTGGTCTTGGAAGGACTGCTGGGCAAAGGTAGGAGCGGCGATCGGCTTCTGCACCGCATCGGGAGCGGCTGGAGATTCGATGACCTTTGCAGTGGGCGTCAGTTGCAACTGTTCGGCGGAATTCACTAAATCCTGCAAACTCCCCACCAGGTAATCCTTGAAGCCTTGGACGCGAATTGCCAAATCCTGGGAGGTTCCGGCAAAACTAGTTCGCATTTCACCCCGAATCCGCTCCTGCCGCCGTTCCAATTGTTCCACCGCTAATTGCAAGGTGTGACGGCGTTGCTCCAGTTCCCGCAGGCTTTCCTGAATCACGCGCCCCATAGTGGACTGCGTTTCGGCTACCTGAGCTTGGAGCATTTGCTCTTGCTCTAGTTTTAGAGATTTAATGGCTTGTTTAAGTTCCTGCTCCCGGCGCTGTAAATCAGCAACCCGCTGCTCCAAGCGTTGCGCCACATCCTCCAGTGGTTCTGCCTGTGGGGACGTTGCCCCAGCAGCGGTTGGCTGTGGGGAAAGGAGCGTTGTGGGAGCGGCGATCGGTACTGTTGTCCCATCGGCTGAACTCTCTAGTGGAAAGTCGATCGAATCTCCAGGCTCGATCGCTGGTGGAGTTGTCCCATCCGGGGAGATTGGTTCATTGGCATTCATGGCAACACTGCCCTCAGAGGCTGCCAAATTTTCTTCTCTGGGTAAATCTAGTGGCTCATCATTCATCACCGTTCGGGCAGCGCTCCTTCAAACACAGTTGCAAAGCTTTGGGATCAAACAAAATGGGCAAAAAGTGAATGCTTTTCACTTCTTTGAAGTAAAACAGAATGGGGACTGGAGTCCAAAAAATCCGCCAACTCTGCCAATCTTGGTAGGGAAATCGGCGAATCAAGGCTTCAGAGCGATAAATGTCTAGGTCTGTCTCTGTGAACCTGAGACGCAGAGTGACGGCTTGTACTAGGAGAAACAAGCCAAATAGCGCCAGGAGCAAGCTTACCCAGGGCTGAAGGAGAAAGGTGAGGAGGGCAATCAAAATTAATGCGATCGGCAAGTTGTAGCTGGGTGCTAATTCTACTACTTCATTAGCGGTGTTGGGAGTCGTTGTAGCAGTCACAGGGATAGCTCCACGGAAGGGACTGCCTCCATTCTATAAAGGTTTGACATTTACGGGCTTCCCAGGACAACGCCACCCAAGCCTTGAAACATCACCCAGGAAAGAAAAAAGTTGAAGACAAAAATACCCAGCAGCGCAGTCACCACCGCTGTTGTGGTCGATTGTCCCACACCTTTTGCACCCCCCGTTGTGGTCAAACCCCAACTGGAGCCAATAATTGCCACCAATGCCCCAAAGAAAAAAGCCTTGATCGCAGAACTAAACAAATCCCACAGACCTAAAAAATTACGGGCAGAGTTAAGGAACACAGAGGGCGAGATGTTGTACAAGCTGGTGGCAATCAAGAATCCCCCCGCCAGCCCCGTAGCCAAGGACAAAATAGTCAGAATGGGCAGCATGGTGCAGCAAGCGATCACCCGTGGAGTCACGAGGTAGTCGATCGGGTCTGTTTTCAACATATACAGCGCGTCGATCTGCTCTGTGACTCGCATGGTGCCAATTTCAGCCGCAAACGCTGAGCCAACCCGTCCTGCCAAGACCACCGCCGTTAAAACTGGAGCCAGTTCCCGCGTCAAGGCTAGGGCTAGAACCCCTCCCACAGCGGTGCCTGCCCCCAAGGTGATAAATTCTCTCGCCACTTGAATTGTGAATACCATTCCCACAAATGCCGCCGTAGTGAGGGCAATCAAGAGCGACTCTGGACCCACGGCTGCCATCTGTTCTAGGGTGTTTCGCCGATTGACCTTGCCTGATAGGAGATGAACGATGACTTGCCCACCTAGGAAAATAGAGGCTATCAGGCGCTGAAACCACAGAGTTAATCCAGAACTAGCCGTTGCTTCACTCAATGTACTTAACCAAAAATCAGAGCATCATTACGCCATCACTTTACCAGAAGAAGCCAAGTAAGATGGGCAAACAAGGCGTACCCTTGGTTAGAAGTCTGCCGATCGGTTTTTGCGGTTTAGGCAACTCAGCAAAATTCCTTTGGGCGGACTATTAGTGCAGCTTGGCAGAAGTTTCTGACCAATTAGGGGGATTGTTTTGAGTTTTGAGTGCTGCTCACTTACCGCTACCAATCTGCACTAGGGACAGTCATTGTTTAGGTGGTGGCGATCGATCTCATTGGCAATTTAGGCAACGCCATAACCTGTGTAGGGACGTTTATAGGTAGGATGTAGCCCTAAAATAATGTCTTCCTTTGGGATGTCCATATCTTGCAATTCCTGCCCCACATCAATATCCGTAGTGTTCTGCTGGAGCCATATCTTGCCATCTTTGATATCAAAATGCAGAACAGTATGATAGACGCGGGTTAAGCCTTTCCAACCGACGCGCATGAGTTGGTAATGGTCGCGGACAGTATCGAAGCAGAGTTCGTTTTCCACGTCTTCATCCTTAGCTCTGAATTGGCTATGTTGCTCTAAAAGGGTTTGGACGCTGGTGCGATAACGGGCTAGTTTATCCATTTCACAATCTCCTAAAGTTGAGCGGCATAGCGCATCGCGCCAATCAGCCCCACCTCCGCATTTAGCACAACCTGCACCGGCACCTGCTCCAGCAAAGCACTCATCCGCCCTTTATGCAGGAAGGCATTCAGGAAACTGCCATTTTGCAACAGAGGCAAGATTTTGGGCGCAATGCCCCCCGCAATGAACATGCCACCGTAAGGGAGTAGTTTGAGCGCCAGATTCCCGGCTTCGGCACCGTAGGCTTCCACAAAGACTTGCAAAGTTTGTTGCGCCAAGTAATCCTGCTTTTCGAGGGCGGCTGCCGTGATCACCGCTGCGGGATCAACTGTTTTCTCACTGCGCCCCGTTTCCTGCTCCCAAGTTCTCATTACCTGCTGAATTCGAGGTGATTCTGGCATGGAGCGCCGATCGCGTAGAAATTGATAGATGGACACAATGCCCTGCCCGGATACCACTCGCTCTACAGAAACGCGCTGAATCTGGTGCTTCTCCAATAAATATCTCAAAAGCTGAAACTCCAGTTCGGAGCGGGGTGCAAAGTCGGTGTGCCCCCCTTCTGAAGGGTAGACGGTGTGATTTGCTCCCTGATGCAAGACAAATCCTTGTCCCAAGCCAGTTCCAGCCCCAATAAGGGCGATCGGAGCCTCCCCTTTCGGTTCTCCCGCTTGAAGGGTATGTAAATCCGTAGGTGCTAAGCCTAAAACCCCATGACCTACCGCCGCAAAGTCATTGATCAGGCTGACCTCTGAGAGGTTTAGCTCGGTTTCTAGGCGCTTTGCCTCCAGCGTCCAGCCCAGGTTGGTGAGGTGCGATCGATTATTGGTCACAGGGCCAGCGATCGCAAAACAGGCCTTTTCCGGTAGGGCCTTGTGCCCCACCACTAGCTCCGCTGCCTTCAGGAACGTTTGCACCATTGGCACTAAGTCAGGAAACTCGTGGCTGGAGTAACGCACTTCATGCAAAGTTTGTAAGGAGGTGCGATCGGTTGCCTCTGCAAGCCGCAAAATCGTTTTTGTGCCCCCAATATCGCCGGCTAGTAGCAATGCCATATGCTTAATAATCCTTTGCGCTATCGTTCTCAGTAGTATAAAGGTCAGGCTAGATTTTACCCACTGTCTGAAGAATTAGAAATTATGGACACAACGATACATGGACACAACGATCGCTGACCTACGGCAAGAATATACCCTTCAAGGATTGAACGAAGCAGAAGCCGATCCCCATCCTCTGGTTCAATTTCAGCACTGGTTTAATCAAGCTCTAGAGGCGAAATTAAATGAACCCAACGCCATGACGCTGGCGACGGCAACCCGCAGTGGGCTTCCCTCGGCTCGTGTGGTGCTGCTCAAAGGTTTGGATGAGCGGGGCTTTGTGTTTTACACCAATTACGACAGCCGTAAAGGACAGGAGTTGACGGAAAATCCCCATGCTTGCCTTGTATTTTTCTGGGCAGACTTAGAACGTCAGGTGCGAATTGAGGGCACCGTAGCAAAAATTTCTGGGGTAGAGTCGGATGCCTACTTCCAGAGCCGACCCGTGGGCAGTCGCTTAGGGGCTTGGGCTTCGGAACAGAGCCAGGTGGTTGCCAGCCGATCGGTCTTGGAGCAGCGTTTAGCGGAATTGAAAGCACAGTATTTAGACCAAGATATTCCCCGTCCACCGCACTGGGGTGGTTTTCGCGTCACTCCCCAATGCATCGAGTTCTGGCAAGGCCGCCCCAATCGCTTACACGATCGCCTTTTCTACCAATTGCTGAACGACGGGACATGGCAGCGCGATCGATTGTCACCCTAGATTTCAGTCTAGGTACTTACTTTTAAGTGCCTACTTTACTCACAAAAGTAAATACTTCTAGTATCTTAAGCAATGCTTTGGTCAGGCTTATGAAGCGCAAGGCTGGATTTATACCTTACAAACTAGGAGAATACTTCGTGGCGCACATTCTGCACATCGACTCTAGCCCCCGTGGAGAACGCTCCCACTCCCGCACCCTCTCTAAGGAGTTTGTGTCCGCTTGGAAGTCCGCCCATCCTGACGATACCGTCACCTATCGCGACTTGGGGCATCATCCTGTTCCCTATGTCGATGAAGACTGGATTGCTGCGGTCTTTGGGCCGCCAGAAACCCATACGCCTGAAATGAAGGCAGCGCTGAAGGTTTCCGACGATTTAGTCGATGAGTTTTTAGCAGCCGATCGCTACGTGATTGGCACACCCATGTACAACTTGAATATTCCCCCCGCTTTGAAAGCCTACATTGACCAAATTGTGCGGGTTGGTCGCACTTTCTCCGTCGGTGAACAAGGCTACAAAGGGCTGGTTGAAGGGAAAAAGCTCTTGGTGCTGACGGCGCGGGGCAGCGACTTCCGTCCAAGCTCACCGATCGCCGCCTACGATTTCCAGGAGCCATACTTGAGAGCGATTTTCGGCTTCATTGGAGTAACCGATGTGCAGTTCATCAACGCCAATGCTTTGAATCAAGGCGATGATCTCCGGCAGCAAATTTTGGCAGAGGCTCAGAGCGCGATCGAGGCAGCCGTAGCTAGCTGGTAGGCTAAAGTCTATTTGAATATAGGGGCAAGGGGCTTAAGCCCCTTGTTAACAAAGGTTCTGGAACATTTTACTAGGCGATCGTTTCAAGTTCATCTAAATTACTTCAAGTCTTGGGAGAATTCTAATGACTTCTATGCAACAATCCACAGCGAAATCTAGGATGAATTCGGCATTCAAATACCTGATGTCGCTGCATTGGTGGATGGCGGCTTGTTACCTGGTGCTGTTCGTAGTAGGCACCTTCATGGCTCAATTGCCAAGAGAAGTTTCCTTTCGCGGGGCGCTCTATGATTTCCACAAGTCGATCGGCGTGCTGACGATGGCCCTGCTAACTTGGCGCATCTTGCTCCTGTTGCGAGTGTGGTGGCGCAAGTATGCAAAACGGTTTCCCAAATTTACCCCAGCTTGGCTGAAAACCGTGGCGTTGCATTTCAGCCTATATGTATTCATGTGGGCCGTTCCCGTTGCGGGATTTTTTTTCTCAAATTCATTTAAAAGCAACAATGTCAGCTTTTTTGGGATTATGCTTCCCGACCTGTTTCCCCAAAACAAAGCGATGGTAGAGGTGGGAAGAAGTCTACACTTTTGGCTGTCCTATACCTTTTTAGCCTTCATTGTTTTGCATTCGATCGCCCAATGGAAAGTGGTCAAAGCAAACTGGCGACGGATTTCAGGATTCGTCAAATCGAAGGTCGCCCATTCCTCAGAAGCAAGCTAACACACCAAGATCCCCAGATTCTTGAAGAATCTGGGGATCTGAATGGTTCACTCATGTCCTTTGACTTGGGGAGCATCTCAATTTTCTAGAGGATACGCCAAATCCCCCTCATCCCCCAGCCCCTTCTCCCAAGAGGGGAGAAGGGGAGCAAGATCCAAGTCTCTCTCCCCACCTGGGAGAGGGATTTAGGCTTCGACGTGAGCGCTCAGCCGAACGGTGAGGGTTGCAAAAGTGAGATGCTCCCTTTGACTTGAGCCACTTGGTTCAAAGAAATTGATTCTGCTGCCGTTCAACGCAGAAATTGCTCAAAATGCCCTAGCGACCGATCCCGATGTAGCGGAAACCTGCGGCCTCTAGCTGTTTTTGATCCAGGAAGTTGCGACCATCGATTAAGACGGGCGTTGCCATCAGGCGCGACATCTTGGCATAGTCCAATCCGCGAAACTGTTGCCAATCGGTCACCAGCACCAGCGCATCGCAGCCATCTGCCAAACGTTCGGGATCGGTTTCCACCAACACATTCGACAACCCGTGGCGCATTCCCGTTTGAGAGACGATCGGGTCATAGGCCTTGACCTTGGCACCCAATCGGCTGAGATGCTCGATTAAATCCAGGGCAGGGGCATCGCGCAAGTCGTCGGTGTCAGGCTTGAAGGTGAGACCCAGCAGCCCGATCGTTTTACCCTTGAGAATTTTTAGAGCCTGTTGCAGTTTTTCGATCGCAATCAATCGCTGCCGTTGGTTAACACTCACCGCCGCCTTGAGCAATTGCGCCTCGTAGCCATAGTCATCCGCCGTGTGGATGAGGGCAGACACATCTTTCGGGAAGCAGGAACCGCCCCAACCAATCCCTGCTTGCAAAAACTTGTTGCCAATGCGTGAGTCCAAGCCAATGCCCCTTGCCACCTGGGTGACATCTGCCCCGACCCGATCGCAAATGTTAGCCACTTCATTCACAAAGCTGATTTTGGTCGCCAAAAACGCATTGGCCGCATACTTAATCATTTCGGCAGAACTGAGGTCAGTCACCACCACCGGCACCGCAGGTAAAGCAGGATTATCGGCAAACTTACGCTCCACGATCGGCATGTAGAGTTGTTGCATCACAGCAATTGCCCTGGGATTGCTACTGCCCACCACAATGCGATCCGGGTTGAAGGTGTCGTAGACGGCTGAGCCTTCCCGCAGGAATTCGGGGTTGCTGACCACATCAAAACTGGGTTCCACATCTAAATCCTTGGAGGGAGCCATGTCATCACCAGGCACCGCTGCTTGGCTTCGCTCTGCGATTCCATCCAGCACAATCCGGCGCACCCAGTCTCCAGACCCGATCGGCACCGTGGATTTGTTGACAATCACCTTATACCCACCATCCAAGTGGGCACCAATGCCACGAGCCACCGCCTCTACATAGCGTGTGTCACTCTCGCCATTCGGCAGAGGCGGAGTTCCCACGGCAATAAAAAGCACTTCTCCATGCTGCACACCAGCGCCGATGTCTGTGGTGAATCGAATCCGCTCTGCCTGAATCGCCCCTTGCATCACATCCGACAGCCCCGGCTCGAAAATGGGAGACTGCCCTGCTTGCATCAACTTGACTTTTTCCTCGTTGTTGTCAACACAAATCACATCATGTCCGATATGAGCCAAACATGCTCCAGTGACCAAGCCGACGTATCCTGTTCCAATGACACAAACACGCATAGAAGAACCTCAAAGAGTGGTAGGGTTGACAAAAAAATCAGTCAAAAATTCAGCCAGAAACTAACCAAAAACTTAAAGAGTCAGTCATGACTGAATTCGCTGACGGAAATCTGCGATCGTGAACTCTAGCCCTTCCTTAAGAGGAACTTTAGGCTCCCAGTTCAAATGGGTTTTAGCTAGGGTGATATCAGGCTGCCGTTGCTTGGGATCATCCTGGGGCAAGGGTTCAAAATTAATGGGCACATCTGGATTAACCATATGCTGAATGGTTTGGGCCAGTTCCATGATCGTATATTCACCAGGGTTACCTAGATTGACGGGCCCCACTATGTCGCCATTCATTAGCCGCATCAGTCCTTCAACCAAGTCTGAAACGTAGCAAAAGCTGCGAGTTTGGGAGCCATCGCCATAAACCGTGAGAGGATTTCCCCGCAAAGCCTGAGCGACAAAGTTACTGACCACTCGCCCATCGTTTTCCAACATGCGCGGGCCATGGGTGTTGAAAATTCGAGCCACCCGAATGGCCACATCGTGTTGGCGATGGTAGTCGAAAGCCAGGGTCTCCGCAATGCGTTTCCCCTCGTCGTAGCACGCTCGAATACCGATCGGGTTGACATTTCCCCGATACTCCTCGGTTTGGGGGTGAACATCGGGATCGCCGTAGACCTCCGAAGTCGAAGCGAGGAGAAACCTAGCTCCCACCCGTTTCGCTAAACCCAGCATATTTAAAGTTCCCATGAAGCTAGTTTTAATCGTCTTGATGGGATTGGACTGGTAATGACGGGGAGAAGCAGGACAAGCCAAATGGTAGATTTGGTCAATTTCTAGCAGGATTGGCTCGGTGACATCGTGGCGGATTAGCTCGAAGTCAGGGTTTTCCATCCAGTGCAAAACATTATGCTTATTCCCTGTATAGAAATTATCGAGACAAATTACTTGATTTCCTGCCTTCATGAGGCGATCGACCAGATGAGAACCGACAAATCCAGCACCGCCTGTGACTAAAATTCGCATAATCTTGGGCTATTAAATGGTTGAAGGTGAGATACTTACTTCTCAGAAGATATCCGAAAAGTTCTATGGTCAGTGCATAATTCTGTTGTTAGAATGCCTAGCCGTCAGGGAGCAACAGTGTCTGCAACTTGATTTTTTACACTTTAGCGATCGTTCACTATGGGTTTAACAGTGAAATAGGCGATGTGCAACTTTCCGAACCGCCCTCACCCCAACCCCTCTCCCAGAAGGCTTGTCATTACCAACATCTCTTAAAAGGCTTAGAGAGTGTCTGACAAATGCTCTAGACCTTGCACTTGCCCCCTTTTCATGTATGCCTGAAAGGCTT
>JARCMD010000074.1 GCA_030248885.1 Leptolyngbyaceae cyanobacterium MP9P1.79 | reverse complement strand
TATCGACCTTGAGGAAACAAGGGATTGATCTATTGGAGGCTCTGGTCAATTTATTCATGGGCGCTCCGATGTTCCCCGTGTTCAAGGCTGAGTAGTTACGATTTAGCTACAGTTAATAACGTTACAGTGGTTGCACTTTCATATGGCTAGTTTCAGAGAAAAAAGTAATAGTGGGTCAGCCGATCGCCCAAGCCTATCAGCAGGGGACGATCGCTCTCTTCTGGGGCAATTCCAGATGCGTTATCCAACAGGTTCCCTGACTGCGGAACTCCTGCAAATTCACCAGGATAATTTTTTGGTGCGGGCTGTTGTTCAAGTTGCGGGAGTCACGATGGCCACGGGGTTGGCTGCCGCAGACATCCTGGAAGTGGCAGAAGACCGCGCCCGCAGAAGAGCCTTGGCTGTTTTGGGGCTTCATCCCCCAGGATTTGACACCATAGCCCTTTCACCTCTATCGACGACAGCGATTCCTAGTCATCGCGAGTTTTTGACTGAATTAGGGCCCGTCGATCAAGCCTTTTCGACTCCCACTTATCCGCCACTGGTGGATTATGGAGATCATTCATCTCCTGCCCAGAGGGAATCTTACACAGAAATCGATACGGCCCTTTCATTGGGTTCTCCATCCTCAGTCTCAAATAATCTATTGGAATATAGCTCCGTAAACCAGCCTCTTAACCAGTTCGATGTACCTGTGTACGACGAGCCTCTACCTGATGAGTCTATCCCTGATGAGCCTATATATGATGAACCTATATATGAGGAGTATGTACCCGATGAGTATATACCCGATGAGGTAGAGGAACCAGTCGAGGAGCCGACCATAGAGCCGATCGCAGAACCAGTCGTTCCAGAAGTCCTGCCACCGCCAACTCCCGCCAGTCCTACTAAGAGTAAGCGGAGCAAAACTGCTGCTTCCCAAAGTGATGTAGTTGCACCTGATCCCCAGCCTCCTGCGGCAAAAGCACCGATCGATCTCTCGGATGCCATCGCCCAAACCACGGTTGAAATCAAGCGCCTCAAGTGGACTGAAGTTCAGGGACGGAGTTACCTACAACGCACCTATGGCAAACGATCGCGGCAACATTTGAGCGATGAAGAATTGTTTGAGTTTTTGGAGTATTTACAACAACAGCCGTCGCCCAACGAGTCGTAATCGCAATTATCTAGTGCAGGCTGGCAGAAATCAGTGGGCAGCACTCAAAACTCAAAACTCAAAACTACCCCTCCAACGGGTCAGCAACTTCTGCCAAGCTGCACTAAGGAGATTTCCAGGAAAGTTTATACCAGGCACCGGAAGGGCGTTCGCGTAGCGTGTGCTTTGCACTTAGCATCCGGGCAACCTTCTGGTCGATTCAAGGGCTTATCTGCCGTATGCTTCGCCCCTACAGGGGTGACATCTTTCTCGGAAATCTCCTAAGTAGCGGCGGGTCTATAAAGATTTTGTCTCAGTCAACAATCCATAGACTGCCCAAATTGCCATGGGACGCAGGTAATGGCTGGCGCGAAACGTGCCTGTAGCAGTGATGGCTTCAGGGGTGCGGAACTGCAAGCCGCGATCGTAAATTTGTCGCACCACTGCCTCTGCAAGCTGCAATGCTTCAGGCTGCATCCCCATTTGCACCAAGAATGCCGCCAGTCCAAAATTGATACCTATCCACACTTCTAGGGGATGGGTTGCGTCGGGTTTTTCGGGGGAGCCATCAGGTCTGACTCCATTAGCCGCGCCAAACTGACCCTGGTGGAATTTGAGGAAGCAGGCTGCGTAAACTGTCTTGAGCGCAGACTGGGCGCAGGCTGCGGGGACAACATCGGGTAAACCCAACAGCCGGGCGTAGAACTGCCCGCAGAGTTGGTCTGCCATCACCACATCTGAACCACTCTCATCTAAGCGATAATATTGTCCGTTCCAGAGTTTTTCTTGGTATAGCGGGCGAGATTGGGCCAGCCAGGTTTGAAAGGGTTCCCGGCTATCTGATGCTAAGATGTCCGACTGCTGCAAAATGGTTTCGATCGCCACCGCTGCTTCCAAGGCAGCAATCCACAATCCCCCACAATAGGCGCTGACTCCCTGCAACCGCCAATCATCAAAGGTTTGGTCAGGGGGCCCGGAGTTTTCGGGAATGCCATCATTGTCCTGGTCAAAGGTTTTGAGGTAGTGGAGGGTTTGGACGATCGCTTCCCAGCACTCCGCCAAAAATTCCCCATCCTTTGCCCCAGTCAGCAAATAATCTCGATACACTTGCAGCACAAAATCACAGGGGAGATCTTTCCACAGATTGCAATCCTGGTAGCTGGTGTAATTGGTTCGCTCCCAAGGATGCTCATTCGGTGCGCCAAGGTCGTGGGGCGTTGCGCCAGCCGCTTTGCGAATGGCAGTGGGAGCCGTATTGGGGTCGCCCATGTAGAGAGAACCGACAATCCGGGGGGTGGGATCGGCGGCGGAGACTGCACGGGCGAACGCCCTCAGCACCGATTTCTCCAAGTCTGGAAACAACATCAGCAGCGCAAAGGAGCCATAGAGCCGCACATCCAAGCTCTCGTACCAGCGATAGTCCAGACATTCCAGCACCGCAAATTGCCCGATCGGATCACGTTCGTCTGCCGCTGTCCACAGGGTGCCGCCGCTGGTTAAGTCATAGAGTTCGTTGAACAGCGCCATTTTGAACCAGTTGGGCAGGTCAGCGCGATCGAGAATGGGGTGTTGCCATGCCTGGATTTGCTCTTGCCACAGGTCATATTGCTTGAGGGCGGTGCGGACGATCGCCCAGGCATTAGTGCCATTGCGCCCAAAGAAATCGGTGTAGCGGCGATAATACTGCACTCCTGGAGCAAATTCTGTGATGGGGAAATCCCAGGTCAGAATGAAGGGAATTTTGCGGGTTTCCCCTGGTTTGAGGGTAAAGCGGAGGACGATCGCGGCTCCAACTCTTTCGCCTGCGACCGCTGGAGTTTCATCGGACACATCGGGCAAGCTGCCATCCTGGGAAAACCGTTCCCACAGGTCAGCGCCATCCCCGGCGGGATTCCAGCGCGAGTGGTAGAAGGTTTCCAGCTTGGGGTTGGTAAGGGTGCCGATCGCCCACTGTCCTTCGCCCTCTTTGACTTCTCGGCTCTCCGATTCCCCAACTCCCGGCTCCCGTCCCATCACCAGCCCCACCCGGTAATGATCCACGATCCACTGATTGAAATTGCCCTGGCTCTCTCCCAGCCGGGGTTGATACTCATAAACCGGGCTGCCATCGTCACGGACTTTCACATCGGGCGACTGGAGGGAATTGGTGAACCAGCCGACCATATTTTCCCAGGATAGCATAATGCTTAGAGTCAGCGCTTCATCGGTGGGATTGTGAGCCGTCCACTCAAACACGGCGATCGGATAGCTGCTCTCGCGGTAGTTCTTGGCCCAAATCGGTGAAAACTGCTCACAGGTCAATTGCGCCTGAAACACATTTTCATACACAAACCAACTGCGCGGATACAAGGCATGGTAGGTTCCCGTAGCTTGTCCGCCGGGATACCACTGCCAACTCGCTAAGCTATCGGTTGGCGCTTCGGTGCAGAGGGCATAGGTTTTGGCAGGTTGACCCGCTGCTTGCTCAAAAACGCTGAACTGGCAGGCAGGCATGGATTGAAACACATGCTCTCCCCCGTCAATGTGCCACAGGTTGAAGTCGCCCTTGGACGATCGCCCAATGCACCCCGCCCCAAAGCCCCCCAGCGGCATTCCATGCCACGGGCCATCGTCTAAATTGCTGGGATAACGGACGTTGTAGGGAGTGTCCCAACCAAGGCCGATCGCTCGTTGCCAGGCGCAGACCGGAATTTCAGGACGAGGAAGTGGTTTTTGCATGGTCTGATTTTACTGGCATTTGGCATTTCCGAAGTTTCTGTTTCGTGAGAAGACTTATTTTGAGTTTTGAGTTTTGAGTTGAGTGCTGGATAGTTATTTGTGACAACCTGCGCTAGTTGAGCCAAGGTCATGACGGGGTGACATAGCTATAGAACCTAAGTTGGTGAGCGACGATCGGCTTCCTCGCGTTACGACCCGATCATCCTCAGCAAAGCGAAGCGCGGTCTTCCTCCCAAAATCAACACCTTCGGAGGGGGTCTGGGGGAAGCGTCTCGTCCCCCAGAAGGGGGTTTGGGTGATCCCCCCCAAGGATCGGATGGCTCGGAACCCAGACTGACGCTGTATCCCCAATGCAGCGTAACAGCCGTTTCTGACCAGTTAGGGGAATAGTTTTGAGTTTTGAGCTTGGGGTTTTGAGTTTGGAGTTTGGAGTTTGGAGCTTGGAGGTTGGAGGTTGGAGGTTGGAGCTTGGAGGTTGGAGTTAATGGTTGCTCAGTTATTTCTACCAGCCTGCACTAGGGGGCAAAGGCAGCACGATCGATCCCCATCAAATAGCCTGTCATGCTGTAGAGTTTAGTCGAAGCGATCGGACCTCTGAAAATGCTGCCGAAATTGAGAAAACCATGAGCGATCGTCCCCAGACCCAACCTGCTAGCGCCCCCCAGAATATCATCCAAATTGTGCCCCGCTTGCCGCCCTTGGTGGATGGCTTGGGGGACTATGCCTTGAATCTGGCGCATCAGATGTGGGTCGATCGCCACATCTCAACCCAGTTCATTGTCTGTGACCCCGCATGGCAAGGACACATCATCGAAAGTAGTGTAGATGTTTTGCCCACCCACTCTGCCGATGCGCTCCTCTCGCTGCTTCTAGACAAAGACAGCTCAGAGCGAACTAGGGCATCAACCCTGCTGCTGCACTATTCCAATTATGGCTATGCCAAACGGGGCTGTCCTTTTTGGCTGGTGGATGGCATCGATCGCTGGCTCAAAACCGGAAACAAGCGCTTAGTGACGATGTTTCACGAACTCTATGCCACCAGCCACAAACCCTGGACGAGTTCCTTCTGGCTATCGGCAACGCAAAAGCAATTAGCTACTCGAACCGCCTACTTAAGCGATCGGTGCCTCACCAGCCGCGAATCCTACGCCCAGGAATTAACGCACCTAACGTCAGGGTATTTGTCAGCCGTCCCGACGTTGCCAGTGTTTTCTGGAGTGGGAGAGCTACAAGAAATTACCCCGATCGCCACCCGTCCCCCCCGCTTAGTGGTATTCGGGCAAGCTGCCAATCGCCTCAGGGTTTACCAAAAATCCTTAGCCGCCTTGCAGCGTGTTTGCCAACAGCTAGAAATTACCGAAGTGTGGGACATTGGGACCCCATTAGAACTCAACCTCACTGAAATTGGAGATGTGCCGATCGTGGCTCTGGGAAAGCAAAGCGCCGCTGAAGTGGGTCAAATCCTGCTGCATTCTCGGGCCGGGTTTATTGACTATTTCAGCGGGTCTTTGGCCAAATCAACCATTTTTGCCGCCTATTGTGCCCATGGACTGGTGCCCCTCTGTACCTTTGACCGATCGCCCCCCCAGGACTGCGATGGATTAGTTGCCGGAAAACATTACAACTTGGCTGATTCTGCCCCGAATGGCTTGAACTTAGAAGTAGCCCAGACGATCGCTGACCATGCCTATAAGTGGTATCAAACCCATTGCCTGGCAGTACAAGCCAACGTCTTCGCCAATCAGCTACGGATCGTGGATTGAATAAGATCCGGATCTGCCCTCACCCCAACCCTCTCCCTAGGGAGAGGGAGAAAAATTCTGGTTCCCCTTCTCTCCTAGGGAGAACGTTTAGCTCAAAACTTTCCTCTGAACAGGTTTCAGTGAAAAATTCCGGTTCCCCTTCTCCCCTAGAGAGAAGGGGCTAGGGGAGAAGGGCAAATTTTAAGTTACACATCACCGATCGGTAGCTTCATTCCCCATCCCTTGCGATCGTCCAACGCTCCCTGTACAACGCCCCCCATACAACGCCCATGTACCCAAACACCCTCCTGGTTACTGGCTCCTCCGGTTTAATTGGCTCAGAAGTTTGCACTTATTTTGCTAATCGGGGATGGCGGGTTCACGGAGTCGATAACAATAGTCGCGCCACCTTTTTTGGCCCCCAAGGAGACACCCGTTGGAACCAGGCGCGATTGCAAACCCTGCCTCACTTTAGCCACCACGAGTTGGATATTCGCGATCGGGCAGGAGTGCTGGAGTTGTTGCAAACCTTACAACCAGAGGCGATCGTCCATGCCGCCGCCCAACCCTCCCACGATCTGGCGGCTAAAATCCCCTTCGACGATTTCGACACCAACGCCGTCGGCACAGTCAATCTGTTAGAAGCCGTTCGCCGCCATGTCCCCGATGCTGTGTTTGTGCATATGTCCACCAACAAAGTCTACGGCGACACCCCCAACGAGTTGCCCTTGGTGGAACTAGCGACCCGCTGGGACTACGCACTCCCAGAACATGCGGCCGGAATTTCAGAACAGTTGCGAATTGACCAAGCCAAGCACTCCCTGTTTGGCGCTTCCAAAGTTGCCGCAGACATTATGGTGCAGGAGTACGGACGTTACTTTGGACTCAAAAGCTGCTGTCTGCGGGGCGGTTGCTTAACAGGGCCCAATCACTCTGGGGTGGAATTGCACGGCTTCCTCAGCTATCTCATCAAATGCAACCTGGAAGGCACCCGCTACTTTATTTATGGTTATAAGGGAAAACAGGTGCGGGACAACATTCATGCCCTGGATGTGGCTAGATTTATTGAACTGTTTATCCGATCGCCCCGCTGTGGTGAAGTCTATAACTTGGGCGGCGGCCGCAACAACAGTTGCTCCATTTGGGAGGCATTTGCCCTAGCCGAGGCCGTTTCAGGTAAACCGATGCTCTATGAATATGTAGACAAAAACCGCGAAGGTGACCACATTTGCTACATCAGCAATTTAACCAAGCTGCAAAACCACTATCCCCAATGGAAAGTCAAAGTCTCTCTGCCAGAAATCTTTGCCGAAATTCACCAAAGCTGGCTAAAACGCGGATCTGGCTCCATGCGTTGTAGCGATACAGACTAAATAGATTTCCGAGAAAAATGTTACTGCTGTAGGGGCAAAGCATCCGGCAGATCCGCCCTTAAAGCAACCAGAAGGTTATTGCCCGGATGCTTTGCCCTTCCGGTTCCTAAGAAAACTTTCTTGGAAGTCTTCTTAAATCCACGATCCTAAGGATTGGGAATTAAATAAGCTCCAGAAGTTCGAGATTTACTAAGGGCGAAGCATTCGGGCGAAAGTTTTAGAACTCAATCAGGGCCTTTTACCGAATGCTTCGCCCCTACGCTTGAACCGTTGCATGTTATTCAATTCCACGATCCTAAGCAGGACGACCCTCGATCACATTATCGATTAAGCCGTACTCCTTTGCTTCAACAGCGGACATGAAGTAGTCGCGATCGGTGTCCTTCTGAATCCGCTCCACAGTTTGCCCGGTTTGCTCCGCCATCAGTTCATTTAACTGTTGCCGAATACGCAAAATCTCTCTGGCTTCGATATCAATATCCGTAGCCTGTCTGCGACCCGTGCCGCCCAAAGGCTGGTGAATCATGATTCGGGAGTGGGGCAAGGCCACCCGTTTGCCCTTAGTCCCTGCTGCTAGCAAGAAGGCACCCATGGAGGCCGCCAAGCCAACACAGATCGTCACGACCTCAGACTTGATGTGCTGCATCGTGTCGTAAACCGCCATGCCCGCTGTGACAGAACCACCGGGAGAGTTGATATAGATGTAAATGGGTTTCGTGTTATCGTCTGAGTCCAGGTACAGCATGGCAGCAATCAGCGAATTCGCAAGGGAATCGGTAATTTCCTGACCCAAGAAGATAATGCGCTCCTGGTTGAGACGGGTATAGATATCAATCCAGCGCTCGTAGGGACTGCCAGGAAGACGATAGGGAACGCTGGGTACACCAATGGGCATAGTTTAGCTCCGATGAGGGGATAGAATTAATTAGTAAATAGATGCTCAGAGAATTGTGAGCCGAGGCTCAGCTAACCAACAAGGGCTAGGGGTTTGGGCAAATCCTTAGCATTTTCCAGAACGCGATCGATCAAACCGTATTCCTTCGCCTGCACGGGAGTCATATACAGCATGCGATCGGTGTCCTTGGTCAGCCGCTCCACAGATTGCCCCGTGTTTTTCGCCAGAATTTCCAGCATGGCGGCTTTGTTGACCATCACTTCCCGCACCCGGATTTGAATGTCCGTGGCTTGTCCTTGGGTGCCAGAACGGGACTGGTTGAGGACGATCGAGGCGTGGGGAAGGCTGGCGCGGTGGCCTTTGGTGCCCGCTGACAGGATCATCGCAGCCGTGCCCATCGCTTGCCCAATGCAGATTGTGTGTACCGGAGGCTTGATGTAGCTCATGGTGTCACAGATGGCAAAGGCTTCAGTTTCATAGCCGATCGCATCGCCATCGTACCAAGAGGTGCCTGTGGAGTTGATGTAGAAGAAAATGGGCTTGTCTGGATCGTCAAATTGCAGGTATAGCAATTGCGCGATGATCAGTTCCGTTACATCAATGCCCACTCGCCGCTTTACATCGTCCGACGAAAATAAAGGTAATCCCAAGTAGACAATCCGTTCCTTGAGCAGCAGGGAAGCTATATCAGGGGGTGGGGTGCGGTAATAGGAATCGCCGCCGTAATACTGTGTTTGAACAGCCTGAATGGGTGAGGTCATAGCGTATGTGTCTTATTCCCTGAATAGAGTTGCACTATTTTTTACCATACTAACGCGATGCCAGGGATGACAGGAGGTAGGGCGCTCCTGGATCGCAGATGGGAAATCCGACTACCTGCTGAATTAATTATTTTTTCTGCAATCCCTAATCATTAGGCACAAATCTGCTCTAACCTGATCGATCGTTTAGGACTGCTATATGCTGAGAGAGAGGCTTTGGGTGAACTTAAGGGAAATAGTGATTACTCAGGCTGCTAACTCAATGTCGAGCCGCCCTCATCCCCCAGCCCCTTCTCCCTGGGGAGAAGGGGAGCCGGATTAAAGTCCTTCTCCCTAGGGAGAGGGATTTAGGGTGAGGGTAGGCTGAGTAGTTACAGGAAATATTAATCTCGATAATTTGTTTCCGAATTCGTGAGGTTTCACACTGAAGTTATCTCAAATCAAAGTTATTTGAATTAGGTAATCTGTCCTTTGTCTTGCTGTGCTAGGAGCCTAGGTTATGAAAGTTGGTTTGCAACTCGATCTAAATGATGCCAATGTGGATGTGGCTCAGCCGAATAGCCAGCGTCAATTGGCGATTTCCGTCTCAGCGATCGCTGAAGCGACGGGGCGATCGGTGCCATTGAATCTTTGTTTGGTGTTGGATCACAGCGGCTCCATGAACGGGCGACCCCTGGAAACCGTGAAGCAGGCAGCCCAGCGATTGGTAGACCGACTTTCCCCCGGCGATCGGATTTCGATTGTGGTATTTGACCACAAAGCCAAGGTGCTGGTGCCCAACCAGGAAATCGACAACCCCATTAGCATTAAGGCGCAGATTAATCAGTTGCGGGCAGATGGTGGCACGGCGATCGATGAAGGTATGCGGCTGGGTATTGAAGAATTGGCCAAGTTCAAAAAAGATACGATTTCCCAAGCCTTTGTGCTGACCGATGGGGAAAATGAGCACGGAGATAATAATCGCTGTTTAAAATTAGCGGAACTCGCAGCCAGTTACAGTCTGACTGTCAATTCCCTTGGGTTTGGTGATCGATGGAACCAAAATATTCTGGAGCAAATTGCTGATATTGGCGGTGGCACACTGTCCTACATTCAGCAACCCGATGATGCGGTGGAATCCTTTAACCGCCTGTTTAATCGCATTCAATCGGTGGGGCTGACCAATGCCTATTTGCAACTGTCCTTCACGCCGAATGTGCGGTTGGCAGAGATGAAGCCGATCGCCCAGGTTGCCCCCGATACCATCGAAATGTCCCTCACCCAAGAAGCTAATTGGCAGATGGTGCGCTTGGGAGATTTGATGGTAGATGCGCCCCGCGTAATTTTGGCGAATCTGTACCTGAGTGGCTTGACAGAGGGCAGACAGACGATCGCCCGTGTCCAAGTGCGCTACGATGACCCCTCTCTGGGCAAGGAAGGGTTAGTCTCTGAAGCAATTCCCGTTGAGGTGAATGTCCAGGGCGTGTTCCAGCCTGCACCGAACCCAGACGTGCAACAACATATTTTTGCCCTAGCCAAGTATCGTCAGACCCAAATTGCTGAGGTGAAGCTGCAACAGGGCGATCGGGCTGGGGCGGCAACCATGCTGCAATCCGCTGCCAAGACTGCTCTGCAAATGGGCGACAATGGAGCCGCCACGGTTCTCCAAGACAACGCCACACGCCTCCAGTCTGGGGAAGAACTGTCGGAAGCCGATCGCAAGAAAACCCGCATTGTGTCCAAAACCATCTTGCAGTAAGGGATATTTGGGGCGATCGGATCTAGCCCTTGTAGGGGCGAAGCATTCGGCAGATGATTTTTGGTTGAATTCAAAGACTAACGTCCGAATGCTTCGCCCCCAACGCTGTTGGGTGACAGATAAGACTAATTTAACGATTTTAACGATCTAAAAGACACAATTCTTCGGCTGACACACCCCTCGTCCCCGGAGGGCGGAGCATTCGGTAGGACATTCTGGAGTAGATTCATAAAGTAACTGCCGGATGCTTCGCCCCTACAGTAATCTGGGGATCTTCGTAAGGATTTCGACGCTTTGAATGGAGAGGCACTTCTAACACGATGTGCTTAGATAGGGGTTGACGTTGCTGCCCCTGCGAATCTGCTTATGCCTGCCGACCTGTTGACGCGCAAACAAACCCATTTCGTGTTGTGGCGACCCGGTGTCGTAGACCCAGCCCCCACACTTTATATTGGAGCGATTCAGCCTCAAAACTCCGAAACGATTCAAGGCAATAACCTTGAGCATTTCCGCGAGATTCCCCTCCAGCCAGCTAGCCAGCCTGGGGTATGGGAAGTGGCGGCTCAAGACTGCGACTTGGTGGACGGACAGGTTTATTACTACTGGTTCAAAGTGCGGGACACGGATGCCTATAGTGCTGCCTATCAGGTGATGTACTGCACGGACCCGATCGCCTGGGCGATCGATCGGCGATTCCCGGCTCCCGTTCCCC
>JARCMD010000434.1 GCA_030248885.1 Leptolyngbyaceae cyanobacterium MP9P1.79 | reverse complement strand
GGGCGAAGCATCCGGGCAATGATCTTCTGTCAATTCAGGGGTTTATCTGCCGGATGCTAAGTGCAAAGCACACGCTACGCGAACGCCCCTACATTCCACGTTTGTTGGTGTAATCTTTCTTGGAAATTACCTAACCAATGCTCGATCGCCCACTGAGACTGGACGGAACCTGGCTTGATTCAACCTCTTTAATTGCCGGGGTAGATGAGGTCGGTCGGGGGGCGCTCTTTGGCCCGGTTGTCGCAGCGGCGGTGATTTTGCCTGAAACTGCCCTAGTTACCCTGGCTGCGGCGGGGGTGAAGGATAGCAAGCAACTGTCGAATGAGCGACGATCGCACCTCGAAACGATCATTCGACAAACAGCGCTGGATTGCCAAATTGGGATGGCTTCAGTCCTGGAAATTGAGCGATTAAATATTCTCCACGCCTCTCTGTTGGCGATGAGGCGGGCAATTTTGCGCCTGCGGGTTCAGCCCCACCTGTGCTTGGTTGATGGCAATCAGCGAGTCCCAAATCTGCCCATGTCCCAGGAGACTCTGGTGAAAGGTGATCAGCAGTCGTTGCCGATCGCCTGCGCTAGCATTGTGGCTAAGGTTTGGCGCGATCGGCTTTTGGAGCGTTTGGCAACTAAATATCCAGAGTACGGTTTGGCGGCTAATAAAGGGTATGGCACTGCCCACCATCGAGCTGCGATTCAGCGCATCGGCATTTCCCGCTTTCACCGCAAGGCGTTTGGGTTGTGCCGGGTGGTATCCGATGGGATGTTTTTTCTGAGCAAACAGGTAGTGGACTGATAATCTGATAGCTGAACTCAGTGAAAGTCTATGGCATTAGGGGAATTGGGATTGAGAATCGCGCATTTGGGCCCGCCGGGAACTTATGCAGAGGCGGCTGCATTGGCCTGTGCTGGCTGGCTGGCTCAAAAAACGGGGCGCGAGTCGGTGCTGTGTTCCTGTGCCAGTATTGCTCAGACCTTACGATCGTTGCACCAGGGACAGGCACAATTAGCCGTCGTTCCGGTAGAGAATTCGATCGAAGGTAGCGTGACGATGACGCTGGATACGCTCTGGCAGCTTGATACCCTGCAAATTCAGTTTGCCTTGGTCATGCCCATTGTCCATGCCCTCCTGTCCCACGCCTCCAATTTGCAGGAGTTACGAACGGTCTACTCCCATCCCCAGGCGCTGTCCCAATGCCAGGAGTGGATGGAGCGACACTTGCCCACTGTTCAGTTGATCCCCACCCACTCCACAACTGAGGCGTTGCAATCCCTGGTGCAGGATAAAACCGCTGGTGCAGTTGCCTCTCAACGGGCAGCGGAACTCTACAACCTTCCCATTCTTGCCTGTCCAATTAATGACTATCCCGATAACTGCACCCGGTTTTGGCTGCTGGGTCAAGAGGCGTTGGCGATCGGCTCTGATCTAGTCAAATCCGATCTGGATGGCAGCACCTATACCTCCCTAGCGGTCAGCGTTCCTGCCAATGTACCAGGGGCGTTGGTGAAGCTGCTTCAGATTTTTGCTGAGCGTAATATTAATCTGAGTCGCATTGAGTCTCGTCCCACGAAGCGATCGTTGGGCGACTACCTGTTCTTTATGGATTTAGAGGCGGATGGCAACAATCCGATCGTCCAAACGGCTTTAGCAGAATTGGCAACCCATACCGAAAAGCTCAAAATCTTTGGCAGCTACAGGGTTTTGCCGATTTCAGTTAGGCTAACTTGATAGAAACTCAAGCACTGAGTGATTAAACTCATCGGCATACTCTAAATAGGGCAAATGTCCGCACTGATCGAATATTTGTAGTTTGGCATTCGGAATTCCTTTCATCGCCACTTCACCATGACTGACAGGGAAGGCTCGATCCTGTTTTCCCCAAATAATCAGGGTAGGTGACTGGATTTCAGATAGACGATCGCGAATAGTTCGCAAAAAATCTGACTTAATTCCGAAGACGTTTCCCATTGTCCGAAATGTCCGGGTCTGAAATTGCAAAATATCTGATGACATATTCCGCAGCACCAGATCCATAAATTCACTGCTGTTTAAGTAAGGGGTGGGATCGTAAACGCATTGCTGCATCATAAATCGGGCGGCCCCAGAACTGGGACGGTTTAGCAACTCTCCAACCACCGGAAGTGAGGTTAGCCTTGCTGGAAAGGCTACTTCTTTTCCCAAGCCGCCGATTCCAATCAAAACTAGCTTATTTACCCGTTCAGGAAATGTTAGTGCAATCTTTAAGGCAAGTGCGCCACCGACAGAACCTGCGATCAAAGACGTATGGGATAGTCCTACTGCATCCATGAAGTGAACAATAAATTGAACTAGGTCATCGATTGTGTACGTTCTTTGGGGCTTATCAGATTTTCCTGATCCGACCCAATCCAGCGCATAGACTTGATGGTGTTGCGCGAGGGTAAACACGTTTTTGTACCAGTAATCGATCGCTCCACCTTGACCATGAATCAATAACACTGGTGCCCCTTGTTTGCCTAATGCCCAGTAGCGCGTATTGACTCCATCAATCTGAATATACCGATCTGTTGGCATTTCTATTGTCATAATTAACCTCTCTATTGCCGAATGTACTGAATTGCTCTGAGCAAGGCATTAAGCATCACGTCATAACTTTCTTCAGTAGATTGCTCTAAGGTGAGTAAACCTGCCTGCTCTGTCGCCACAAAGCCATAAAAGGCAGCGTTTAACATTCGCATGGCATGGATGGTTTCTTGATCCGTAAAGTTGTAGGGCTGGAGGACTCGTTGATAAAAGGTCACGATGCTTTGGACGATGGGCACACAATCTGGATCGGTTGGATGTAAAGGCATAGCAGTCATGACGGTATAAAGTGCAGGCTGCGATCGGGCAAAATTCCGTGCAGTATGCGCCACCATTTTCAACAGCGCAGATGAATCACTCATTCCCTCAATTGATTGGCAGCACAATGCCAGAAAGCGTCGCCAAATCTCAAGTGCCACGAGTCGCCGTAAGACTGCACCGCTCTCTAAGTGTTTATAAATCGATGGGGGTGTAATTCCTAACTCACGCGCCACTCGATTCACTCCCAAAGCGGCCTCGCCTTCTGCTTTCACACAAGTGATTGCGGCTTCAATAATATCGCGTTGAGTGAGAGATTTTTCTTTGACTGGGCGACCCACGGCACCTCCAACACTTAGCTAACACTATTTACTAAAAGCGAATAGTGTTAGCTTTGTCAAGCATTGTCTCAACTCTTTAATCTCAGTAGCCCCACAGTTGAGCTAATTACCTAGCAGAGATTAAAAGAACCCTACTTCATGTAGTAATCCCGTGTGCCCTTTGCGTCCAATGCTTCGCCCAAACGGTTGAGGGCATGGACATAGGCCGCCGTGCGGAGGGAAATGGATAGGTCTTGGGCGATCGTCCAGATGCGTTCGGTCTCCTGCACCATGCGCTGTTGCAGGTTACGATTCACCTCTTCCAGCGTCCAGTAAAGCCCGCTGCGGTTTTGCACCCATTCAAAGTAGCTGACCGTCACTCCGCCAGCGTTGACGAGGATGTCGGGGAACACATGCACTCCCCGTTGCTCCAGAATCCGATCGGCCCCAGAGGCGATCGGCCCGTTTGCCACCTCAAAAATGAACCTGGCTTTCACATCAGCAACGTTGTCCTGCGTGATTTGATTTTCCAGAGCAGCGGGGATCAGCACATCCACATCCAGAGCCAGCAGTTCTGCATTGGTCAACACCTGATGCTCCACCACATTGCAGACCGTGCCATCGCAATAAACGGCTTGAACTCCTTTCACCATGTTCTTAAAGTGCAGAATGCTAGGAATATCCAGCCCTTTAGGAGCATAAATTGCGCCCTGGGAATCACTGACCGCCACCACTTTGTAGCCCGCATGGAACAGTAACTCGGCGATGACCGAGCCAGCATTGCCAAACCCTTGCACGGCAACGGTCGTCTTCCCAGGCAGGCGATCGAACTTGGGCAACAGGGCTTGAATGACATAAAATGCGCCCATCGCCGTTGCTGTGTCTCTGCCCAAGCTCCCACCCATGGCCACCGGCTTACCGGTCACTACACCAGGAGTCATTTTGCGCTGAATGATGCTGTACTGATCCATCATCCAGCCCATGATCATGGGGTTGGTGTAAACATCGGGAGCCAAAATATCCGTGTCGGGGCCAATGAAGTCGGCGATCGCATCAATGTAGCCCCGGCTCAAGCGTTCTAACTCAAACTTCGAGAGCAGCTTGGGGTTGAGGGTGATGCCCCCTTTTGCTCCACCAAAAGGCAAATTTAGCGCTGCACATTTGAAGGTCATCCAGAAGGCTAAGGATTGAACTTCATCCATTGAAACATTGGGGTGGTAGCGCACGCCTCCTTTGCCGGGGCCTCTGGTGTCGTCGTAGCGGACTCGGTAACCTTGAAAAATCCGCAAGGAGCCATCATCCATCCGCACGGGAATGGCAACGCTGAGGCTGGCTTTGGGATATTTGAGGCGTTCGATCGCATCCTCTGAAATCGTGGCATACTTTAGCGCCTGCTCCAAACGTTGGCTGGCATCAGAAAACAGTGACTCAGACATAAATCTCTTTCGCCTCCGATCGATATCAAAAATTTATCTATTGTAATGATCTGGAATTAGCAGATTGTATTGGCAAATTTATCTAAAATCCACCCCCAAGATGTTGACAAATAATGAAAAAGTAGACAAGTTAATCTACTATTTTGAGCCATTACTCAGGCAGGGAATCCCCGCGTTTTGCCACAATTTGATCAAGCTATTGCCTGATCAATCTCTCTGGCATCTTTCCCGTTGAATGTTCCAGCAGCTAGATGCTACAACTCAGTTCAGATGAGCAGATTGGGTTGGCATTTCGGATTAATTGTGCATGAAGCCATCCTGTTCTGTTCACCGTTGTTGAAGTCAACGTCTAGCGCGTCTATTCTTGAAGCTAACTTGATTTATTTGCTGAACTGAAGTATCTGGAAGGTTGACAGCAAGGGCGATCATCTATAGCCACTTACTCCGTAAAGAATTTGAGCTAAGCCACCCAGTTAAAACTCAATTAGTTACAACTCGAATTACAACAACAACTCCTGTCTTTGAAGGAATTGATTTACATTAACAATGGCAATTTAACAACGGGAATTTATCAGCCTATCATTTGCCATACTCTTATGATTCCACTAAAAGTGAGTCAAACTATCATTCTGTAACTTGTCAAATTATTAAATTAGTGTACAGTTTGGACAGATTCAAATTGGACAGATTCAAAGAGAGCCAGTTTTAGCTTGAAATGTTTTAGCCTTAAACCCACGTAACTCAACTGGAGATTTTGATATGGCAGCAAGCGACGACTTTAAAACAGAACTTAGAAAAGACGAACTTAGCGTTAACAGTATTCGGAATGCCTTGCAAACTGCCCTCAGCGAGGCGATCGAGCTAAAAATTACAACCTGGGTTGTCCCAGTCGATGACAGCGGCG
This sequence comes from Leptolyngbyaceae cyanobacterium MP9P1.79, assembly GCA_030248885.1. Lineage (GTDB taxonomy): Bacteria > Cyanobacteriota > Cyanobacteriia > JARCMD01 > JARCMD01 > JARCMD01. The sequence goes on along the minus strand of JARCMD010000434.1, from coordinate 5,465 downwards.
CTGCACCAGAAGCGCCCAGACCGGGGAATCGGATGTTTACCCGGATCAATATTGTGGATGGCGACATCGACAATGAAGTGGGGAGTCAATTTATTGGCAATGGGCCCTATGCAGAACTACGGCAATTCCATCTAGGGCAAGTTCAGGAAAGCCGAGAAATCCTGCAACAGAATCTAGAAAATTTACAACAATTATTTTCAGTGCTGATTGGCACGTTGCAGCGGTTGCCCCAAGCAACAGTGCGTGACCAACCCAAGCGCCCCAGTTTGCCCGGCAGCTAGCCCAGATAATCTGGTTTGGAAGCCTCTTCGATCGCGATCCTAACGATCGGAAGGCGTATGCCTCCATTTTTCAAGGGTTTGCTATAAATAGTAGGACTTATGTCCCTGTCACCGAATCCTCCTCATTCTTGCGCCCGGCAGGAATGCTTGGAGACCTAGCTCTATCTTCTAAGTTCGGGGGTTAGAGGAGCGACATCTCCCTTATCTAATCTGCATTTTTCTTGACTCCTTCTTGAGCATTGTCTACCGTCCTCAATCGGCATACTGTTATGGCAACCAGTGATGACTTTAAACGAAACCTTAAGGCTGGCAATTTGAGCCAGGCTCTTAGGGTAGCCCTGAGTAACGCGATCGAACTGGAAATCACGACTTGGGTAGTTCCAATAGATGCCGACCCTATGGAGGTGCAAACCCCCAAACCTGGCTACCAAATGCGAACTCGGATCAATATGGTCGATGGAGACATTGAGAATGAAATCGGTAGCCGATTTTTGAGCAATGGTCCCTACGCAGAATTGCAAGAGTTTCATCTCAGTCAAGTGAAGCGCGGCAGAGACACGATTCGGAAAAATCTCCAAAGCTTAGAAGCTCTGTTCAGCGTTTGGCTAGACCCCACAAAGCCCCCTACTTCGTCTACGGCTCCTGCGCTGACGACACCTCAGAAGTCACCCCAGCTACCTCCCACGACAGCACCCACAACAGTCGGTGTCATTACCCCAAGTGTGGTAACCGTTGACCCCGTGATGGATATTGGTGAACTTCCCTTTGATCCCCGCACTGAGAACCTGCAACCTGCCCCGGAATTCTCTGACCCAGCGATCGACATCTCTTCCCTTACACCTTCTGGGGGAGATGATTTCTTCTCTGAACCCGCCCTTTTTGACCCGAATCACGATGCAGGGACGATCGCTCCCAGCACCTTAGACTCCTCCCCTGCCGTAGCGGAACCGATATTTACTGAGCCAGAACCCATTTTTACAGAACCCACCTTTAGCGGTGAGTTTGCAGCCCCTCCTGTTGATCCCATCTTCACCGGAGCGGATTCTGTTGCAGTACAACCCATTGAGGCTGAGGGATCATCCTTTGGGATTGATTCTTCCCTATCCGGAGGGATATCTGGCACTTGGGAGCTAGAGCCTTCCTTGGAGGAATCCTTACCTTCCCTGGGCACTGCCGCAACAACGGTTAAGGCGACGGATTTGCCAGTTTTACCCGACCTGCTTGCCTCCCCAACGCAGATTGCCCCTCACCCAGAGACTCTAGCAGCCACGATCGCCCCTAGTTTAGAAGAGTCCCTAGCTGCCCCTTCAGTCGCTCCAACTCCAGTTGGTGACCCTGCCTTCAATCCCACTCCCACCGCCTTTGAGGTGACATCCACCAATGAGGCGAACCTGATTGAATTCGACCCTGCACTGTTTGGTGAACCGATGCTCCCCCCATCCTCTGCTTCAGCAGATCTGTCTGGATCATCAGCAGCCAAGCCCACAGAGTCACTAGAGCTATTTATCGAGCCGTCAGGGAATCCTGAGTCCTACGCTTCACTGGTTGAGTTGTTTACTGAACCCAAGGTGGAAACACCTGCCGCAGAGGTGACCCAAGCTGAACCCTCGCCAGACACTACATTTAACGCCTCCTTAGCCACCTTCGATGCCGTTGGTGTTGCTCAAACATCCTATGGATCTGCCAGTCTAGAAGCTCCCATGGAAGCGCCTGCTGCCGCTGCTCCCTCAGGAGCGCCTGCCTCCGAACCTAGCTCCATGGCAGACTTTGACCTCAACTCCCTTACGCCTCCCTTTGCCGAACCCTCACCCGAAGAGTTTGACATCCCCTTTTCTACTCTGGCTGTGTCGGGCAGTGTAGAGGCAGAAGCAGAGTCGGCAGATATGTCCATGGCCGATTTCGACTTGAGCGCCCTGGAAACGCCCTCTGGCTCAGCGTCCGATGCTCTAGACATGGAGACGATCGATCTAGAGGAAGCGGACTGGCTGGAGGCAGAGGATGAGGATGAGGCAGATGAAACGATTATGGAGCCAGACTTTGAGCTGGATTCTCTCTCCGATGCCTTTGATAACGTCAGCGAGTCTGATGCAGCGGTTATGGAACCAGACTTTGGGTTGGGTTCCTTCTCCAGTGACGTTGATGATGATGAGTTCGATGAAACAATTTTTGAACCCGATCTGCCGATCGGTATGGAGGATGAGGATGAACCCGACGATGCCACCGTTCTAGAGCCAGACCTGCTATCTGGGTTACTGGATGACGATGAATTCGACGAAACGATCGTAGAGCCAGACTTCCCCATCGAGCGCCAAACCGTTGACGACTCTTCGCTAACTGACCTGTTTGCTGAACCAGAAACTCCAGCTAGTCCTGGGATGGTAGAGGGCGAAGCAGAGTCTTCTGAATCCTTAGCAGATTTGTTTGCCGAACCTCCTTCGTTGGCAGACTACCCCCCGCTGACAACTCCAGAATCCAGTTTGGAGGCAGCAGCCCATCCCCAAGGGCTAGATGATTTGGATTTTTCCGCCTCGTCATCCTCGCCTGAATTAGAGCAGTCCCTAGCTGCTTTGTTTGCTGAACCGAGCTTGGAAGACCCCAACACCTCGAACACCGCAGGTTTGGATGATGGGGATGCGCTTTCCGCTCTATTTGCAGAATCCTCTGAGGACGAGTCTGATAATCTGTTTGCTGATCTCTCCGTTGCTGATGCTGAGGCATACCTGGCCAGCCACCCTGAATTGGGGTTGGACTTGGGTGCCGATGCGCTAGACTTGGACTCGATAACGCTAGATTTGGACTCGCCACAGTCTAAACGTCAGTCCGGTGACGATCGCCACCCATCAGGAAGCTAACCATCATGGCAAATACCTTACGTCCAGCCTCAGCCCAAAATCAGCAAGATGCAAGTTCGGGCTTCTTAAAGGAAAAGTTTGATACCTTCTTGAACTCACTGGTGGGGGCGTTGAATGACATCACAGCCTTAGAAGTGAACACGATGGTTGTGACCCAAATTACCGGAGAAAAATTTATCCCCAACCAAGCCTATCGGGATATCTATACTCTGACGGATGAGTGTCTCCAGAAGCAGCACATTCCTACCCAGTCATTCGATCGCTACAAAAGTCTACGCAAGCAGCTAGAGTCAGCCTATCGGGCAATCGTGAACCAACCGGAAGCTGTTCTACCCGATCCAGAGTTGGTCAATCTAGACATGTTGCTAGACCAAGGCGACTTTTTGCGGACATTGCGGAAGCTGGCGGAAATTAAAGGGTCTTTAGACAGTGATGATCCAACGTCACCCAGGATCGATATTATTTACGCCCAGACCGTACTGCAACTGGATGGGGATGTGATCAATCGCTACGACGAAAGATTACTTAGACATGAGCAAAAAGATCTCCTGCTCAACATCCACACTCAGGGGGTAGCCTCTGGGGAACAGCAATGGCATGGGATATTGCTGTTCATGGTGGATATGGTCAAAGGTGTGTTGACGAAGCAGGGTGGAAGCGGTTCTCTCTTTCCGTGGAATGGTCAAAAACAGGACGGGTAAGGCTAACAAGACGTTTAAGTGCCGGGTTATTGCTGACGCTGCTAAATCCTCAGGGTCAAAGGTTTTAGAATCAGTCAGTGATATCTTTGTGACGATCCAGCACGGGCAATTTATTTTGCGCGTAGATGAGGGACTGCTGGCGCAACTTCAGGACATCCAGACTCTGGGCCTACGGCTGGAAGTTCCCTACAGTTTGGCAGCGGATTTACGTCGGTTTGCGATGTTTGACCAATTCGGTCGAGTGCAGTCGGGCTTAACCTTCTGCACCTATTATGTGAACTGGTTTAAATCCACTGAGAGCGAATCAACCTCTGCGGCTCGTAGATCGGGCAAGATGGTGCTGCGATCGGTGGTCTCGATTGATGGAGATGTGATTAATCAGGTGGTGCAGGATTGTTTGCAGCATCCAGATTGTTTGCAGATCACCGCTGCCCACTACTGGATCATGAACCAACTCCTAGATGGGCTGCGATTTAACCTAAAGTTGCCAGCAACTCTGGTGGCGGGAGCCTCTACGATCGCTGTCAACCTGGTGTTTCTGCGTCAGTTATTGCAAATGTCGGCGTGGAGTTGGGTGCAACTCATTGGAGTGCCGATCGCCTCCTGGTTGCTGTGGCGATGGCTCCTGCCTAACGCGCGCCAGTGGGCAATCCGGCAACTGCTCTTCCCCAATGCGTTTGTCAGAGGGGTGACGAAGCGATTCTGGGGATAGTTAATGGAGTGGGGGAGTGATGGAGTAGGGGAATAGGGAGTTAAGGTGATTTCCAGGAAAGAAGATACCGCAGTAGGGGCGAAGCATCCGGCAGACAGAGCCTTAAATCGACCAGAAGGTCATTGCCCGGATGCTAAGTGCAAAGCACACGCTACGCGAACGCCCTTCCGGTGCCTGGTATAAACTAATGACCGATGACAAAGACGACGATGCCGATTGTTAAGCCTGATCAGAACCAAGTCCTTAGACGACTCCCGATCGTGGTGGGGGGGCTGGCTGGGGTGCTGTTGTTGACAAATCGGGTGTTGACAGTTGATTTGACGGGTTCCCAGGCGCGATCGGATGCTCTGGGCGTTCTCCTGAGTGCGGTGTTGATTTTGACGGGATTGCTTTGGCAGCAGGTGCAAGCCCGATCGCCGGATGTGGTGGATTTGGTGGGCGAGGAAGGGTTTGACTTGTCCCCTGATTTATCTGATGCAGCCAAAACAGAATTGGCGTGGGCTTCCCATATTTTGCTGACAAACACAGCAACGCGATCGATCGTCGTCTGGTATCAAGGACGAGTGTTGTTGCGGCGGGGCATTTTGGGGGTGAACCCAGAGGTGAAACCCGGAGCCATCTTGCAACGCGTCTTGGAAAAACAACAGCCCGTGTACCTGGTAAATTTGAAGATTTACCCTGGTCGGATTGAGTTTGATTATTTGCCAGAAAATACTCAAGGAGTCATTTGTCAACCGATCGGCAACCAAGGCGCACTCATCCTTGGTGCCAATGCTCCTCGCAGCTATACCAAGCAAGATGAAAATTGGGTGGAGTCGATCGCCAACAAACTACAAAATACTCTCAGGCAGTGAGCGACTTGCATCAAAATAAACGACTAATCCAAATCTATAGAATGGGTACGCTTCGCTTTGCCCAT
>JARCMD010000433.1 GCA_030248885.1 Leptolyngbyaceae cyanobacterium MP9P1.79 | reverse complement strand
TTCGGGTTCGCCTTGAATCCTTTGGGCGCATCTTGAGAAGGGGGTTGCGATGAATTCTGTGAATTGCGCTTCACTTGTTCCTGCAATCCTTGCTGCGTTGCTTCTGCGCTCCCAATTCGCTCCACTAAACTGCCCACCAACCGCTTCACACTTTCCGGTGTGTTGGCCCAGTCCTCTTGGGGGATCTCTGTTAAAAAAATGGCAGCTGCACTTTCCATGCATTTCACCCTACCAGATTTACTCCTGCTTGACTCACTTTTCCCGACTTACCCCCCGTACGGATACGAACAGCATTGGGCGGTGCTAGTTTTTTGGAGCGACTCGGGTTGCGCGACTCCGTAGTCGTTTGACAACCTTAATGAGCAAGGATACGGGCATACTTGTGTCCTTGTCAATCAGTGATGTTGGCAGATTGTTGAGGGCGATCGCCCTCAAGACATGTAGACACCCCTAACCCCCACGATCAGCATCGGCAAATGTGGATTACAGATAAAGAAATACGACAACATTTCTCTCACCCACTAGAAAACGCATACCATAGCAGAAAGTTTCCGCCTAATAATAAGTTGTTAGACATAACATCCTCACTGGAGCCTGGAAACAAGGCATTTTAGTTTTGTACCAACCTTACTTAAATATCACACAAATTGTCCTACCCCTTACAGGAATTGAGTTAAATGGATATGCTACCTTCTATACAAGAACTCAAGACCAAATTTCCTCATCCATTGAATAGTGAAATTCTCAATACGCCTCTAGGAGGTCATCCTAATTACGAAGATATATTGACTTCGTTAAGCAGAACTCTTCTGCGAGACATGACGGATGGGGCTGATATACCCATGAAAGGGAGCGTTTTAAAGACGTTTCCTGCTAATGACCCTCGACTTTTAGCTCATAAGGATATTGTATTTGCAGCGCATATCAATATGAGTATTGTATTACGTTTACCTGAGGCTTCTTCCATCGAGGCGTTAAACTCTGGGGCTAAACAGACTCAGCAGGAATGGAAGTTAGATCAAGAATGGATAGACATAACGTGGATGCAAGATGATGAGCAAAAGCGTTTGATTCAGATAGCTTATGAATATGCTAATGAACTCTCAAAAATTCCACTACCTGTAATGACAATTATTCTATGTCCAAATTGTGGGCAGAAACTACGTGTTCCAAGCAATCGAGGGGAGTTAAGCATCAGATGTCCTAAATGTAGACAAGACTGGCTACGGTCTTCAGAGTTAAGAGGCTAACACTGCATGTCTAACAATCCCGTTGCACACCGACCGTATTGGGATAGCTAGTTGAGTCTGAGAAGCTACTAGCGGCAGGTGAGCGCGACCGTTATGCCGTTTCGTTACAGGTGGCAGCAGTTGTTAAAATGATAATACTGAGACAGCAATCAAAGTACGCTAGCATCGAATAGCACTTTTTGGGTTGCTCTGGCGTGGACTTCGAGATTATTGGCGACATCACTGACGTTGAGGCGATCGCCACAGGAACAGGGATTCGCGATCGAGCACGTTTACAGAAGCAGTATGGTCGAGGCAAGTGGAGAAAGTTGAAGGGCATTGCCCAAGTACAGCTTCCAAACGGTATGCTACGGTTAGCGGAGATCCACTGGTATGAGGCTCATGGGATCGGCAAAAAAGAGTTCAAGCTCAAATTACCGTTTCTAGATTGACTATGAAAACCGAGCAAGCCCAATCAAATCAATTTGCGGTGTGCCTGAATAATGAAGGCTATAAAGCATCGTTGGAGGTTGGCAAAATATACCGAGTTATTGATGATGAGGAAGCAAGGGCAAACGGGTTAATTCGAGTCATCGATGAGAGTGGTGAAGATTATGCTTTTTCTGCAAATCGGTTTTACCCAATTGATGTGCCAAAACCCGTGGAAGAAGTCTTATTGTCAGCATGTTAGCAGCGCCAGCAGCACAACAACCCGGTTGAACGGTCTGGAAGAGTTGGTTGGTGCTGTGCCAAGAGTTATTTGCAGCCGCTCAACCGGATCGTTATCCTGCTGAGTGCTTGGTGGAGACATTGCTGAGAGCTTGGTGAGACAAGCCGTATTAAAAATCAATTTTCTAGTTTTAGGTGAGTCGCCGTGTCTCTTGTTTGAGCAAAGAGCGCATCTCGCTTATTTTAGTGTCAGCCTGAAGATCTACACTATTAGCACCCCTTAGCTAAGTGAGGCGCACCATGCCAACCTATCGATCGAAAACCTCTACACAGGGACGCAACATGGCGGGTGCCCGCGCTCTCTGGCGTGCTACCGGAATGCAGACCGAGGATTTCGAGAAGCCGATTATTACTCGCTACTAGTGTCGATCAAGGTGCAGTCCGCAACCTGGAAATGCTGGAATAGAAAAGTATGCAGATTCGCTACTCTGGTTGCGAATCTGGTTGCGAAAGGAATGACCAATGCAGAGATTGGTGCAGGGTTCAACCATGACAAAGGACGATCGCCCGTTGTCCAAAAGTACCCGGATGGGGAATGAGATTTGAGCCATCAGATCGGTTGCCCGAGAGGGGTAGGGGCGGTTTGCGATCGCCCCTACAGGCGTTGAACCACCCCACAATCTATTTAATTGGCCTATTTCACCAAATCGGGGAACACCTGCTGCACGGCAGGATGGAGCAACTGCCCGCCTTTGATATTTAGCCCTTTGGCGATCGCCTCATCCAGTTCTATAGCTTTGAGTCCATGGGTTGCCAGCTTCAGCACATAGGGAAAGGTGCTGTTGTTGAGCGCCTGAGTTGCAGTCCAGGGAACGGCTCCGGGCATATTGGGCACCCCGTAGTGGACAACGCCAGA
>JARCMD010000432.1 GCA_030248885.1 Leptolyngbyaceae cyanobacterium MP9P1.79 | reverse complement strand
CCAAATCGTTAAATCAGTGCGATCCACCCCTGCTTAAAACGGTTTCAGGCGGGTCACTTTGAGGGTGAATGTGCCCCCCGATTTGTCGCCAAAGGCTCTGACACGAATCACGTAGGTTCCTGTGCCTGTAATGCGACTAAACAAGAGAGAATTGGTGCTGCCATCGGGGCCATCATCATTCTCAGCCACTGTGGAGCCATCGCTAGCCAGTAAGGAAACGATCGCGTCAAACTCTTCCGAATTCAAATCGATGGCAATCTGCTCCCCAGCATTGAGCCTAAGAGCATAGTCCCTGGCAAAACCACCCTGCCCAGTTGGAATATCAGTCTCACTGAGTTTGTCTGTAACTTGCCCCCCTGCTTGGATTGACAATGGGCTGTAGACTCGGCTTTGAGCAGCAGCCGCCATCATGCCTAGGGTAAGTGCCAGTAGGGTTGAAGGCACAATGCCAATGAGGACTCTAATCAGTGAAGCTTTGAGGATGAATGAGCATTTAGGCATGGAGCGCGTAGGTTCTCAGATTGAATCGACTTAATGGGTTGAGTTTAGGATCGTGAATTAAATAACCTGTGTAGGTTGGGTTGAAGCATGAAACTCAACATCTCTAGGCGTTGGCTTGAGCTTTGCGAAACCCAGTTACAAATTGCTGCTGCATATTATTTAGCCCGCGATCCTTAATTGGTTGAGCTAGTGACCCAAAGTATTCGTAACCTAGCATATGGCATCAAACAACCACTTTCCTGATTTGAATGACTTGCCCTGACTCGGCAGAGGGCTAAGATCACAACTGACCCCTTTCTAGACAACCCTTATCAGGCAACCTTTAAGAGTTATGAGCGGAGAATCCCCTTGGCAAATGGTTCTGGCTTCTGCATCGCCAGCCCGTCGTCGATTGCTACAAAATGCTGGAATTGAGCCGATCGTGTGCCCCAGTGATTTTGATGAGTCACAAGTGCAGTTGACTGATCCCGCAGAGCTAGTGCAAGTCTTAGCGAGTCATAAGGCTGAACGGGTGATGCAGTTGCTGTGGGAGCAGGAGCGATTCTCCTGGCTATTTTGTCCCGCTCCTAGAGGTGTGATTCTGGGATGCGACTCTGTGCTAGTGGTGGGGGGAGAGATTCATGGGAAACCTGCCCATGCAGCAGAGGCGATCGATCGCTGGCAACAAATGCGGGGGCAAGTCGGTGAACTTTATACAGGACATGCGCTTTGGCACCCCCATACCGAAAATGGTATTCTGACCCCTCTGCCCCCCACAGTACGTTGTCAAGTTACGAAAGTTTATTTTGCCTCCGTCACTGATGCTGAGATTGCTGCCTATGTCGCCACGGGCGAACCCCTGAATTGCGCTGGCTGCTTTGCCTTGGAAGGGCGGGGTGGCTTTTTTGTGGAAAAGCTAGACGGGTGTCACAGTAACGTCATTGGGTTGAGCTTACCGTTGCTGAGGCAGATGGTGAGGGAGCATGGTATTGAGGTCACCGATTTTTGGCTCGCCAATACCGTGTAGAACTGACTTGCTCATTCCTCAAGCAATCTCTCGAACAAAATTTGAGTGGGAACGGATTTACAGCCGCTTGAACTGTGCAAATAGAAGTCCTATCAAGACACACTACATCTCACTTATTTCTCAACTCTCGGAGAAACTCTTGAATCTTCCTGACCTGGAACGTCTCCGCCAACAGCCTCACCTGAGCCGCAAACGGCACCAACCGGACATCCCCAGCCGCCAACTCCTCCATCCGCCGCACCAACTCCGGCAAACTGCCTCGCAACGCTAACTCATACAACCCTTCCACCGTCTCTCTACTAGGGGGCACGATCGCCCCAGCCTCTACCGCTTTTGCCTCCCCTGCCCCAACCGCTCTCTGCTCAATTTCCCGTGCTACTGCCTCATACACCCACTCCAGATGTAATAGCTGCTGCAACTGCTGCAAGAGCTGCTCCGCCTGCACAGGCTTTGGCAAAAAGTCATTCCCCCCGGCTTCTAAACTCTTGTACTGGTCAATCTCAAACACACTCGCAGACGACACAATCACCTGCACGTCTCGCAACGCCTCAGAGGCTCGTACCTGTTTCAGCAACTCAAACCCATCCATCCCTGGCATCGCCAAATCCGTAATGATTAAGTCAGGCTGACGCTGCTGCGCCTGGACTAACGCTTTGTTCCCATCTTCCGCTTCCGCTAGCTCAAACCCGATCGGCTCCAACAAGTTCACAATCACCGATCGGTTTTCCCAGCGATCGTCCACCACCAGAATGTGTTGCCGCTGCCCCTGGTAGCCCACAATTTTACCCTGGGTGACTTGGGCAGCACTTTGCGACCAATCGAGGGCTTCCGGCAGGTCTAACTCCACCCAAAAGCGGCTGCCCTGGTTGGGTTGACTGGTGACGTGAATCGTGGTGCCCATCATCTGCACAATCTTGTAGCTGATGGCGAGTCCCAGACCTGTGCCCTCAGATTGCCGCTGAGTGTCACCCACTTGCTCGAAGGGCAGGAAAATTTTGGCGAGTTGGTCGGGGGTCATGCCCACACCTGTGTCATCGACTTGAAAGCACAGCCGATGGAGGGGAGGATGGCGGTGGTCTTGGGTCTCTAGCCGGGTGACGCTGAAGGTGACTTCTCCCTGATCGGTGAATTTGATGGCGTTGCTCAGGAGGTTGATTAGCAGTTGGCGTAAGCGTTTTTCATCGACGCGAATGCCGTTGGGGAGGGTGCGATCGGGCTGATAGGTGAAGGTGAGGTGTTTTTGGTCAGCGCGAATGCGACAGATTTCGACCACACCTTGGAGGAAGCTGGGGAGATGGAGATCGGTGGGGTAGAGTTCCATCTTCCGGGCTTCGATTTTGGAGAGGTCGAGGATGTCGTTGATGAGGGTAAGGAGGTGGGAGCCGCACTGGTAGATGATGTCGAGTCCGTGGCGACTGGAGTCGTTTGGGGGCGTGCCGCGTTGGAGAATTTGGGCATAGCCGAGAATGCCGTTGAGGGGGGTGCGGAGTTCGTGGCTCATGTTGGCGAGAAATTCGCTTTTCGCTTGGTTCGCAGAGTCGGCGACCTCTTTGGCCTGTTTCAATTTGACCTCGGAGTCTCGTAGCGCTGCTTCAACCTGGGTGCGTTCCGCAATTTCATCCCGCAATTGGGCATTGGCGATCGTTGTTTGCTCCATCGCTGCCCGCAACCGCATCGGATCACGCACCATGAGGAAGGTCAGTATGCCAATGACGAGGGCCAGCAGTCCGCCGCCACTGCGGAGCCACAGGGCGATCGATGAGGTCGATCGCCATCCTTGCTTAGGCATTGCGGCTAGCTGCCAGGAACCATTGGGTAGCGTGATATCGAGCAGAACTGGATTCTGCTGAAAAATAGTGGCATCTCCAAAAAACACCTCCCCCGCTGCCCCTAACCCATCCCTGCCCCGCAAGGCGTAGCGATACTCGGCGGAGGGATTGACTAGCCCCGACTCTGTAATTAGGACATTTTCCTGAATCAAAATCGTGACGGAACCCCAAAATTCGCCACTTTCTGGCTCACCTTGGGGTGGGGTAATGAAAACTGGCGTGAAGTTGATGAGGGCCTTGCCTCCCTCCGCCAAGACTACGGGGCCCGCAACTACGGCGGTTCTAGTCTTCTTTATCTGCTCGATCGTCTGGAGTTGGGCCGGGATCGATTTCAAGTCAAATCCCAAGATTCTATTTTGCAGCTCTAACGGATACGTGTAGTTAATAACCGTTCCCTTGACTCCCGAAATTCGATACACTCCCGTTTGTTGCCGCAACAAGACGCGGGCAATGCGGTTGAATTCGTCTCTAGAGAGATTGGGATTGGTGGAAACCGAGGCCACTAATCCCCTGGTTAAAAATAAGCGGGCGTTGAGAAATCCCTCCAATTTGGCGCGAACCGTGCTGATGTGGCTCAACGCTTCGGCACGATTCTTTTGCTGAAAGCGCTCTTGTTCTGCTTTGTCTAAGGCAAAGACGATCGCCAGAACAGCGATCGTTGTCGATAGGGCTGCCAGATAGGGCAAGAATCGGGATTTCATAACAGGGTCATTTTTGGAGGGCGATCGCTGCACTAGCACGTTCACAAATGCACTCAAATACACTCAAAGGTAGGATTCAGCAAACATCCGATGAGACAAGACAAGGTGCAAAATGAGTTATGAAACTTTCTGTTATGGAACTTTCTCTGACTCTGAAATCCTAGCAGTGGAAGGATACAACCGGGTGTATCGAAAACGTCACACGATCGCAGCGCTGAGTTCACCCTTTCACAAGAGACTCTGTTTCTGTCTAGACTGGAGGCATGACCGATTGTTTCAAATCAAACGAGTCAAGATCGGGCTGCCTTAGAATAGTGCCACGTTGTATGGTGCCCCAGAGAGCAAGTTCCCCCCTTTTCTGCATAGGGTGTAAAAGATCCGGGTGTAGGCAGATCTACTAACCATAATATTCTTTAGAGACTGTGGAAGTTCCTATGAACGATCCCCTTGCAGATTTATCGAGCTTCCGGGCAGACGTTGCAGACGAAGCACGCTTGAACCGGGATCAAGGTAGTAAAGAACTCTTTCGCGATCGGTACTACGTCTTGAGAGCCTTGGGTAGAGGTGGCTTTGGGGTGACGTTTCTGGCGAGAGACATTTCACTGCCCAGTCAGCCCTACTGCGTCATTAAGCAACTTTGCCCCAAGGTCAAAGACCCCGTCACCTTTCAACGGGCCCTGAAGCGCTTTGGTCAGGAAGCTGAAATTCTGGGTCGATTGGGAAGCCATGCTCAGGTTCCGCAATTACTAGACTACTTTGAGTCCAATGGTGAATTCTATCTGGTGCAAGAATACATTCGCGGCTTTACCCTAGCCCGCAATATGCGCCGGACAGGATTGTGGAATGAAACTGCCATCAAGCATTTTCTCCAAGAATTATTGCCTGTCTTACATTACGTTCACAGCAACCACGTCATTCACCGTGATATTAAACCGCAAAACCTGATTCGCTGTCAAGATGATGGCAGATTGGTGTTAATTGACTTTGGAGCCGTCAAAGCCCAATTTGCTTATATAGATGATACATCTCAGAAATCTCCTACGACCCACTTCATTGGCACCTTGGGGTTTGCGCCCCCAGAACAGCTATCCATGCGTCCTGCCTATGCCAGTGACATTTATGCAGTCGGAGTGACGTGCCTTTATCTAATGACAGGTAAGTCTCCCATTGAGTTTGACTACGATCCCAGAACAGGGGATATTCGCTGGCAACACCTGATTCAAGTCAGTGATCATCTCGGCAAGGTGCTAAATAAAATGCTGAAAATTTCCCTGCATGAACGCTACCATTCGGTAGCAGAAATTTTGCGCGCTTTGCATTTAGAAGCCTATATTGATAATCTCCAGCCCTGCTTAGCGGTGCAACCCCATCCTTTGGGAGAACCGGAAACGCTACCAGAAGGCTATGTGTCGCCTTTAATGAGGAATGCGATCGCCATTCGGGGTTGGAAAACCAAACTGCGGATTCGCCAAGCCCACCTCCCTAAACGCACTCCTTCTTCCTAATAGGATTGCAGATGCTGCTCAATCTAAAAAAGCTCCAACCTCTGCAAATACCGTTTCCCGATCGTAATCCAGGGTAATGATGTGATCCGATCGGTGGAGCCAGATTAATTTCTTCGTTGCACTGCCGATGTGGTGATAGATAAACTCGGCTCCCGGTGGGTCAACTACTGTATCTTCGCTGGACTGAATAATCAATGTTGGTGTTTGAATCGCCGGAATCTCAGATTTGACTTGGGCAATCAAGGTCATGGCACTGCGAACAGTGGCTAGATTAAAGGTGGTGAAGTGGGCGGCTTGATTGGCCATCGATCGCATCTCTGGGTCACGGATCGGCTTGTTGCGGCTGGGGACACTCTCGACCCACTGTCCGATCGAAGATACATAAGCCTCTAAACGCAACAGATAATACCATTGGTGGCGAATCGCCATGTAGGGACTCAGTAATACCAATTGATCCACCCGCTGTTCATAGGCCAAGTGCAAACTCAGTGGGCAGCCTGTGGAAAATCCAACCACACTAATGCAGCGATAGCGCTCAGCCAACGCTTGATACGCCTCCAGAATTCGCGCATACCAGGTGTCCCACGTTGAAGCAGGCATCGGTACGCCCTGCCGATCCTGCCCCTGGTAATTAATAGCCTGAACTGACCAGCCCTTTTGGTGCAGGTACTCCCCTAGAAACTGCATTTCGTAGGTGCCTCCGCCCAAACCGTGCAGCATAAGACAGGCACGATCGTCCTTTCCCTCCAGGAAAAATGGTTGATTGCTCAGCATCCCGTTCCTCCAATATCACCATTAGCACTGTCGATCAGGACTATAGCGGTCTTCCATGAACCGTTTCACTTACAGGTGCCAGTTTTAGAGATTGGTTACCCACACTTACGATAAAGACATTAGTTTGCTGAAGATCAATACTTCGGACAGTTTTTGTGGAGGTGCTGGAAGCCCTGTTATGTAGCCAGGATAGACCCTCACCCTAAATCCCTCTCCCACGAGGGGAGAGGGACTTCAATCTGGCTCCCCTTCTCCCGTTCTGGAAGAAGGGGTTGGGGGATGAGGGCTAGCTATCGCAAAAATGTCCAAACTATTGTGAAGATATCTTTAATGAAAATATCTTTAACCCATAAACACTTACCCGATGACTCCGTTGCCCAAACGTTTCCCCATAGCCTTAGCCACGATCGCCTCAAAACCATCACTAATTTGAAACAGGCATTACAAACGTTGAAAAACCCTGCCTATTCCTTTGACAGTCAGGCAAAGCGGATGGCGCGATCGTTAGCAATCTTAAAAGCAAAAAAGTAGCTCCACTACTAAAGCTCCACCAATAGTTTTTGGGAAAGATTATGCCAAGAAATACGGAGCTTCAGCCAAATGGCGTAGATAACTTCAGCGATTTGGCGCAAGCCTTTCCGGCCAAATTCCAGCATTCTAGAGATAACACGATCGCCTCACCTCTTTAGGAGGATGCAATGAACAACATGGTAATGAAAGACATAGTGTTAGATGCCCCAGACCACGATCGCCACACCTACTTTTTTGCCCTTTATGGCACAGGCTACCAGGTACAAACTGGCTTGCTCCACGTTAAGCATGATTTCAATGCATCCATTAAAGACTTACATCTGCTAATTAGAGCCAGGATCGATCAAGTCTTGGGAAGTGAAACCCCCTACTGCTATCAAATCTTTGTGTTAGCCGCTCCTCAACCCATTCCCTGCTCCACAATTAGCTAAAGTAAGCTGGCAGAAAATAATAGATTGGCGTGCGAACTTTATAAAGTGTGTCGGGTAGATGCTGTAATGCTTGGCTCCGACCAATGTTGGGTTATGCTGTCGCTAACCCATCGTACTGGGTGATATTGATTGCTAGGTAATCTGATGTTCCTAATCCACGCATAAAACAAAGCAGCCGATCCATCTAGCACAATCGGCTGCTTTGTTTTATTTACTGAAGATTATTCATCGAAGAGCGGGATCGAACGCAGAGATAAACCCGATCGCCCACTCTTCTGCACCTCTATATTTCTCTGAAATCGTAAACAACAACTCCTGTCTCCGGGTCATTGGTGATGCCAACGTAGCCCGTCTTAACCATCTCCTTCAAAATTTCTTCTGCTTCGGCAAATCCCATCCCCGTCGCCATTACCGCTTGGGTCACCGAGATTTTACCTTCATGGGCCGCAGCGGATTTGGTGAGCAGCACCATCAACTCCTGCCGAGTCGGGGGGGCATCAACCTGTTGCACTACCATCGTCGGCTGGGCAAATACTCCCACAGAATTCATTCTAGCGAGTTTACCCTGGTACAAATCATTGTGTTCCTGCACCATCGAAGGAATCAGAAACAGATCGACTAACTGCCCCACGAAAAAGAGTCCGCCAGTAAACAACCAGAGCAACCCTGTGAATATTTTGCCGTTGTACAAACGCTGCAAGCCACAAATCCCAAATAGACTAAGCGCCCACAGCAGATAACTGGTCTCAACTTTATTCATAGGGATAACGTGGAGATGGTGTTTAAGGACTCTAGAGAGTAGCAATTTATTGGGTCAGCAGCATAGATGCATCCATGTCTAAACCATTTCTGACAAGACTTCTGGAGGTGGCGGCTGAACTTGGGGCTGAAACTGGAACAGGGAATAGACAACATTACGGCGAATGTCAATCATCATTTCCAAGAACAACTCATAACCTTCACTCTTGTACTCAATCAGGGGGTCTTGCTGACCGTATCCTCTGAGTCCCACTGATTCCCGTAGTCCGTCCATTTGTTGCAGGTGTTCCCGCCACAGGTTATCGATTTGTTGCAGGATGAAGAACCGTTCGGCTTGGCGCATCAGTCCAGGTTGAATCTGGTCGATCGTCCGCTCCTTCAGATCGTAAGCAATGCGAACCTGTTCGTAAAGGAACGTTTTGATTTCACCCGCACTTAAATCTTCTAGTTGCTCTGGTTCCAGATCTGCCAGCAAATTGACGAATTCCTTCACTTTGTTGACTAGGTTCACCAAGTCCCACTCTTCAGCCGGCAAGTCGGGGTTGATGTAAGCATCCACGATATCTTCCATCGTGAGTTCAGCATACTTGATCACCTGCTCTTTCAAGTCTTGCCCTTCTAGCACGCGACGGCGTTCGGCATAGATGGCCCGCCGCTGATTGTTCATCACTTCGTCGTACTCAAACACCTGCTTGCGGATGTCGTAGTAGTGGGTTTCGACTTTCTTCTGCGCGCCTTCCAGGGAACGGGTCAATAAGCCGGATTCGATCGGCATATCTTCTTCAACTCGAAACGCGTTCATCATTCCAGCAACTCGATCGCCCCCAAAGATCCGCAGCAGGTTGTCTTCCAAACTGAGAAAGAACTTGGTGGTACCAGGGTCACCTTGTCGCCCCGATCGTCCCCGCAGTTGGTTGTCGATGCGGCGAGATTCGTGGCGTTCTGTGCCAATCACATGCAGCCCACCCAGGCGCACTACTTCTTCGTGTTCTGCTTCGGTGAAGTGTTCGTATTGCTTGCGAACCAGGTTGTAGGCTTCCCGCAGTTTTTGAATGGCTGGATCGGTTACTGGCGCTTTTTCAGCAGCAACTGCTATGCGGTCTTCAGCTTCCAATTCTGGCAGCGATCGTTCGCCATACTGCTGCACCGCAAACTCCACTGCCTGTTTCAGCATCTGCTCCGTTTCCCGTGACAAATCTGTGGGAAAAATTTGGGGAGACGCTTTCCAGGTTTTCACCTTCTGTCCTGGGGCAAACCCTCTGGCAGCAGGACGATCGCGGAAACTGACATCGGGGATCGCAAACTGGGATTCATTCTCAGGTTGCACAATGCGTGGCATGAAGTATTCCCGCAATTTCAAGCGGGCCATGTAGTCGGCGTTGCCTCCCAGAATAATGTCGGTGCCTCGGCCGGCCATGTTGGTGGCGATCGTCACAGCTCCCCGCCGACCCGCTTGGGCAATGATTTCTGACTCGCGCTCCACGTTTTCTGGCTTGGCATTCAGCAAGTTGTGGGGCACACTCAGTTCCCGCAGCAACCCACTCAGGAGTTCCGATTTCTCGACGCTCGTTGTGCCCACTAGCACGGGGCGACCTTCCTGGTGCATCTCAGCGCACTCTTGGGCGATCGCCTGCCACTTCGCCATCTCAGTTTTATACACCACATCCGACAAGTCTTGGCGTCGGGAAATGCGGTTGGTGGGCACGGGCGATACTTCTAGCTTGTAGATCCGTTCAAATTCGGCTTCTTCGGTCTTGGCGGTTCCTGTCATCCCCGACATTTTTGGGTAAAGCAGGAAGAAATTCTGATAGGTAATGGTTGCCAGGGTTTGGGTTTCCGGCTGAATTTCGACGTTTTCCTTGGCTTCGATCGCTTGGTGCAGTCCATCACTCCAGCGCCGTCCCGTCATCACCCGTCCTGTGAATTCATCCACAATCACCACTTCATCATCGCGGACAATATAATTCACGTCCTTGATGAACAATTCTTTTGCTTTAATGGCGTTGAAAATATAGTGGGCCCAAGGGTCTGCGGGGTCAAATAGATCCGTAACGCCCAAAACATTTTCAGCTTCAATGAAGCCTTCATCCGACAACAGCACATTCCGCGCTTTTTCATCCACTTCGTAGTGGTCTTCCTTATTCAAGGCTAAAGCAACTTCAGCAGCCCTCATGTACTTTTCACTAGGACGCTCAACTTGCCCAGAAATAATCAGGGGAGTCCGCGCCTCATCAACTAAGACCGAATCCACTTCGTCGATAATGCAATACTGGAAGGGCCGCTGCACCACATCGTCCATTGACGTGGCCATGTTGTCTCGCAAGTAGTCAAACCCCAGTTCACTATTCGTCGCGTAGGTGATATCGCAACTGTAGTTACGCTTCCGCTCCATCGGGTTCATTTCTTGCTGGATTAGCCCCACGCTCAGTCCCAGAAAGCGATGGACTTGCCCCATCCATTCGGCATCTCGGCGGGCGAGGTAATCGTTGACGGTGATGACGTGAACGCCTTTGTCCAGCAATGCATTCAGATAGGCCGGTAGGGTAGAAACCAGTGTTTTTCCTTCGCCCGTTTTCATTTCGGCGATCTGCCCATCGTGCAACACCATGCCGCCCAGCATTTGCACATCAAAGTGCCGCATCCCCAGCACCCTGCGCCCAGCCTCCCGCACAACAGCGAAGGCTTCAGGCAGCAGGTCATCCAGGGTCTTCCCTTGACTCAATTGCTGCTTGAACTCGATCGTCTTGCTTTGCAGGTCTTGGTCAGAGAGGGCTGCAATCTCTTCTTCAAGCAACTTGATGTCAGTGAGGACTGGCTGATATTTTTTGAGTTTGCGAACGTTGGGATCACCCAAGAGGGCTTTAAGCATGGTGGGAGAACAATTTATTCAATCAATGGAGATATGTAGCTCTAAATCTAACGATTCCAGACGGCTTTTTCTGGGGGAATACACACCATCTGGATACGGATATCTGACCTCAATCCTATCACTCCTCAGAGAAGTCCCACCTTTTGTGGCAGGCTCTAATGCCTGCTGAGAAATTATTAGGGGGAGTTTTGCCATTCTGGAGTCAGGCTGCGGTAGTTATACTGCTGGGCACCGGGATGGCAGGTAACGCAACTGCCGAGTTTAAGGGGGCGGGGGAGTTTGAGGTTGGGGTGCAAGGCTTTGAAGAAGCGGGACTCGCCGATGCGGTAGGGAGTTTCCTCATCTTCAATCTGAAGACGAGAGAAGGTCTGCAAGTAACCCCACACGAGCAAGCGTGGCGGATCTACGAGGGGTTTTAGTGTGACTCCATAATGCTGGGAATCGAGCAGCAAGCGCCGCCAGGTTTCACTGGGCATCGTTTGGGGGGGCAATCCAACATGGCATGTTGCACAGTTCTCTAGGTAGATCTCTTGTCCCAGTTTGTAGCGATCGGGTACTGGGTCAATTGTCCCTAAAGATACAGATGCTTCACTAAACCCAGGGGAAGCTTGAGCAAGGGGAAGGACTGGCGGAGTCTGCATAGCTTGCGTCCAGCCTGCTCCCAAAATTAAGCTCAACGACACCATCAGCAAGATTAAGACTAGAGAGCGTTGCCCTTTACGGTTAAGAAAAAACATGATAGAAATCGCTGCCTCGAAACACTTAGAACTATTCCTGTAAAAATTCTGCAACAAAATCAAGGACGGGTGGAGATGAATAACTCCCAAATTAAGTTTTGTATAGGTTCATCTCACATAGATTTACCGCAGCTTCAAGTGCTATTCCAGTCCACCACATTCTGGGCCCAAAATCGACGGACAGAAGATTTGGAGACGGCGATCGACAACAGTGAACCTGTGATCAGCGTTTGGGATGGCGATCGACTGATTGGCTTCGCCCGTGCCACCTCCGACGGCATTTACCGGGCCATGCTCTGGGATGTGGTGATTCATCCCACCTACCAAGGCAGGGGGCTGGGACGAAAACTAGTGGAAACGGTTTTAAGTCATCCCCGGATACGACGAGTCGAGCGAGTTCTCTTAACCACTACCAATCAACGGGAGTTCTATGAGCGCATGGGATTCGAGGCGATGACAACCAGTACGACTATGATGCTGAGTAAATCGAGTGTGGTGAAACCTGAACGAGTGGCGATCGAAATTACTCACTAAAAGATTAGTTTAAAACAATAGTTCGGACATTTTTGCGATGGCTAGCCCTCATCCCCCAACCCCTTCTCCCAGAACGGGAGAAGGGGAGCCAGATTGAAGTCCCTCTCCCCT
>JARCMD010000073.1 GCA_030248885.1 Leptolyngbyaceae cyanobacterium MP9P1.79 | reverse complement strand
CTAGTAGTCTGTCAATCATTAATTGACGGGTAGCTGAAAGCTGGGAGGTTAGTTGGAGTTAAATTTTGAGGGTCTTCGACCCCTCAAAATTTTCTTGGCAGAACACTAGTACTGCTTATCATGACCTCCGAGGTCTACATCACAAAGAATTCACATTCTTGGAATAGGCTAGAAAAGGACTGAATTCATCCCCCTTTGGATAGAATTAGCCAGCCTCAAACTATACTCTTGGCAGCTTCTAAAGCCATAGAGATTATTACTTCTATACAAGATGCTTTTTACATACAACCTAGTTGATTTTTATAGAAGTGAGAACGTGTCATGCAAGTTGCCCCTTTACCGATTAATGAACCGCAGAGACTAAAAGCGCTCTACGAATATGGAATCTTTGATACCCTTCCCGAATCAGCCTCTGACGATCTCACTCAATTGGCATCGTATATTTGTGGCACACCCATTTCCCTCATCAGTCTCATTGACACAGACCGCCAATGGTTCAAATCCAAAGTAGGATTGGAAGCCCCTGAAACCCATCGAGACCTGGCATTCTGTGCCCATACTATTCTTCAAACAGATGTTTTTGTGATTGCCGATGCCTTAGAAGATGAGCGGTTTGCCGATAATCCCTTAGTTACAGGAGGCGTTATGCGCTTCTATGCCGGTGCCCCTCTGATTAATCCTGAAGGCTACGCCCTTGGCACCCTCTGCGCGATCGATCACAAACCGCGCCAGCTTGCACCCCAGCAAATTGAGGCATTACGATCCATTAGCCGCCAAGTGGTTTCGCAATTGGAATTGCGACGAAACATCGCCAATTTAGCCAGAACCCAGGCGTATCTAATTCAAAGTGAAAAAATGTCTGCTTTGGGTCAGATGGTTGCGGGAATTGCCCATGAAATTAATAATCCCAATAGTTTTATTCTAGGTAATCTGAATCATGTCCAGCACTACCATCAAGAGCTTCTAGAATTGCTGCATTTGTATGAGCAGGAGTATCCCGTCAAAACCCCTGCTCTAGAAGCAGCATTCCAAGAAAAGGACATCGATTTTTTGACAACTGACCTAGACAAAACGCTGCGTTCCATCCAAGTTGGCACAACTCGTATTCGAGAAATTGTGAAATCCCTGCGTAGCTTCTCTCGCTTGGATGAAGCCGCGATTAAACAGGTTGATATCCATGAAGGAATCGAGAGTACTCTGGTCTTGCTCCAGCACCGACTTCAAGATCCATCAATCGGTTCAGCGACGATCGAAGTTATGAAGCACTATGGAACATTACCGCTAGTGGAATGCTATCCTGGCAAACTCAATCAAGTGTTTATGAGCATTTTGAGTAATGCGATCGATGCAGTCACCTCTCATTTGCAGCAGGAATACTTGAAAAACCCTTCATTGCAGCAACCAGGCAAGATTCAAATCTCTACCCAAGCACTGGCAGACCATGTTGCCATTCGGATTAAAGATAACGGACATGGCATCCCTACAGATATCCAACAACAGGTATTTGACCCCTTCTTCACCACCAAACCTGTAGGCAGTGGAACGGGAATGGGACTAGCGATCAGTTATCAAATTATCGTGCAAGAGCATCAAGGGAACTTAAGCTGCTCGTCTGATCCCGATTGGGGCACAGAGTTTCTCATCATCATCCCCATTCATGTCAACACCAAAGAAGCAGAGTCATGGATTGCCAGCGCCTGATTCCAGCCCACCCATCGTCTGCATTAATTCAGCCAGAGTTTGCTGAAACCGTGTTTGTCCAAACGTCTCAATGACTTTTTGTCGTAAGACTTCAGGTTGATATAGGATGGGATGGGGATAGGTTTTTTGGAGGATTTGCACCAGTGACTGGGCGATCGTCTGCACATCATCAGGATTCACCAAAACTCCTAATTCACCGTGACACAAGGCATCGATCGCCCCATCTTGGTTGCCGCCCAATGTCGGTTTGCCAGAGGCCAAGGCTTCCAGGTAAACGATACCAAATCCCTCTCCCTTGCTGGGCATCGCAAATACATCACAAAGGTGATAGTGACTCGCCAATTCTACATCAGGTATAAACCCGGTCAATGTCACATAATCTTGGATGCCAAGGCGATGGATTAATGCTTCAACCCGTGGGCGATCGTCTCCCTTGCCTGCCAAAATGTAATGCACATTTGGAATGTGGCGCGAAATTTCCGGTAGTGCTTCCAAAATGCGGTCATAGCCTTTGTAGCGTTCTCGTTGATCCAACCTAGCGACTGTCAGAATCACGGGTTGTTCTAGGGTGAGTCCATAACGAGTCAGGAGATAGTCAGGCTTGGGTGCAATGCAGAAGCGATCGGCATCAAACGTGTTGGGTAAAATAGCAACCTTGGTAGCATCCAAATCCTGCTCCTTCAACAGCCGATCACGAGTGTAGCCACTCACAGAAATGATTTTGTCAGCCTCCCGCAGCGCCACCTGGAGATCGCGGCGCTGAATATCCCACGCCTCCACACCGTGAGCGATCGTCCAATAGGGAATTCCGGTAAACCGCTTCAACCAATAGGCAGCAACGGTGAAATTCAAATGCGTTGCAATCACCAAATGGGGGCGTTGCCAGAGCGCCAAGCCAATCAGTTGGGCAGCAAACACCCCCGTTCGTAACGCCAGCGGCACATTTCCGGCAAACCTAAACTGCGTACTCGGTAAAAACGCAAAACCGGGCACAGCCTTCGTATCATGCTTGAGCAAAACGGTATAGCTCTGGTCAGGATAAAGCGTTTGTAATGCGGTTAATAAAAAAGCGGAATAGACCTGAATTCCCCCTTTAAACTCAAAAACATTGGGAAACCAAAGATGAAATCTCATGGGATTCGTAGGCTTTTTCATCGCAGTAAGGCTTCGACGCGATCGACAATTTCAGCAGAGACCGTTTCCCAACGCCGGTTTGCCACCGAGCGCTCAGCATTTTCCCCCAGAGTCAATCTTAAGGTGCGATCGATCGCACAGCGCTCAATCAATTCAACTAACTGAGCCACATTTCCAGGTTCATACAGTAGACCATTTGTACCCGATCGAATCAAGTCTCGCTGCCCACAGCAATCCGTCGTGATGCAACACAACCCGGCTGCCATGGCTTGCAAAAGTGCCAGTGGTTGCCCCTCAAAAAAGCTGGGCAGCACAAAAATATCCGATCGAGCGAACAAATCCGCTTCCATTGCGAGGGGAAACCGAGGAATGATCTCAACTGAAGCGTGAATTTCAGGGGGCCAATCCGACAAAATCAACCCCGGATCATCCACGCCAACCCCTGCCAATAACCATTTAATTGCCAGACCTTGTTGGTGCAATATTTGAGCAGCATTCACCAAGGTTGCGATGCCCTTTCGCTCAATCCATGACCCCAGAAACAGGATTGTAATTAGATTTTCGGGGCGATCGATCGCTGGCGAAGCACTCAATTGAGTCGGATAAACTCCATTCTTAAACACATAGATATCCTTGGAATCACGCTGATAGAATTTCTCAGCATAGGCGGCATCCTCTTGATTAATTAACAACAGTAACTCAGCCCGTCGTAATCCCCGATCGCACTGCCGTAACCGCCACAACGGAAATAACAACCGCGTCCGCCATTTAATCGTCTCAGGGTTGACACCGCCCTTGCTTTGAAGCACTAATTCCCAGCCTCGGCGCTCGATCCCGTGGCTAACCACCACCACAGGAACAGAGGAGTGAACAAATGCGCCTGAAGCCGGTTCATGCACCAGCAAAACTGATGCCGCCCGCTGCAATTTCTGATAGGCGCGATCGGCAGCTTGGGGGAACAAACTTGGATGACGAACCGCTCCAACTTGTGCCGGGCCAAGGTGTAGAAATTCATAGCCACGGCGTTCAAATGCCTGTCGCCAATGCCAGCCGACTCTACCCATGCCAGATTCTGGGGACAGATCAACTTCAGAAATATGGACAATGAGTGGGTTCAAAATTAAACCTAATCTGCCTTTTTAACTGCTTCAAATGCCATATGCCGAGCGAAGGGACGTAGCAACGAGGCAACAGGATTGTTCTTAAATCTTTCAATCACAAAAGTATGGGGATGCATCCGAGGCAGTAGTAAAAAGACATGGTGTGATCCGATCATTCTTTCTACCTGAAAGCCCGCTTTCTGCATCATATTCTTCACATCCCAAAACACGAAGAAGTGATCGATCGGTTGCACTTGTTCACCACTATTGAAGGGTTCTTTGCGGAGCCAACAGGCCAACCAATACAACACCATCGCATTGGAATAATTTTCAGTTGTTAAAACCAATCTGCCTGAAGGTTTCAACACTCTTTGCAACTCATTTAATGCCTGCTGAGGGACAGGAATATGTTCCAAGCATTCACAGGAAAAGATGAAGTCAAAGGTGTTATCTGCAAAAGGCAATGCTTGGGCATCTGCGACCTGGAACTCAACCGATATATTCTGGGCATTGGCTTTAGTTTGTGCTAGCTCGATCGCAGCCGGGGAGAAATCCACAGCGGTCACATTGATGTTTTGCTTCGCTAAGTAAATGGCAAAATCGCCAACCCCACACCCCACTTCCAACACCTTTAAATCGGTTAGATTGGGTGCCAAACTCAAGGCGTTTTCATGCCACCCTTCCAACGCAATATCTGCGGGATTTTCTCCACCATGAACCGATCGATGCCAGCGATCGTAAGCATCTGTTGAAAGGGCATTTGTCGCCGAAGGAACCACATCAGGAGGCATATCAGACTATTTCCACAAAAACAATGACCTGTTCCAGGTGGGGCATTTATATCCAATCGGGCGATCGTTCCACCTGACACCGCTCAGTAGACTAACACAACTTGCCACCGCCGTTTTGCCACCTTTGGCTTACATGCGCTCAAAGTCTACCACAGCCATCGTTCAAGACTGGGAGTCAGGGCTAATTTCATCTGTCAACCCCGATCGCCGCGCGGTGATCGCCAAATCTGCCACCAAAAAATCCACAAACTGGCGGGCCGTTCTGCCAGAGCGGCCATTGTGGCGAGTTGCCCAGAGCAACGCTTGTCGCTCCAGCGTCTCTGCATCCATCACCACCTTTGCCCGATCGGCCAAATGGCGCACAATTTGCAAATAGGTCATTTGATTCGTTGGTTCAAACGTCAGCGTCAAGCCAAACCGATCGCTCAGCGACAGTTTTTCCTGCACCGTATCCCAGGCGTGAACTTCCTCTGCATCCTTGGGTGACGGCCGATCGCCATAAAACTCCCGAATCAAATGCCGCCGATTCGAGGTAGCGTAAACCACCACATTTTGAGTCCGGGCTGTTAAATTGCCCTCCAGCACCACCTTCAGCGCCTTATAACTTCCCTCCTCCGCTTCAAACGACAGATCATCCACAAAAATAATGAACTTTTGGGGCAGGGGACGCAGCCGATCGACGATCGCAGGCAAATCCATCAACGCCGCCTTACTCACCTCCACCAAACGCAGCCCCCGCGCTCCATACCGCCCCAACAGCGACTTCACCAAAGACGACTTCCCCACCCCGCGACTGCCATAGAGCAACACATGCAGCGCCGCAAACCCTTCCAGCAACGCCTCCGTATTCTGAACCAAGGCATCCCGTTGCCACCCATAGCCCACCAAATCATCCATTTCGATCGCGTCAGGACACGCAATCCCCACCAAAGCGCCATCTTGCCAGCGCAACGCCTGGTATTGAGCCAATAATCCTGTGCCAAATTGCCGATAGTGAGCCGCCAAATCCGCCACCGAGTTTGCCCAGTTTTCCCACCCATGCAGTGAAATGCGATCGTCCCCACCCCGCGACGGCGCTCCCCACGGCACTGGACTTTCAGGCAGCGCCAACGCCTCCCGCACCCATGCACTCAAACACTGCCCATCGCACTGATAAAGACGTTTTAAAACCTGCAAATCATGCTGAGCCGCAGCAACCAGCGCTGGTGATACCTGTGTCAACTCGCCTTGCTGAGCCGCATCAGTGAACGGATTATCCGCTTGCAGAATCCGTTCCACCAAATAATCCTGCCAACTCTGTTGAGTGTGGGCGATCGTCCGAAACCACCGACCGTATGCCCGCAAACACTCCGTCCGATCCACCAGATCCCTGTCCTTAGCCGATCGCATCTGCCTGAGGCACTCCAACAACTCCAGAAACGCCTCTCCCACATCCGTCGCCAAAACAGACTGAAACAACAACAGAGACGCAATCTGCTGCTGCAACTGCTGTGCGATCGGCACACCAGTCAACTCCCCACCCTGCTCCTGTAATTCGATCGTCATACCCTCAACCCTGCATTGACCTGATATTGTTCAAAGTCCCCCAGAATTATTGGCTCAAAGCCTTTCAGGCATACCGAAAAAGGGGCGAGTGCAAAGTCTCCAGCATCCAAACAGGTTCTGAGGGTGCTCATTCTCCCAGCAACATCCGTAGGATTTCTTGAGCAGCCCGATCGCACACCCCCACCTCTCCCAAAGCACAACGCATTTCACGGTATCCCTCCAGCATTTTTTGGCGACGATCGGGGTTCAACAGTAACTCCAATGCTGCTTGGGCAATGTTGTCCGGCGTTGCCTGCTCCTGCAAAAACTCTGGCACGATCAGCTTCATTTCCACCAAGTTGGGAGGAGACATGAAGGGAATCGTAAATTTCAACACCGTTCGCCCAACCCAGTAGGTAAAGCGGTTGAGTCGATACAAAACCACTTGGGGCACGTTTAAGAGCGCAATTTCCAAGTTAGCCGTCCCCGATTTTGAGATCGCCACATCCGCCGCCGCAATTACCTCCTGGCTACGCCCGGGCACCAAGGTTGCCTGAAGTCCGTAATCCTGAATCGCCTGCTCGATCGGTTGGCGATAGACCTCTAAGGAGAGTGGTATCCAGAACTGCACATCCGGCAATGCCCGTTGAATTTGCTGAGCCGCTTGAAAGATAACCGGGAGCAAATACTTTAGCTCTTGGCTACGAGATGCTGGGAGGAGGGCGATCGTTCTCTGGTCAGGCGCAATGCCCAATGCCGCCCTAGACTGTTCTCGATTCGGGGCAAATTGCAACTGATCGATGGAAGGATGCCCCACCCACGTCACCTTCATTCCTTGTTTTTGGTAATAGCGGGCTTCTTCAGGAAAAATTGCCAAGATATGATCCGTGATACCCAAAAGTTGGGATTTACCTTTGCCGATATGCGACCAAACCCATTCCTGGGGAGCAATGTAGTTGACGATGGGCATTTTGGGCAAATGGCGACGGATATATTTGCCAAGGCTGAGATTGGGCCCCTGGTAATCAAGCAGAACCACCAAGTCGATCGCCTCTTCTCGCAAAAAGCGCTTGGCCAGACGTTGAATTTTTAAGGTCGGCAAAATGTGGGGAACAGCTTCCACCAGCCCCATGGCACCGATCGTAATGGTGTTGCCTAATAATTTCGCCCCTGCTGCCGCCATCCGATCGCCGCCCAGAGCCAAAATTTCCAATTCAATGCCCGCCAATTCTGCCTGACGTTGCAAAGCATTGACCAACAACGCTCCCTGCAAATCTCCTGACACTTCACCTGTGCTAACGAACAGTCGGTAGGTGCGGCGGGTGAAGTTAACGGTTGTGGTCATGAAGTCGCAGGGGATGGAGAACAGTGCCTTTTTCGCGTTCGTTTCGTGTCGGTTTACAATCTGCCACGAACAAAAGCCATTCTACGTGAAATCCATGCCAAAACATTGATGTCAGG
>JARCMD010000431.1 GCA_030248885.1 Leptolyngbyaceae cyanobacterium MP9P1.79 | reverse complement strand
TTCCATACATCACGACTAGCCCGACACCAAACCCAGCTAAGCTAACCCTAGAGAGCCAGGTTTCCCCTAACCGATGGGCAGTTCGCATTAGGGATGAGCCAACTTCTACCATTACTTGCAGAATCGCGCCTGTTGGCACTGGTTCTGTTGGATAAGGAAGGCTGAATGCTTTCATACATATGGGTTAGAAGGCATAACGAATTGAGAATAGTAAAGTGTACCCATCTGTCTAGACAATTATTGGAGAAGTTTAAGATAGAATCCTAAAAACTCGTTTCGATTCATCTCTGGTTCGATTTGATACAACTACCCCTGGTATCCGAAATGGATTGTAGCTGGGGTTTTATAGTCCAACGATTGGTGTAATCGTCGATTGTTGTAGAACTGAAAGTAGGCTCCTAGGTTTTCGATAGCGATCGCCACCGACCCATAATCTTTGAGATAGACCTCCTCATATTTAACAGAACGCCATAACCGTTCCACAAAGATATTGCCCAAGGCACGGCCTTTACCGTCGTGGCTGATAGCAATACCCGCCCACCTCAATGGGCAAGACCTGATTTTTTTAAGCCCGTCCAGTTCCACCTTCAGTTGTCCAATTTGTTGGTATAACGTTCCTGTCAAGTCCTCCTGTTCCTTCTGGCTTTGACCCCGTCGGCTGGAAAACACGTCCGGCAATGATTCTAGCGCTTGCTTTTTCCATTGCGTCACTTGGGTCGGGTGAACCCCCATCTCGCTGGCGATCGCGTTGACGGTTTTCAATCCCTTGACCGCTTCGATCACAACTTTAGATTTGAATTCCGCGCTGTGCTGCTTTCTCTGTATGATGACTCTCTTCTCTGTATATCTACTGTAGATGAGTCTTGAGAGCCTATCTTATTCCTCTGTCCAGTTTATAGGTAGCACTATAGTCGATGATGTTATTAATCTAAAGATTGATTTTGGTCGCTTGCTACTCGAGATTTACCCCAAAACACCTTACCTGAAAGACTCTGAAAATACACCGTGCCGATCGTGACTAGAAATAGAACGTAGGCGATCGCCTGCACTTGGTAAAGCCGCTGCGTGTAACCAAACAGCGCACTGAGCAGCAACCCTGGAAACTGATCTTCCGGCAAAACTTTGGACAAATCCCACACACCAGAACCCAATACACAGGAGTGAACTTTGGAAAAATGCTCATAGTAAAAACACAGCGATTCTGAAGCGCGATTTTGACCCGCCAAGGTTTGCATTACCTTGTCAAAGTGCCCTAATGCTGTGACCACTAAGCCTGCCACAATCAGCAGTAGCAAGACACCCATGACTTTAAAAAACTGCCGCAGGTTGAGCTTAACGCCCCACTTAAACAACAGCACTCCGACCGACGCAGAAACCAGCAACCCTGCCAACGCCCCCATTGCAGGCAGCAGCCCCTGCTGAAACTTGGCAGCAATAAAGACGACTGTCTCAAACCCTTCCCGCAGCACCGCAAAAAAGATTAGGCTAAACACGCCCCATCCTGCTGCTGTAGGTTGATCCCGTCTGAGAGCAGCCGATAGTTCTCCTTCAACCATGCCTTTCATCGAGCGCGCCTGTTGAGTCATCCAGATCAGCATCCAACTGAGCAGGGCGATCGCCACAACGCTAAAAATACCTTCCATCAAAAATTCAGCCACTGGACTCAGAGCACCCAATGACTGAAGCAGCCAGCTAAACAGTACCCCAACTAACACGCTTGCCCCAATTCCGGCAATTACGCCCAAATAAACCCATCCATTCAGGCGCGATTGCTTGGCTTTTCGCAGACACGCCAACACAATGCCGACGACCAAAGCCGCTTCAACTCCTTCGCGGAGCGTAATCACAAAGGTAGGCAAAACAGAGCTAAAGTTCATTAATTTTGAGGTTCTGAGTAAGTGGGCGTAATCAAAGACAAGATCACTTAAACCCCTGTGCCCCTGCTGCACAGGCCGCACAGGGGTTTAGGGTTTGGTAAGGCATCAGCCCGTTCATTCTGCTGGCTACTTGAGCGCAGCAACCGCTTGCTCAATTGCTTTGACTTGATTGGCAACTTCGTCAGCAGACACAGTAGGAGCAGAGGGCGGCACAGGTTGGGTCCAAGCCTTGGCTAGGGTGTCTAGCTTCGATCGCAGGTCTTTAGCAAGGGGGGCATTTTGCTGAGTCAGCTTGACCTCAATGCTCTTAAATAGTGTGTCTTTGACATAATTGACAAACCCCATTGAATCCTGATATTCAATTGCGGCTGTAATCTTGCCGTTGCTAATAGATGCTGTGTATTCTGCCGCAGCCGTATCCAACATTTCAGTGATAGCTTGCAGCACAAACTCAGGAGATTGAATCTGAGCCACAGGCAGAGCGCCGATCGCCTGATCAATTCCACCCATTGCCGCATCGTACTCAGTTGCAACATCTGGATCGTTTGGCTTAGACTTCACCAAGTCCTGCACATCTGTTAAAGATCCGCTAAATTCTGGGACTTTACGTTCTGCAAGCTGATCTTGAATATCTACATAAATTTCTTCTACAGGGTGCCCCAAGTGCGGCTCTGCTTGATCGGGCAAGTTCAACTTCAGCAGTTGCCCTGCAATCAGCATATGTCCCTTCATCAGCCCTAATTTTGTCAAATAATCGACATCTTTGGCTTCTCCAGTCAGCACGATGTCTTCGACGGTAACCTGGTTTTTAACTTGGTCAAACTGCTCTTGCTTCAGAACGCCCTTACTGACCAAATCGTCAATGCTGCCATAGGGACGGCTGGCTTGAATCTGGTGCGACAAGGCTGGAATACCCAGTTCTGCTTCTAACTTGTCTAGTTCTGACAGGATAGAGGAATTGATATTAATCTTGCGATCGCCATTTGCAGTGTTCGTCATAGCGGTGCTAGTTGGAGCGGGGCTGGTCGAGGCTGAAGGTGCAGAGCCAAACGATGACGGCGGTTGGGTGCAATTGTTGAGACCCACTACCAAGCAGAGCATGGCAACCGCCGTTAGCAAAGGTCGAAGCAGCGAGCGAAGCGTGAACATAGTTGAATTCCTGGCAAATCTAATGAAGCTAAGTTACAGCTCTAGGCAAGAAGGTTTGTTGGCAACTATGACGCGCTGTCATAATTACTTGAAGCTCTATCATCTTCTTATATAGGAATTAATGTCAACTATATTAATATACTTTCTCAGTAAGGATCGCAAATTAAATAAAACCTATATAGCCTTTCTCACTTCGGGGCAGTACAGACAAGGGGCTTAAGCCCCTTGTTTTGGAGCCTGTGATGTACTTCATTTATCTGAGAACTGCTATAGGACTGACGCACAGTACAAGAAAACCAACAATTGAGTCATGTGACGGGCGCGCCGCGCTTGCCACATTACTCAACTGCACCAGTCCTACGGGCTAATTTTTCCCCAATCCTAGGCATTGGCTCAATTCTGATCTCAGGAGCGCAGAACGCTAGGGCTTGGAATCACGTCAAACCTCCCCATACAGCCTGCTTCAGCGATCGCATCTTGATGGGGGTGAAACATGAACTTTCCAGGATAAGGGTAGGCAAATTCCAAGATATGTCGTTCGGCAGTGCCCATGGTCACTACATCCGTGGTCATCGTTGGGGATAGCGTCATGCCTGTAGGAAACAGCTTAAAGAAGTTGGCGTGCAGATGAAAAGTAACCACCGGATCAAATTCAATCAGGTTCAACACATACAGACGTACTAACTGATTTTGATAAATGGGAATTGGATTTTGCTTGTAGTAATTGGGCAGTCCATTAAAGGCGTAAAGCTCATTCTTATTCTCTTCGTTGACGTCATAGCCCTGCATCACCAACACCATTTCGTCAGCCGGGGCTCGCCCTGCTTTAGGGTCAATGATAAACATGCCGTGTAGCCCTTTGCTGATGTGGCGGGTCACAGGGGCAATGTGGCAGTGGTAGAGATGAACACCGTAAGGAACGGCATCAAATTCATAGATGAATGCCGTATCGTTTTGAACAGGCTTAATTCCATCTACTTCAGCGGGATGGATGCCGTGAAAATGCATTGTGTGGGCATGTCCTCCTTTGTTAAGGAAAACGACCCGAACGCGATCGCCTTCTCTAGCGCGTAGCGTTGGCCCTGGCACCCGTCCATTGTAGTTCCAAGTCACGTAGGAAATGGCTTCATTCAACTGCAATGTCGTGGTTTGAGCCGTAATTTGAAATTCTCGAATGGTACGCCCGTTTTCTTGTTTTAGCGTGCCATAATCAAATTCTCGACAGATCTGCATCGGGTTGATGCCGTTGCCATAAGTCGGCGTGCCGTCTGGAATGGGAGGGATCTGAACCGTGGACATTGCAGAAGAGTGCTTCAACTGCTGTACTACTAACGCTGTCCCCGCAACACTCATGCCCGCTAAGCCCAACTTCAGAAGTTGGCGTCGATTTAGAGATTTTAGAAATTTGTTTGGCTCAATCGGCATGTTTGTTGAGAAGCATCTTGATTCCACCTATAAAATTTATCATTGCTTTGTTGAAAAAAGATAGCAATAACTTAGACAAACCAGCTCAATTGAAAAAATCGTTAGGAGCCTTGTAAAGATAACTTAATCAAGCAAGGGGCTTAAGCCCCTTGTGTGGGAGGCTAGAGCGATCTAAACCAAGTCCAT
>JARCMD010000430.1 GCA_030248885.1 Leptolyngbyaceae cyanobacterium MP9P1.79 | reverse complement strand
TGGGAGAAGGGGAGCCGGATTGAAGTCCCTCTCCCTGGGGAGAGGGATTTAGGCTTCGACGTGAGCGCTCAGCCGAACGGTGAAGGTAGACTGAGTAGTTACCTCAAAACTCAAAACTCAAAACTATTAATGACACGCCCTAGCGAAATTTAAATAATTTTCTCAAGAATGCCCCCAATGCAGTCAAGGAGCGCTTGGCCCACGCAAATATGGATTGGAAGGAGGATAAAGCAGTAACCTCTGGAGAGTTTTCTAGGGGAAAAGAGCCAGAAATATCAGTCACTTCGTAGAGCAAATATTTTCCACGTTTACCCGGAATGGAAACGTGAAGGCTCTGACTTACCATGACTTGCTCTTTGACCAGCAAATAAGCCGCTTCTGAAATCAAAAAAGCTGTCCCCATCTGCTTGTTAGCTGCTTCAATCCGGCTGGCAAAATTCACGGCATCCCCGATCGCCGTCATCGTCTGGCTGGTGGCTGAACCTACAGTTCCCATCACCACATTGCCATAGTGAATCCCAATCCCAATCTTGAGTCGATGGTGGTAAAGCGGCTCCAAGTAGTCATTGAATTTATCTATAGCCTGTAGCATTTCCACCCCCGCTCTGACGGCCCGTTCCGCAGCGCGATCGGGATTCTCTACCCCAAACAGGGCCATTAGCCCGTCACCCATGTAGTTGTTGATCGTGCCGCCGTAGCGATCGATCACAGCCCCCATCTGACGGAAATAGCGATTCAACACATAGATGACATCGTAGGGAGGCAGCATTTCTGCAAAGGTCGTGAAGCCGCGAATATCGGCAAACAGGATAGCAATGAGCTTTTCTTCCCCTACAATTCCCAGGGATTCCTGCCCCAAGGCTTGTCCCTGGGCAATTTCCATATCTTCCATATCCAGGGTGAGGCGACGGACGGTCACCTTTCCCTCGCCATAAAGCTGGGTCTGGCAGGCTAAGCGCAGCATTGGATTAAAATGTAACCGATTGGTCAACTTTAGCTCTGCGTCATTAGGCGGCGCGCAGTGTTCCAAGCCTTCCACAATCAACACACGACAAGTAGAACAACGAGCACTGCCACCACAGGCATGAACATGAGGAATCCCAGCCAATCGCGAGGCTTCCAGGATAGTCTCTCCCTCTTCTACATCAACTAACCGCTCATCTGGCAAGTAGTAAATCTGTGGCATGTTAGGTTTGGCGAATTGCTCACCCTCGATCGTTGTTGTAGAGGCGTTGTCCAATGAATGAGCCGCAAATGCTACTCAGAATCGGGAAGTCCGGTTAGTCAAGACATCCTTATGATTCCCGAAAACATCAGATTTTAAGCTTAACTGCCAACCTTCCGATACTGGCTGTTTTCATCTACTATGGGTCGGTACCCGGAAATTAGCACTCTGCGCTTAAGAGTGCTAAATTTTAGTTGGAGAACTCAACAGACAGATAGAGATGGCAAAAATCATTGTATTTAGTGAAGAGTCTCGTCGATCGATCGAACGGGGTGTGGATGCGCTGGCTAATGCAGTGCGAATTACGCTAGGCCCCAAGGGTCGAAACGTTGTTTTAGAAGCCAAGTACGGGGCCCCTCAGATCGTTAATGATGGCATTACGATCGCTCAGGACATTGAACTAGAAGACCCCCTAGAGAATACGGGTGCCCAACTCATCCGAGAGGTAGCCTCAAAAACCAAGGATATTGCTGGAGACGGTACGACTACAGCGATCGTTCTGGCCCAAGCCCTGATTCGTGAAGGGTTAAAAAACGTGGCAGCCGGGACTAACCCTGTGAGTTTGCGCCGGGGAATCGAAAAAACTGTAGCGGTTCTCGCGAAAGAAATTGCAGCCGTTGCCAAGCCTGTGGATGGCAGTGCGATGATCGCCCAAGTCGCCACGGTTTCCGCAGGCAATGACGAAGAAGTCGGAGCCATGATTGCTGAAGCCATGAACAAGGTGGGCAAAGATGGCGTGATTACCGTGGAAGAATCGAAATCCCTGCTGACTGAGTTGGAAGTTGTGGAAGGAATGCAAATCGATCGCGGTTACATTTCTCCCTACTTTGTCACCGACCAAGAACGCATGGTGGCGGAATATGAGAACGCTAAAATCTTGATCACCGATCGCAAAATCAGTTCCATTCAAGACCTGATCCCGGTTCTAGAAAAAGTAGCTCGTGCGGGTCAACCCCTCTTGGTAATTGCCGAAGATGTGGAAGGCGAAGCCCTGGCAACCCTGGTGGTGAACCGGATGCGCGGTGTGCTGAGTGTGGTGGCCATCAAAGCCCCTGGATTCGGCGATCGGCGCAAAGCCCTGCTGCAAGACATCGCTGTCCTCACGGGCGGTCAGATGATCTCCGAAGAAGTGGGCTTAACCCTGGATGCTGCCTCCTTAGAAATGATGGGCACGGCGCAAAAAGTGACCATCACCAAGGATACGACCACGATCGTCGGCACCCCTGATAGTCGCGGCAAATCGGATCTAGAAAAGCGCATCGCCCAGATTCGCCAAGAACTCGACCAAACTGACTCAGATTATGACAAAGAAAAGCTGCAAGAGCGGCTAGCAAAATTGTCTGGCGGAGTCGCGGTGATCAAAGTGGGAGCCGCGACGGAAACCGAACTCAAAGACCGTAAACTCAGAATTGAGGATGCCTTGAATGCGACGAAAGCAGCGGTGGAAGAAGGCATCGTTCCTGGTGGTGGGACGACGCTGATTCACTTAAGCAAAACAGTCGAGGATTTCAGAGCCACCTTGGATGCTGAAGAAAAAATCGGTGCCAATATCGTGCTGAAAGCCTTGGAAGCTCCCCTGCGGCAAATTGCTGACAATTCGGGAGTCGAAGGTTCAGTCGTAGTGGAAAAGGTGCGGTTGTTGGATTTCAACATCGGCTACAACGCCCTCACTGACAAGTACGAAGACCTAATTGCCTCTGGGATCATCGACCCCGCAAAAGTGGTGCGATCGGCGCTGCAAGATGCCAGTTCGATCGCGGGCATGGTGCTAACTACCGAAGCCCTAGTCGTTGAGAAGCCAGAGAAAAAAGCCGCTGGTGGCGGAATGCCCGACATGGGTGGCATGGGCGGCATGGGCGGCATGGGTGGTATGGGTGGTATGGGCGGCATGGGGATGATGTAAGGGGCGCGACGATCGATCGTACCTTCACCCCTCAGTTCATTGACCCTCATTCACAGCACAGGTCAAGCAAAAGGCTTGAGCACCTTGTTCTAGACAACTTGCCAGATTGGCGTAACACCTTAGAGAAGTCACTTATCCTAAATGGATAGGTGACTTCTTTTTTTACTGCCATAGCATGATGCAAAACCTGATGAAATCGTCTCGTCGCCTGAAACAGCGACGGCGGAGCGCTAAAGTCCAAGCCGCTCAGTCAAAATCCCCGGTGAGAGTTGAGGAAAGTACCCCAAATGAATTTTTCTACGACGAGCCGGGCAGTATGCCAGGGACGCTCAGGATTGAAGATGACGCGTCCCACCCAGTTATCGTGTTAATTGACTACAAGGAAGATGCCGCCACCAAGGTGCAGTTGGACACTCCAGAGGCGTGTCTTCCCTATCTCGACAGCGAGTCCGTCTCCTGGATTGATGTTCAAGGATTGGGGTCTGAGACTATTTTGAAACGCCTAGGACAGGTTTTTAGCCTGCATCCCCTCGTACTGGAGGATATTGTCAATGTGCCCCAACGCCCCAAGGTGGAAGAATACCCTGAGCAACTATTAATCATTGCCCGCATGGTCACCCTCCGCGAACAAGGGGGCTTCATTGCTGAGCAAGTCAGCTTTATTTTGAGCAGACATTATTTGCTGACGGTGCAGGAGGAACCAGAATACGATTCCTTCGAGCCGATTCGCGATCGGATTCGCACCTGCAAAGGCACCATCTGCAAGCGGGGTGTGGATTATTTAGCCTATGCGTTGCTGGACTCGGTCATTGACGGATTCTTCCCTGTCCTAGAGGCATACGGGGAGCAAATTGAGGATCTGGAAGCTGAAGTGGTCAGCAATCCTACCCATCAAACTCTAGAGAGAATACATACCCTGAAGCGAGAATTATTGACCCTCAGACGGGCGATCTGGCCCCAACGGGATGCCATCAACAGCTTGATTCGGGATGGCAATGACTTGATTAGCGACGAGGTGCGGATCTATTTACGTGATTGCTATGACCATGCCGTTCAGGTGCTAGATATGGTGGAAACCTACCGGGAACTGGCTTCCAGCTTGATGGATGTCTATCTTTCCTCAGTCAGCAATAAAATGAATGAAATCATGAAGCTGCTGACGGTTATTTCGTCCATCTTTATTCCCCTCACCTTTGTGGCTGGCATCTATGGCATGAACTTCAACACCGAAAAATCCCCCTTCAATATGCCAGAGTTGAACTGGTACTGGGGCTACCCCCTGTGCTGGGCACTGATGATCACGATCGCTGCTGTCATGGTCTATTTCTTTTGGAGCCGGGGCTGGTTTGAAAACTTTTCCACAGTCAAAAAGAAGTAGTTGGATAGAATCAAACAATTTAGAAGATTGCTATAGAGCCTATTTGACATCTTTGGTGAAAGCTTTGCGGCTAGGGCATTTCAGCGAAAGTAGTCAATTTGCCGAAATCATCTTCTGCTAAGGGTTACAGGTTAGATCTCAAATGGGTTCTATAACGGAAGGGCGTTCGCTTAGCGTGTGCTTTGCACTTAGCATCCGGGCAATAGACTTCTGGTCGATTCAAGAGCTTATCTGCCGGATGCTTCGCCCCTACAGCAGTATCTTTTTTCCCGGAAATCACCTTGGATATGTGGATTCTGCAAAAATCCACATATCTTGCCACACATGTTATTTCACAGCATGTGTATCAATGGTCTGAATTGGTGAGACGAAACTGTGGGGTCATGAATGGGCAGCATGACGCGAATGTAGGTTGGCGCGAATTTGTGCCATTGCTGTGGAACCCTCGACAAGTTCACCCCGTTGGGCTGCTTCCCATCCAATCCGAGCATCCTGTTGTAGATCTTGCAATCGCCCTTGATAGATGTCTTCTTGCTGTTTCAGGAGTTTTACGCCCGCGAGAATGACTTCGATCGCACTCTCGTATTTACCACTCGCGAGTTGGCTTTGTACCAGGTCTTCAAGTTCAGGGGGTAGAACAATTTGCATGGAAGTCTATGGCGGGAATTCTGGTTTGATTGTAGGCGATCGAACAGGGCACAGTTTTGATTCAGACATTCTCTCAGAGTAAATCCTTTAGCTCTGGATGATTTCGCACCATTTCCAGGGCTTTCTTGATGTCCTGAGTTCGATCTTTGCGGACAATCAGCGTCACGGTTTCATCTCGAACTACCACCACATCTTCTAACCCGATCGTCACGATCACCTCGTCTGGGTTACTGCTGTAGAGAATCGCGCCCTCGGTATCTAGCCCAATGTGCCTCGCCAGTTCCACATTCGGCTGATCTTTTTTAAGCAGGCGCTCGATTGCATTCCAGTCGCCCAAGTCATCCCACCCGAAGGCAACAGGCAACACATAGACCTTTTGGCTTTTTTCCATCAAGGCATAGTCGATGCTGCGCTTGAGCAGAGTGGGGTAGGCCGCGAGTCCCTGAGTTTGCAGGGGGGTAATGATTTCTGGTGCATGGTGATGCAGTTCGGCGATCGTCACGGCTGCCCGAAACATAAACATGCCACTGTTCCAACTAAAGCGGCCACTAGCGAGGAATTGCTCGGCGATCGGGCGATCGGGCTTTTCGGTGAAGCGAGTTACCTTGTAAGCAGGGATGCCGCCAAAGGTGCCCGCTGGTTCTCCCTGCTCAATGTAGCCATACCCCGTCGCTGGATAGCTGGGCGTGATGCCCAAGGTGACGATCGCCTCTTGACTCGCAGCCAACTCCGCCGCCGCTCGTAATGTAGTATGGAAGTTCTCTACATCACCAATCCAATGATCAGCAGGGAATAAGCCAATGACAGTCTGCTCTCCATACCGTCGGGCAACCTCGATCGTACTCCAGGCCACCGCTGGAGCCGTATCGCGCCCCTCTGGTTCCACCAACAAATTCGCCTCTGGTAAATCGGGCAGTTGCGATCGGACTCCCGCCGCCAAGTGAGCCGCCGTCACCACCCACAGAGATTCCCACCCATCCACCAGAGAGAGTAGCCGATCGGCAGTAGCTTGCAACAGACTCCGCCCACTTCCATCCAAACTCAAAAATTGCTTCGGCCGTTGGAGGCGGCTGAGGGGCCAAAAGCGCTCTCCCTTGCCCCCAGCCAAAATCACAGGAATGAAAGGTTGATTCATACTCAGGATGGTTTCACTGGAACAACTCTGCTAGATACTGTATCCGTATTGATGCCCGATCGGTATCATCAAGAATGCAAATTATGGAAAACACATGGGGACGTTGGGGAAGCTTACATAAATGACAGGGTGCATCTCAACTTTGCAACCACCCGATCCACCCTCACCCTAAATCCCTCTCCCTAGGGAGAGGGACTTTGAATTCCGGCTCCCTTCTCCCCTAGG
>JARCMD010000429.1 GCA_030248885.1 Leptolyngbyaceae cyanobacterium MP9P1.79 | reverse complement strand
TGCTAAACCTGAGCCTGCTCTTGCCCCTGCTATCCCTAGCCCGCCACGGGAGTTACCTGCTGCTCAAAGGACAGCCCGAATGCAGCGACTCCCAGAGCGTCAAGGCTCTGCACACTTTGATTTGGCTGAGCTAGAACAAGCAGCCGCAGATATTGAACGGTTTATTCAAGCGCGTCGCTCTCAATCGGAGTTTGATGAATAATATTTGAATGGTGTTCTCTACCTTTTGTAGGGCAGACTTGTAGATTGCTAAAGAATTTAGTCCCAGACAATCTATGCTCAAGCTGTATCGCTCGAAGCTGTATTAAAGCGATCGAACTGATAAGTTTTAGAAGATGATTGTTCATCTGTTGAACTTTGCTAGCAACGGTGTTATCAGCTAAAGATGGAAATACTCAGGAAATCGATCGATGCTAAGGAGCTAGTAACGGTGGACACTGCCCCAAAAGGCACGATTTTAATCGTTGATGACAGCCCGACTAACGTCAGGGTTTTATTTAATTTTTTGAGAGATGCTGGCTTTAAGGTTTTGGTCGCGCAAGATGGGGAAAGTGCCCTGCAACGGGCGGAATATGCTCCCCCCGACATTATTCTGCTGGATGTGATGATGCCAGGCATTGACGGGTTTGAAACATGCCAGCGCTTGAAAGCAAATCCGGTTTTATGCGACATTCCAGTGATTTTTATGACGGCTCTTGCCGATGCGGTCGATCGGGTGAAGGGCTTAAGGCTGGGAGCAGTGGACTACATCACGAAGCCCTTTCTGCACGAGGAGGTCGTTGCTAGGGTTAACACCCATTTGAATTTGCGTAATTTAACCAAGCAACTCCAAGAACAAGCAGAAGCCTTGGAGCAGCGGGTAGAAGCAAGAACGTTTGAGTTATCTCAGTCGAATGATCTGCTGCGTCAGTCAGAGGCGCAGTTACGCACCCAGACTCAGCAGTTGGAAGAGTCTCTGCGGAAGTTGCAGCAAACCCAGGCGCAGTTGGTGCAGACTGAGAAAATTTCTAGCCTGGGGCAACTGGTGGCTGGGATCGCCCATGAGGTGAATAACCCAGTAAATTTTATTGCGGGTAATCTCTCCATTGCCAATGGCTATGTGCAAGATTTGCTAGAGCTTTTGGCTCTCTATCAGCAGCATTTGCCAACGCCTCCCCAGGATATTTGCTCCAAGATTCGGGAAATAGACTGGGAATTTGTGCAGGCTGATTTGCCAAAGATGCTGGTTTCGATGAAGGTGGGCACCGATCGCATTCGAGAAATTACGTCTTCTCTGCGTACCTTCTCCCGCATGGATACGACCCAAAAACAATTGGCAAATATCCATGAGGGGATTGAAAGCACGTTATTAATCCTGCAACACCGACTACAGCCCAAGTCCAGTGCCCCAACGATCGAACTGGTTAAGAAATATGGGAACTTACCGTTGGTAGCCTGCTATTGTGGGCAACTCAATCAAGTGTTTATGAATTTGATTGCCAATGCGATCGATGCATTGGAGGAGGCGATCGCTCAGGGGCAGTGGGCACCAGAGAAACAGAATGATACACCACCTACGATCACCATCCAGACTGCGGTGGAGGGCGATCGGGTTGTCGTGCGAGTTAGTGACAATGGCCCCGGTATTTCTCAGGAAGACTGTCAAAAGTTATTTGATCCCTTTTTCACAACGAAGCCTGTTGGTAAAGGTACGGGTTTAGGGTTATCTGTGAGTCACCAAATTGTAGTTGAGAAGCACGGTGGCACGTTGTCTTGCATTTCTCGCCCCCACTCAGGAGCGGAGTTTACCATCAAAATTCCTCTATTGGAGCTTGAAACTGAAACCTGATGGATTTGGTTGTTACAACCAGATGAGCCAGTAAGTATACATATAAGACTCACTTGTGTACATCTGAGACTTTTGTCAAGACAAGTGAGTCTCAATCAGAGACATGTAGTTTAAGATGAGTTTGACTAAGACTCAATTGTATATATTTGAGACTCAGACCGAGATGCTGAGTCTTTATTTGAGATACATCCTTAAACGTGAATTTGACGATCGCACATCACCCAAATCCCCACCCAAATCCCCTCTATATCCTTCCTGAAAATTTCTGAGAAAAGTAAGTTGGGAAGGGGCAGAGTTGACTTATGGATTTTAAGCTTGTGCAAGAGTGAGACTCATTTATATAGCTTTAAGACTAATGTTGAGATGTCTGAGTCTTGACACAAGACAGAATTGAACTCTCTAAGAATCTTGAATTGAATAGGGATCAGGAATCGAATCGTGCCAA
This sequence comes from Leptolyngbyaceae cyanobacterium MP9P1.79, assembly GCA_030248885.1. Classification (GTDB taxonomy): domain Bacteria; phylum Cyanobacteriota; class Cyanobacteriia; order JARCMD01; family JARCMD01; genus JARCMD01. The sequence continues at coordinate 2,161 of JARCMD010000429.1, read as the reverse complement.
AAGTTCAAGATTTTTCAAGGGCGAAGTATACCTTTCGGGAAGCAAGCTATGGGCGAAAACCTTTGAAACTCAATCATGTCCTTTTACCGGATGCTAAGTGCAAGGCACACGCTACGCGAACACTTCTACAGTTCAGTTGGGCTGTTGTATATCATTTGCTCCACGATCGTTACCTGGAAATGGACTGAGGTGAACAACTTTGTGTTATTTGGCGCAAAGTTGCCTGTTGCTAATTGCAAAAATCCTGTATAAATATTTTGGTCTAATTGCGAGACTCAGATGTGTAGCTATGAGACTAATTCTGAGATGTTTAAGTCTTAATTAGAGACCTTTAGAGTGCAAGTACAAGACTTATAAGTGTAGGATTAAGACTAGAAATGAGATAGTTGAGTCTCAGTTAGAGATATTCTGAGTACACAAATAAGACTTGTGGGTTTAACATTAAGACTAACTCTGAGACATATAAGTCTCTGAATGAGAGAGGTGTGACTCTGCCAAGATTTTGTGGAGGGATGGTTTTTCTTGCTGCTTAGGGATGGATGGCGGAGAGCCACTCTAAAATGCGGTTCCATGCCCAGAGCCGATCGGGATCGCCTGCCTGTTGTTGCGTGGTTTTGCTGCTGAGGTAGCCGACGTGGCCACCGTACTGAGTGAGCAACAAATCGAGGGCAGGGTTTTGCTGACAGGCGGCTTGTAGTTCTGGAACCAGGGTGGGATCGAACATGGGGTCGTCGATCGCATACAAAATGAGGGTGGGTTTTTGCAGATGGGGGAGGAGATGCAGGGGGCTGGTGGCTTCGTAGTAGGCTTCGACTGAGGGAAAGCCGAGGCGACCAATCACCAATTCGTGATCGAATCCCCAGATGCTGTTGGCGCGTTGGATAGCGGCGGGGTCGAGGGTGCCGGGGTGGGCGGCGTGGATTTTCCAGGCGAGTTGCTTGAGGGTACGGGCGATCGTTTGCTCTAATCGCCGCCCTGTGAGGGACTGGGTGAGGAAGTTGAGGGAGCGGGTGGAATCTAGGCTGGGGCAAACTACGGCTGCACCGCCAATGTCGGCTAGATCGAGGGTTGAATCATTTGTTGCATCTTGAGTGGCTAAATCTTGGGCGGCTTTGATGGCCCACAGGGCCAGTTGCCCTCCGAGGGAATAGCTAACGAACCAAAAGGGAGCTGGACAGCCCATTTTTTTGCTTTGGGCTGCAATCCGCACAAAGTCTTCGCCTTCGTATAGCCCGTCTGAGGTGAGGGTGGGGGAGAGTTCGGCGGTTTTGCCGTGGGCCCGCCAGTCGAAGAGAACGATGGCATAACCTTGGGCAAAGGCTTTGCGGGCTAAGGTTCGCAGAAGCCACTGATTGTCGAGGGTGCCTGTGATGCCATAGGTGGCGACGATCGTGCCTCTGGTGTGGGGGGGCACGGCAACCCAGCCGAAGATGGGTACGTTATTGGCTCCAGTAAAGATTTTCTCTTGGTAGGGTGGCTCTGGGTCGGAGATGAGGGTCTCCCAGTTGCGTCCTGCACGTAGCCCTGTGTAGAGAGTCATGGCTAGCCCATCTTTTAACCACCAGGGCGGCAGGTAGGATGGGGGGGACATGGGCAAGGTGCTGTCTAGGGTGCTAAATAGGTTGGGGTTTGGGTGGGCTGAGGGGCTGGCGATCGATGGTGGATTCATGGCGGGGGTGGGAAGGAAAGTACGCTATCTATCCTCACGCTGGGAGGATTACTTCTCAATGGTAAGGGGTTGGAGAATGTTACAGGTTCGGTAGCTCAGGCGATCAGGGTAGGTCTATCTGGAAAATACCGTTTTAAGGTGGCTCTAAATCTAGTCCAAATCTAGTCCAGTTTGGTTCTCAGAAGCCCTGTGAACCCTGTAAGGAGAGGTTTATGTGGCTTCTGAATAGTTGCTTAGCCCACAATTAGTCTTTGCGCCAATTAGCAACTTTGAAATCCATCTTCAACAGCAGGAAAAGACTCGAATCTGGTTAAATAACATACCGATCGCAGAACTCGTTAGACGAATGCCCTAACACATCACTCTGGTCAACGAACAGATTTCCAATGGCAGCTAGTAGTCTGTCAATCATTAATTGACGGGTAGCTGAAAGCTGGGAGGTTAGTTGGAGTTAAATTTTGAGGGTCTTCGACCCCTCAAAATTTTCTTGGC
>JARCMD010000428.1 GCA_030248885.1 Leptolyngbyaceae cyanobacterium MP9P1.79 | reverse complement strand
GGGGAGCCGACCCAGTTTTAGCCCCTCTCCCCTTCTGGGAGAGGGGTTGGGGCTTCGACGTGAGCGCTCAGCCGAACGGTGAGGGCGGTTCGGGAAAGTCGCACATCGCCTAAATAACTGAGCAGCACTTAAAACTCAAAACTCAAAACTCAAAACAATCCCCCTAACGGGTCAGAAACTTCTGCTAAGCTGCACTAGCCTAATCACCCTCCATTCCCGTCATCGCTCAAGCCCCCTTTTTGATTCAACTTCAATGTTTCGCATCAACCCACTGATTCGCTGGATTGCCATTGGAGTGCTGAGTGCCTTGAGTTTGGCAGCCAGCTTTCGGGCCATCACCTCCCTAGCTAAGGGGATGCCGTCCCGCTCCATTTCTTTGGCTGTAGCCCGTCCCAAGACCGACTCGTTGTCCCTTCCCCCAGCGTTTCACCTGACCCCGGCAACCCCATCCCTCGCTCAAAAACCACAGGCTTCGATCGCCCCGGCAACGGCTCCATCATCAAAAGCACTGCCGCCACTGAACTTGCCTCAAAAACCACAGGCTTCGATCGCCCCAGCAACGGCTCCAGTCCGTGTGGTTCCCATGGTTGCCCCAGCATCCATTCCTGTGGCTAACTCCCCTGTGATTCGGGTCAAGGTTGCCAGTAGCCCAACCTCCCTCACGATCGCCACCTCAAATCAAGGGGCGATCGTTCTTCCAGACGGGCAAGCAGCCGTTGGATTAGTGCCGAGCCAGTCCTATCTGGTGTCAATTGCGAGGGGGGGCATACTCATTGGCGATCAGGTCTTCCCCAATGGAGTGATGCTGCAACCCGGTGCCAACGGCTTGACCTGGGTAGCAGGATATTGGTATCGAGGCAGAGTGCGATTGGTTTGGGATGCTGGGCAACTCAATGCTGTGAATGAGGTAGATCTGGAACATTATCTCTACGGCGTGTTGGGAGCCGAAATGCCCTCTGATTGGGAAGCCGAAGCCCTGAAAGCTCAAGCGATCGTGGCTCGTTCCTATGCCCTGACGTTAATAGAAGAACCCATCAGTTCCTATTGGGATCTGGGCAATGATGAAAGCAATCAGTGCTATCGGGGGGTGGAAACGGAGACGAATAGGACGATCGCGGCAGTCGCGGCAACCCACAGAACGGTGTTGGTGAAAGAGGGACGCATTTTTCGATCGCAGTACGCCTCAACTGATGCCATTAGCCAAGAGGCTCACGGAGGAATTGGCAAAAGCATGAGCCAAGCTGGAGCGCAGAAGTTGGCGACTCAGGGGGCAACCATGTTGCAAATCCTGGGTTACTACTACCCTGGATCTGGATTGGGTGTTTTGAATCTTTCACAGGCAGCGTCATGACTACACCTCGATGCAAGTCCAATAGAACTTATAGGTGATGTGCAACTTAAAGTTTGCCCTCATCCCCCAGCCCCTTCTCCCAGTGGGAGAAGGGGAGCCGACCCCAATTTTAGCCCCTCTCCCAGAATGGGAGAGGGGTTGGGGCTTCGACGTGAGCGCTCAGCCGAACGGTGAGGGGGTTCGAGGAAGTCGCACATGGACTACATATAGCGATTTCAGGATTCTACAAAATCAGATTTAGGAATCAAATTTAGGAAATGAAAGCTCAACTGTCATTGTCCTCCAAGGTATTACTTGTTCTATGCTTAGTGGCAATTATCATTAGCACGAATGTAGTGGCGCACAATGCCCGTCGAGTTGAGCATCTGACTCTGGCAACGGGAGATTTGGAGGGAGAGAGTTATATTCTCGGTCAGGCAATTGCTCAAGTTGTCAGGCTCAATAATCCTAAGATTGATATCTCAGTCATCTCCAGCAGCGGCAGCGACGAGAACTTAGAACAAATTGAAAAGGGCACGGCAGATCTGGCGATCGCTCAAGCCGATATGCCAGGGGGTGCCTCCGCTCGCACCATTGCCGTATTGTTTGAAGATGTCTTTCAACTGATTGCCCAGCCAGACTCTGGGATTAATCACTTCACAGATTTAAAGGGACATAAAATCGTTCTCCAACCCAATAGTGGTGAGTTTTACTCGTTTTTGAAGTTGGCTACGCACTATGGATTGCAACTAACTGATTTCGTGTTAAGTTTTGCCCCTGGAGCCGAAGCTGACGAACTCTTTCGCCACAAAGACGTAGATGCTTTGTTCCGGGTGCGAACGTTAAATAACAACTACATTGCCCAGCTAGTGCAACAAACTCGCGCTCGGATTATACCGCTTGGGCAGGCTGAAGCTCTGCGGGTGCGGCATCCAGCGCTGGAGCCTACCGTGATTCCTAGAGGTGTATATCAAGGTTATCCAACGATTCCACCGATGGATCTCCCTGGTATATCAGTACGCCGGTTGTTGATTGGCGATCGAAAGCTAGATGTGGGAATGGTCAGACAACTCACCCAAATTATTTCAGAGCATCAGCGCGAGATTGCCAACGCCATCCCAGAGGAGGAGGCTGACCTGCGACCGCTGGTCTCTGGGATCAAACGCCCCAACCTCTCTGAGGGGACTGGCATTCCTCTGCATGATGGTGCGATCGCCTACTATGAGCGCGATCGACCAACCTTCATGTCTACCCTCGTCTTGTTTATTACCAGAAATGGGGGTCTGTTGATTGCCTTGACGACACTCCCAGCGGGTAGCTTGGTGGGACTTTGGGAATGGTGGCAACGCCTGAAGCAGAAAGCAGACGCTCGCAAGCTGTTAGCTGACCGGTATATTGATACCGCCATCCGTAGCATGGAAATTTCCCTGGATTTGGGATTGGACGATCGCCAACAACAGATTCGCGTTCAGCAAAAATCCCTAGGGAAATTGCTGGTTGAAGCTGCCAATGCCCTAGCCCAGGAGCAGATTTCTCAGGAGTCATTTCGCACCTTTAATGATGCCTACAATACGGCGCGATCGGTTTTACAGCGCTGTTTGGAAAATGCGTCTGAAGAACGCTGTGATCAATATATTGAAACGCTGATCAGTCTGCAACAGCCGTCTCAAGCTGAATTTCAGTCCCTATTGCGATCGGTGGAAACCAGCCTCATTAAAAAGGAGATCACCCAGGAAGCATTCCGCACTTTTATGGATGCCTATAAAGCAGCGTCTGAAACAAAGGGTTTGTCGGAACCTATGCTTTAGTTGCGTTCTTCTCTTGTCAAATTGGGGATAGAACAGGCGATCGGTTTTCATAGGAGCGATCGTAGCCTCACACAATAGGGCAGGCTGCCCAGATTCTACCTGAGTTCACCCGATCTAGTACAGGCTGACAGAAGTAAGGAGATTTCTAGAAAAGTTTATACCAGGCACCGGAAGGGCGTTCGCGTAGCGTGTGCTTTGCACTTAGCATCCGAGCAATGACCTTCTGGTCGATTCAAGGCTCTGTCTACCGGATGCTTCGCCCCTACAGAGGTGACATCTTTCTCAAAAATCCCACGGCAGTCTGTAGTGGAAATATAGATACCCTTCCACCCTTCACCCTTCACCCTTCACCCTTCACCCTTCACCCTTCCACCCTTCCACCCTTCCACCCTTCCACCCTTCACCCATCCACCCTTCCACATCCAAATAGGAACTAAATCCCGAATGGATTCTATATAGCAATAGCTCTTCTATTTGCCCAGGAGCATCACGATCGCCTTGATTAACTCATTTGGTTCAATCGGTTTTGCGAGATGACATTGAAACCCTGCGGCAAGAGCTTGCTTTCTATTGAAGTCTCCAGCATAGGCTGTGAGGGCGATCGCCGGAATTTGTCCACCCTGCTCTGGAGATAGCGCTCTGATGTGCCCTATAAACATATAACCATCCATATCGGGCATTCCAATATCACTGAGCAGAATATCCGGCTTAAATTCTGTTAACACGGCCAATGCCTCGCTAACTGAGGTAGCTGAGGTGACCTTGGCTTCTGCTTGCTCCAACAGAAACACCATAAGCTCTCGTGTATCCGTGTCATCATCCACCACTAAAACTTGAACACCCTTTAAAGTGGGGGGTATCTCAGAGGAGGGGGTCTCCTGCGAGAGCAATGGCTGAACTTGCATGAGCGGCAATTCGACAGTAAAACTGGCTCCTAGCCCTTTACCAGAGCTATCTGCCTTGACTCTGCCCCCGTGGAGTTCCACAAGATGACGCACGATCGCCAACCCTAATCCCAAGCCACCAAACTTGCGAGTTGTGGCACTATCGGCTTGACGGAAGTAGTCGAAGATATAAGGCAAGACCTCTGGAGGAATCCCGGTGCCATTATCATGAACCGTGATCATGGCCTGATCATTCACTTGCACCAATTCCACATCAACCTCTCCACCGGCGGGCGTAAATTTGACGGCATTGGAAAGCAAATTCCACATCATCTGCTGCAAGCGGGTGGCATCACCTAAAACAAATATGGCGTTTGAGTCAAGGCTAGCCTTGATCCCGATGGATTTGGCTTCTGCTGCCAACCCTACCGTCTCGATCGCAGCGCGAATGATTGCTGCCAAATCAACTTGCTGAACCGTCAGGCAAAGCTTACCTTGCAAGATGCGGGAAACATCGAGCAGGTCTTCAATCAATTCAGCTTGCAGCTTGGCATTGCGCTCGATCGTTGCCAGGGCGATAGCCTGCTTTTCGGCATTGAGCTTGCCGCCCAGCAGCAGCCTTGACCACCCCAAGATGGGATTGAGGGGCGATCGTAATTCGTGGGAGAGGACGGCCAAAAACTCATCTTTGATCCGGTTAGTGCGCTCTGCCTCTTCTCGTGCAGCTTGTTCTCTCTGGAATAGCTGTTCTCGTTGGGCTGCGGCTTGTTTCCAATCGCTAATATCATGCATGGCAACCACGGCACCCGCCTTATTTCCATCGACATCAAAAAATGCCCGTCCACTGGCCACTAAAGTGCGGGTTTTCCCTTGCTTTGGCGCAATCACCATTTCAGCTTCATGCACAATCTCTCCCTGAAATGCCCGAAATAAGGGGATATCTGGCGTTGACATGGGCGTAATCCCATCCCCCAGATATAGGTCAAAATGAGTGGCCCACTGCTCTGGAGGCAGCGCAGCTTCGGGCAAACCATGAAACTCGCAGGTGGCATGATTAAACAGCATCAATTGCCCATTTTCGTCGCAGGCGACAATGCCATCCGTCAGGTTATCCAAAATCGCTTTAAGACATTCTCGCTCCTTCTGCAAGTTTGCCTCAGCTTGTTGTCGTTCGGCTTCAGCTTGTTTCCGATCGCTGACATCCATCTGAATCCCATCCCAAATCGTTGCACCATCTGGCTCTTGGCGGGGCTTGGAAATTGTTTGAATCCACTTCACGGTTCCAGACGGGACGATGATGCGCCATTCGTGTTCAAAGCTTTGGAGATCTGCGGCAGACTGCTTCAAGAAATCCTGGCGCTGTTGGCGATCGTCGGGATGGATGGCTTCAAAGTAACCCGCTCCCATTACCTCCGGTTCCAACTCATAGATTTTGCGACAGGCCTCTGAAACATAGAGCAGGGAGCTTGAGCCGTCTGAACCCTGCCGATATTGGTAGAGCATTCCGGGAACATTGGCGGCTAATCGCTGAAAGCGGGCTTCGCTTTCTCGCAGAGCAGCATTCGCATGTTCTAAATCAGCCGTGCGTTCCTGCACTCGAAATTCCATTTCTTCATAGGCGCGATTGCGTTCAGCTTCTATCCGTTGCCGCTCCAGAATTTCCTGTTGCAATTCTCTGTTGAGCGCTTCTAGCTGTTCGGGGGTTTTGAGCGCTAAAAACTGGGGCAAAAGCGTCACCATTTGGACGGCAGCGATGGAAGAAACCAAGGCAGTAGCAGCGTGTTCCAGCCCAGAGAGCCAGTAATCTGGGTGCCAGAGCGTCCACACATCGAGGAAATGTCCAGTGCCGCAGAGGATAATGAACGCCCCAAACAGCATGAATATGCCTGAGAAGGGAACGTCTTGCCGCTTTTTGACGAAATAAACGAGGAGCGCTGGAATGGAAAAATAGGCGATGCCGATTACCACATTACTCACCACATGCAAAGCAACCAAGGGCGTTTGCCAAAGATAGCAATGACCATGGGGGATGTATTGGCTAGAAATATATTGGCTAGACAATAGCAAGGTGCTAACAGCGTTCCACATATAAATTGGTTCCAGAATTGATTCCAGCAGTTATTCTTGTTAATTTCGGATCACTAATTTTTGGCGATCGGCTACAACTAGTGTGCCAAAGAGATTGAGCGGGTGACATGCCTGCAAAACCCGATCGAGGGTTTTGTGTGTTTCCACAACCCATCAAAATTTATTTGGCAAACGGCCACCCCTACATTATGAGTGCGATGCTAGTTAAGATAGTATTCTTCTAGAGCGAAACTCTCTCACAACACATCTCGTAGATGGGGTGCTGCTATCTGAGAGACAATTCTAACGGTCATTTTAAATGACCAAGGATAGGTGAGTGAACTAGTTTTAGGCTTAAATCTATGTCGAAAGAGAGATTGTCACACTTGACGATCGTTGAGTCGTATCACTCTACAGGCTAGAAACCTTGCACTTGCCCCCTTTTCATGTATGCCTAAAAGGCTTTAAGGCCCCAATTCTGGGGGACTTTGGCTTCAGAACCCCCCAGAATTGGGGGGCTGGGGGGCGGTTCGGGCAACGATTCTCACCCTTTAAAACAACCTCTCACGCTAGAAACCGGGGTTCTGCGAAAATGGGGGGCAATGACAGCAATCTTGGACAGAACCCCGGTTTCCTATGCTCTGCCTCCCATCAATGGCACCTCGATTTTTGGGTCAACCGTGGGGGCGATCGGTCTCAGGCTAGAAACTGGGGTTCTGCGAAAATGGGGGGCGATCGAATTTAATTCTGGAGAGAACCCCGGTTTCCTATGCTCTGCCTCCCATCAATGGCACCTCGATTTTTGGGTCAACCGTGGGGGCGATCGGGTTCAAAACTGGAACCTTTCAGGCAGCCTCTGAGACACATCATCCTGAACGGCTAAGATACCCTCAGAAAACTACCTGAAATAGTCAAGCTACGTAATAATCTGATTGTGTTTGCCTTAAATTCTTTAAACAATGGACAAAAACAAGGTGATTTAGTTGAGAATTAACTATCATTTTTGCCATTGAATTTGCTAGAGACGGTATTTCTAGCCTTATGATCGTGACGTGTGTGGTGTGAAACGAAGGAGTACGATGGCTGCCCAAAGTCTATTCAACTCCGGCAAGACAATTAGAGCACTTGTGAAGCGCGGCTTCCAGCCATTTCTGCTCAAAGGTCTGGACGGAGAGTTTTCTAAACGTGTATTTGACGTTGTATTTTCGCTAGCGATTTTGATTTTGCTCTCCCCAATCTATCTTCTGTTGGGATTGCTCATTGCCCTGACATCGCCTGGACCAATTTTTTACATTCAGGAACGAATCGGCAAAAACCGCAAGCGCTTTAGTTGCATCAAATTCAGAACCATGGTCGTTAACGCCGATGAGTTGCTGTTGGAAATGATGGCGCACTCTCCACGCTTACGACAGGAATTTGAGAATGATTTCAAACTCAAGCAAGACCCCCGGATCACCGGAATTGGCAGATTTTTAAGAATGACTAGTTTAGACGAGTTCCCCCAATTCTGGAATGTCTTAAAAGGAGATATGAGCGTCGTTGGCCCCCGCCCCCTGGTCGAGGAAGAACTCCCCAAGTACGACAAATACATTGATAAAGTTTTAACCATTCGTCCAGGAATTACCGGATTGTGGCAAGTCTCTGGACGCAATGATATTCCCTACCCTCGTAGAGTCCAAATGGATGTCTACTATGTCAACTTCCGTGGATTCTGGCCAGATTTGTGGATCGTGATCAAAACGATCGGCATTGTTGTCTTCCCCAAAAACAATGGCGCGTACTGAGAGGAACCCTAACCTGCATCCTAGGGTGTCTCATGTCAGACACCCCAGGATGGAGGCGGAACCATGGATTGCATAGCCCCTAAGAGATTTCTAGAAAAGGTGATACCAGTGACTGTAGGGGCAACATTTTTCTCAGAAATCTCCTTAATGCTTTAGAGATAAATCAATGAGCAATGAGCAATTCCTCACCTTAGAAGAATCTAGTTTGGTCGATGCTGCACTCCTGACCTCGCGGGAGAAATTTACAACGCGGGTTGCCATTTATTCGCTACGATCGCTCAAACAAATTTCCCAAGCGCAAGGAGTGGCGATCGATGAGATTACACCCCAACAAGTCCTCAGTTGGATTGAGCAAGACGAGCAAGTGCAGCGCGAACAGGCTTTGAATGCTGAGTTTAAGCAGTTTTTCACCCAGTTAGTCCTGTCATCCCTGAAGCCGCTCCAGCAAATGTCTGAGAACCTGGATATCCCGATCGCCGCCCTAACTCCCCGACAGACGATCGCCTGGTTTGAGCAGCAAAGCGAAGGCAAACGCCAGAAAACCGATCAGACACCCTCTTGACCCAACTCTGTTCAGCCCTGACTATGCACCCCTTCGTTAAACTTTGTCTCGAACGAGCTAAATCAGGACGGGGCAGCAGCTTGGCTCTGCTCTTGAGACTAGATTGGACACCCATTGAGATGAACATCCCAGATTTCCTCAACGTCCCCTACGTGATTACGGGAGGCATTGCCACTCAGCTTTATATGCCTCAGCGCCAAACCAAAGACATTGACATCCTCATCCTCACGCAGAACGTAGAGTCCCTTGAGGCTCACTTGCTTCAGGCTGGCGCAACCTTCATTGAGCCACTTAATGTAGGCAACACCTCTCTCAATCTGCAAGGCAGCGCTTGGAGACTGCCCCTGGAGCCAAACCGAAACGTGGAATTGGACATCATTCACAGCGCTGAACTGTGGGTATCTCTGGCGATCGAATTCCCCCAATATCCTGAAAATCAGCCAGACATCCCGGTCATTGCCTTACCCTATTTAACACTGATGAAAATCACCTCTGGACGCACTCAGGATTTTGCTGATGTTTCCCGCATGTTGGGGCATCAGTCTGATGTCACCCTGGAATCCATCAAGCAAATAGTTCAACGCTACGCCCCATCGACGATCGAAGATCTGGAAGCGCTGATCACCCTGGGGCAACTGGAGTAAGATCGATCGCCCCATGCGGGCGGCGGGCAAGTGGAACTCTGAGGCAGCACCTAAATCTTGCCATCCTATCTGCCAGTGCCTAAGCACAACGCTTGCACCTCTTGGCACAGGAGTTGCGTGGCGACAAGACTGCTGAGCGGTCTGGAAAACAGATAGCCCTGGCCAAATTCACAGCCCATGTCTCCTAATTTTGCTTGCTGGGTGAGGATTTCAATCCCCTCAGCCACGGTGTCCATCCCCAAGCTTTGGGCGAGGGCCACGATCGCCTGAATCACCTCAATGCTGTCGCGCTCAGAATCAATGCGGCTCACAAAGGAATAATCAATTTTGAGAGTGGCGATCGGTAAATCGTGCAAGCGACTGAGGGACGAATAGCCCGTGCCAAAATCATCAATGCACAACTTAATGCCCAGCACCTCCAACTGCTCTAGGGTGGCTGCTTCAAACCCATTTGTTTCCAGCAAGCAGCTTTCGGTTAGCTCCAACTTTAAGTGATGGGTAGCCAGCCCCGTTTCCTCTAACGTGTCGGCAATTTGCTGAGCGAGATTCGCTTGGCGGAGTTGAATGGGGGAAACGTTGACATTGATCGTCCAGCCCGGATTGCTGGCAAACTGCTGATGCCACTGGTGCATTTGCTGACAGGCTTCCCGCAGCACCCATGATCCCAACGGATTGATCAGCCCCGTTTCTTCAGCGATCGAAATGAACTGGTTGGGTGGAATGGTTTGTCCCGAAGCGTGAGACCAGCGCAACAAGGCTTCAAAGCCCGCAATTCTGCCCGTAGCCAAGGAGACGATCGGCTGGTAATGCAAGCAAAACTCAGGGGGAGCGATCGGACGCTCCAAATTAGCCACCGCCTTCCGCAGATCGCCTTCCAATTGCATCCGAGTGATAGCCAAGTTGCGAATGGCGGGATTAAACAGCGCATAGCACCCCCGCCCCTGTTTCTTCGCCTGATAGAGCGCCGCATCTGCATCCCGCAGAGCATCTTCTGGGTGGGCATAGTCACGGGAACTGAGGGTGATCCCCACACTGACTCCCACAAACACTTCATGGGTGTCGAGTTTGAAGGGCAGCTTTAATTGCTCCTGAATATAAACAGCGAGTCCGATCGCTTCCTTCACACCCTCAATGTCTTCTACCAAAATGACAAACTCATCGCCACCAAACCGAGCCACCGTTGCCTTTTGGGTAAATAAGACTTGGAGACGCTGGGCGACTCCCTTCAACAACTGGTCGCCAGCCAAGTGCCCCAGGCTGTCATTGACGACTTTGAAGTGATCTAAATCCGCAAACAGCACCGCATAGTGGAAATCCTCATTATGGGAGGTTAGCCGAGTGAGATATTGCAACTGATTCATCAACCAGGCTCGATTGGGTAGCCCAGTTAAACTATCGTGAAAGGCATCGTATTCTAGCTTGGCCTCCCGTTGCAACAACTGCGCCTGCGCCTGTTGCAGTTCCGATAGCGCATTGGATAACTCCGAAGTACGGGTCACTACACGCTGCTCTAGGGTTTGGGTCAGGGTTTGCAATTGCTCATTTTGCACCTGCACCTGTTTAGTTAGGTTGCGAATTTTAAGATGGGCCCTGACCCGCGCCACCACTTCCTCTTGTTCAAAGGGCTTGGTGATGTAGTCTACGGCACCCACACTAAATCCCTTGACCTTATCCACTGTGTCTGAGAGGGAGGTCATAAAAATGACTGGAATATCAGCGATGCCACGTTGGGTTTTCAACCGTTGACAGGTCTCAAAACCGTCCATACCGGGCATCATGACATCCAGGAGCATAATATCAGGCTGGCTGTACTCAGCTTGTTCGATCGCCCCTTCCCCATCTGTTGCCACCAAGATTTCCCACCCTGTACTTCTCAGGACACCCGATAGCACTTTCAGGTTATTGGGATTGTCATCCACAATCAAAATTCTGCCTATTTCCAGATTGACCTGACTCATGTGCATTTCCTATATCAATAGTTCGGATATTTTTGCGATAGCTAGCCCTCATCCCCCAACCCCTTCTCCCCTTCTCCCAGAACGGGAGGCGGATTGAAGTCCCTCTCCCCTCTTGGGAGAGGGATTTAGGGTGAGGGTCTATACTGGCTGTGCAACAGAGTTTTCAGTACCTCCACAAAAACTGTCCGAAGTATTGCTATATAGGATTAGGTAAGTTCTATGGTCTTCTCTAGTCATGGGCGAATCCACATCAGTCAACATAGGGCAGCGCCTTAGATTATTTAGCGATCGGAGGTGATGTGCAACTTTCCTGAACCGCCCTCACCCCAACCCCTCTCCCAAAAGGGGAGAGGGGCTAAGATTTGGATCGGCTCCCCTTCTCCC
>JARCMD010000427.1 GCA_030248885.1 Leptolyngbyaceae cyanobacterium MP9P1.79 | reverse complement strand
ATGGGGTGTCCATCGCTGTCAGGGTAGATGATTTCAGAGGAGGTCGATCGCAGTTGGGGAACCATGGCGCTAGTGCAGTTTGACAGAAATTTCTGACCCGTTAGGTGGATTGTTTTGAGTTTTGAGTGTTACCCACTTACTTCTGCCAGCATGGGCTAGTCTCAGTCCCACAGATTGAGTTACACGGATTGTTGCTTTTCAGTTTAACTTGAGATGTTTGCGCCAATGTTTTAACTGGTAGAGCTAACTCTTATAATTAAATTTTGTTACTGTTAGCTCGTTAGCTCACCCTCGTTTTCTGGAGACTCCCATGCTGCGCCTTGAACACGTCAGTAAAATTTACCCAACTGGGGAAGTGCTGAAGGATATCAATTGGGAGGTCAAACCGGGCGATCGGGTTGGCTTAGTTGGCGTGAATGGGGCCGGCAAATCCACGCAACTCAAGATTATTGCGGGAGAAATGGAGCCAACCACTGGAGAAGTGATCCGCCCCAATAGCTTGCACATTGCCTACCTAACCCAGGAATTTGAGGTAGACCCTACGCGCACCGTGCGGGAAGAATTTTGGACGGTATTTCAGGAAGCAAACGACGTGCAACAGGCATTGACCTTGGTGCCTCATCAAATGCAAATGGCTAACCCCGAAGAACTGGATGTGCTGATCCATGAGTTAGATAGACTCCAGAGAAAGTTTGAAGCTCTGGATGGCTACAACCTAGAGGCCCGCATTGAAAAGATTTTGCCAGAAATGGGCTTCACCCTAGAGGATGGCGATCGGCTCGTCAGTGCCTTTAGTGGCGGCTGGCAAATGCGGATGAGTTTGGGCAAAATTCTGCTGCAAGCGCCCGATCTGCTGCTGTTGGATGAACCGACAAACCACTTGGATTTGGAAACGATCGAGTGGTTGGAAAATTACCTCAGAGCGCTGTCAACCCCGATGGTCATTGTCTCCCATGACCGAGAATTCCTCGATCGCCTCTGTACGCAAATTGTGGAAACTGAGCGGGGCGTATCCTCCACCTATCTAGGCAACTATTCTGCATACTTGCAGCAAAAAGCCGAACTTCGAGACGCGCAGATGAGCGCCTACGAACGCCAGCAAAAGGAACTCGATAAGCAACAGGTGTTCATCGATCGCTTCCGAGCCAGCGCCACCCGTAGCACCCAAGCCAAGAGCCGCGAAAAACAATTGGATAAGGTCGATCGCATCGAAGCCCCTACAGGTGATCTCCGTAGTCTCCACTTCCGCTTTCCCCCCGCGCCTCGCAGCGGTCAAGAGGTGGTGCAGGTGAAGGACTTAACCCACGCCTACGGTGAAAAAATCCTATTTCTGGGAACAGATTTGCTCATTGAACGGGGCGATCGGATTGCCTTCTTGGGGCCAAATGGAGCCGGGAAATCCACTCTCTTGCACCTGCTGATGGGCATGGAGCAGCCCACGGAAGGCACGGTGGAATTTGGGACGCACAATGTTTTGCCCAGCTACTTTGAACAAAATCAGGCAGAAGCGCTAGACCTGACCAAGACCGTCATGCAAACGATCCACGACGAAGTGCCGGACTGGAAGAATGAGGAAGTGCGTACCCTGTTGGGTCGATTTTTGTTCAGTGGCGACTCTGCCTTCAAAAAAGTTGGCTCCCTTAGTGGGGGCGAAAAAGCGCGGCTGGCCCTGGCGAAAATGCTTCTGCGTCCTGCCAACTTGCTGATTCTGGATGAGCCAACGAACCACTTAGATATTCCTGCGAAGGAAATGCTGGAAGAGGCGATTCAGAATTACGACGGAACGGTGGTAGTGGTGTCCCACGATCGCTATTTCATTTCCCAAGTTGCCAACAAAATCATCGAAATTCGCGACGGCGGTTTCCAAGTGTATCTAGGAAATTACGCCTACTATCTAGAGAAAATCGCGGAAGAAAAGGAAAAGGTGCAACTGGAGTCCGTAGAAGCGGCTAAAAATGCCAAAAATGCAGCCAAGCGGGACAAGCAGAAAGAAAAGGAAAAAGCCAGAAAAATGCAGCAGGTTACAAGCTAGGAGCAAAAGGCAATGTGAGGGACGGATCGCCATGACACAAGCCAAAACACGACTGACCTTTGAGGAATACGCCAAGCTAGATGCGGAAGACTGGGTACGGCTCGGTTTGCCAGAAGGTCGGTGCGAGTATGTTGAAAATGGGGAGTTGAACGAATTGCCGTCCGAGTCAGAGCCAAACGACTTTTTAGCTCGTTACCTATTATTCTTATTAGCTAGTAGTGGAACTGTTCCACTCCGGCTAATCGCTATTCACACCTGCGAGATTGCGGTGATGGGCAAGCCAAAAACACGCTTCCCAGACTTAGTGATCCTGAAGGAGGAACACTTGAGGCTGATGCAGAAGCGGTTGTACATCAGCCTCACAATGCCTCTCCCTCGCTTAGTTGCTGAAGTCGTCAGCCCTGGAGATGATAACGAGAAGCGGGACTATGAAGCTAAGCGGGAACAGTACCGAGTGCGGGGTGTTCCTGAATATTGGCTCATTAACCCCAAGGAGCAAACGATTCAGATTCTCAAGTTGGAAGCAGGGCAGTATGTTGAAGTGGGCACATTTCAAGGGGACGATCGCCTTGACTCCCCTACGTTTCCAACGCTGAACTTGACAGCTCACCAAGTTCTCACAGCGGGGGAGGGAGAGACTTATAAAACCAATGTTCTCCCTACGTTTCCTGATATAACCTCTTCGGGAACAGTTGAAGAAATTTAGGATTAGCTAGCGTAGCATAACGTAACCCATGCTGTTCAAAGGTTTGCCGCATCTTATAAGTAATTGTGCTTCCCTATTGAGTTTCTCTCAGCTTCTTGATGAAAAGACGTTGTACTTCACCTTCAGGATCAGCTAGGTCAAAAGGATAAGGGTGGTAAGCAGCGTTTGGATCACGACGACTGAGCAACACTTCCAAAGCTGCGCGGAACGCTTGAGCATCGTTTCTGTTGGCTGAAATAAACTGCTTGAGTTCAGCCGTGTTCATCTGGTGCAAATTCGGTGTCATGGCACAAAGTCCCAATTTCCATCTTCTTTGAGTATCAACGCAATTCCATCAGTCGTTCCAGCTTGAATGTAAATCGTTTTTACCGTCTGGTCATAGCGAAAAACGTGGATTGGTTGGTAGGAATTTGAAAGTGATTGACAGAGGAATATCGCGGTATCGGATTGCTTCTGCGTTGGCACGTTACAACTCCTTAAGATGTGCCAGGTGTAGCGTACCAAAAGATGACTGACTTCACTTACATACCCTCTACATCTAAATCCAATTAGGGAATCAGAGGGTTGGATTACCAATAAAAACCGTCGGATAATTCTCTGTGCATGATTAAATTACTGCTAAATGAGTGATCAGCTAAAACTGGTTATTGTGCAGTTAGGGCATAAGGAACATAGATTTAAAGAGAAGGCTTAATCCCAAAACTTGGTTAGATATGACTGTTGTTGCGATCGACTTTGGCACGAGTAACACCGTAATCTGCACCCAAGACCCAGTTACCCTGCTGCCCCGCACCCTCAAATTCGATCGACTTTCTCGGCGATTTGAGACCCCAGCGGGACAGACCGATGTGGTGCCTAGTTTGGTGTATGTGCAAGGACAGGATGCGTTGGTGTTTGGGGAGCCAGTCCGATCGCAGCGACTAGGATTCGCCAAACCCGATCGCCTCTTCAAGGGCTTCAAACGCCAACTGGTTGAAGAATATCGTTCCCCCGATCGCCAGCTTGACGGCATCACATACAGCGTAGAGCGCATCTCCGAGAAATTCCTACACGAAATTTGGCAGCAACTCTCCGAGCAACTCCAGCCCAGTTGTGTCATTTTTACCGTTCCCGTCGGAGCCTTTGAGCAGTATCTAGACTGGTTTCGCGACGTGACCCAACGGCTAGAAATCCCCTCGGTCAAATGGGTGGACGAGTCTACAGCCGCGGCTCTGGGCTATGCCGTGCAAGCGCCCGGTTCCCTCGTATTGGTGGTGGATTTCGGCGGTGGCACCCTGGATTTGAGCCTCGTTCGCACCTCTGCCCGACGTGGAGATCAGCAAATTATTCAGGCTGAAGTGGTGGCTAAGTCCGATGCCTACGTAGGTGGCATGGATATTGATATCTGGATTGTGGAACATTACCTGCGGCAGATCGGTACTGCCCGGGAAGCGGTGCCGGAAGTCGGCTGGCAGAACTTGCTGGAACTGGCAGAACGTATGAAAATTCGACTTTCAACGGCTCCAGAGGCGAAGGAAAGCTGGTTTGATGACGAAAGTTTTATGGCCCACGACCTGCATCTTACCCAGGCAGATTTGACTGAGATTCTGGAGTCGCATCAGTTGCTAGAACAATTGCGCCAAGCCCTGGATGAGGTGTTGGGAGTTGCTCTAAACAAGGGAATTTCCAAGCAGGCGATCGAGCAAGTCCTATTAGTCGGGGGCAGTTGTCAAATTCTCGCCGTGCAGCAGCTTGTGATGTCCTACTTTGGCAAACAGCGGGTCAGGCTAGACAAGCCCTTTGAAGCAGTTGCCTACGGGGCTTTGGTGCTAGGGCAGTCCATCACTGTCGAGGATTATTTGCGCCACAGCTACGCCATTCGCCTCTGGGAACCCTACGCCAAAACTTATTCTTACCTGCCGATTTTCGATCGAGGGATGCAGTATCCGTGCCAAAGTGGGGAGCCATTGACGTTGCAAGTGGCGCGGGGCGGGCAAACCGAAATTCGCCTAGACATTGGGGAAATGGCAGATAGGGCAGAGGCAGAAGTGTCCTTCGATGCCCAGGGACGCATGACCAGTAGTCATCTCAGCCATCGGGACACCTTTCGATCGCTGAACAATCAGCAGCGCGATGTCTGTGTGGCCCATCTCAACCCGCCCGGCGAGATGGGAATCGATCGCATTGAGGTCTTGTTTGAAGTGGATGAGCAAAGGGTTCTGTTGGCAACGGTTAAGGATTTGCTCACGGGAACTGTCCTCGTCGATCGAGGGGCGATCGTTAAACTCCCCAATTAAATCTAGTGGATTAAATTCCGGCTATTCCGGTTCAATGTTTCCCCGATCGCGGTCAATTGATGCAACTGAGTTTTGAGATCAACCGCGCGGGGCTTAAAGGTGTTTTTGCGTTGCAGAGCCGCCCGCGCCAAGTCTTCTCGTCCTTGTTTCAATGCCACTGTCGCCACCTGTTGCCAGGAGAGCATTTCCCGCAAGATGCGATCGTACTCTGCATGGAGATTTAGCTGAGCCGTTTGCACATCTGCCACCGCCTGGTTCAACAGGGCTGGAGCTTGCCCGTCTTGGGTGGATTTCACCGCCTGATTCACCAAACCATACAAATCCTGAACGCCCACCCCACCTAAACTGGGCACTACATTTTCCACCTGGGCACTCTCGCTTCTGCCCACTTTGCACCACATCGCAAAATGTTCACAGTTGTTGAGCATCAAGTTGTACTGTTGCTCTCCCAAGCGGCTTTCTGCCCGTCGCACGACCACATCTGGAATGTAGCAGACGGTGTAATGCTTCATATACAACGGCTTGCCGAAGGTAAATTCTGCTAGGGAACTGCGCGTCACCGTTGCTTCCCCCACTTTGGAGTAGTGAATGACAGTCCCATCTCCACAGTCAATACCGTGGTGTTCGTAAACGCCCTGAATGTTTAAAAACTCTCGAATACTATAAACCTGATCGCCCCGTGCCATTAGTCTTCCAAGGTAGTCGGGTCGGTGATTTGGCTCGGTTTTGGGCCAGTTAGCAACGTTTTAACTTTTTGAGAGGGGTCATTTGCTGATTTGGAGGACACCGATCGAAACGCTGAGGTTTTCAACCGGGCTTCGGCTGCCGCAGACCCAATCCAGATTTGGATTTTGGGACCAGAACTGGCTAAGCGAATCACCATGCCGTCTAGAATTCGGGTTCGGGTGAGGGATTCCTTGTCCACGTAAGTTCCATTCGACCCTAGTGCCACAACTTCCCAGCCGTTAGGATTGCGCTGCAACTCAACATGGTGTCGAGACACCACAGCGCTGTAAATCACAACATCATTGTCTGTCGAGCGTCCAATTCGGATCACTGACTCAGACTCAAATGTCCAGCTTTGGACAGGGACAGGTTCAAAGGGGTGGAGCAAGGATAGGGTAATCACCGATATGAAGTCACGAAAGGGGTTTTAAGTCACGAAAAGGATTTATGGATGGATGAATCGATCGCCTACCATGGGTAGACCTCAAGAGGTAATGATGAGCATCGCTACATCATTACAAACTCAAAAATCATTACGATTTGAACATTACCCCCACCGTGGAGAGTGCGATCGGGGATCGCGTTGGCTCAAGCCTATCACTCAAAAACAGGAGCGCCAAGAGGAACACTCATGGGTAGACTCTCCTAAGCTCAAGCGAAGTTAATTCAATAGTGCCCTAATTGTGACTTAAAATCTCCTCGATCGCCTGTTTTACTGCGGAATATTGATATTCAAACCCGCAGGAGAGGGTGTGGCGAGGCAGAACCCGTTGCCCTTCCAAAACCACCTTTGCCCCATCTGCTAGCAGAACTTCCAAAGCAAAGCCAGGGACAGGCAGCCAGGAGGGGCGATTCATCACCTCCCCCAACGTTTGACAAAATTCCGCCATCTGCACTGGATTCGGGGCGGTTGCATTCAAAACCCCTTGTACCTCCGGGTTCGTCAGTGCAAACCAAATGAGATTAACCAAATCTTCCCGATGAATCCAGGAAAGCCATTGCCGACCTGTGCCGATCGGGCCACCCGCAAATAGCTTGAAGGGCGTGAGTAATTTGCCAATCACTCCCCCCATCCCCAACACAATGCCCAGGCGCAAAATCACCAATCGCGTGCCCGTGGCAGTGACCTGGTTAGCTTCAGCCTCCCACGCTTGGCAAACCTGCGCCAGAAAATCGGTGCCGGGGGGACTGGTTTCGTCAAAAATAGCCGTTTCACTTGTGCCGTAGTAGCCGATCGCTGAAGCACTCACCAGCACTGAGGGACGAGGATTCGCCTGGACGATCGCCTCCACTAGTCGTTGGGTGCCGAGTTGCCGACTTTGGATGATTTCCTGCTTACGGGCAGCCGTCCAGCGCTCAGCGATCGGCTCTCCTGCTAAGTTAATCACGCCATCGCAGCCAGCAATTTTTTCCTGCCAGGCTCCCGCCTGCGTAGGTGCATAGGACACAATGTCCACATGGGTGAATTTCTCCGAGGGAAAAACTTGTCTCGCTGCCTCTGGGTTACGGGTAAAGACGAGTATCTCTGCACCTTCCTCCTGCAACCGCTCCACTAAGCGGCTTCCCACAAATCCCGTTGCCCCCGTCACCGCGACTTTCATTAAACTACTCAATTAACGATCTTCCTCAGTCTACAGAAGTTACAGTCTCCTAAAACCTATGACCCACCCCCTCAAAAAATTTCGACACTAGATATCAGAGCGAAGACCAACCTACACTAGAGTGAGAAATGGGTACTTTTTGGTGTAACCATTTGGAGTGTAGCCACTTCGGCATTAGGTCTGGCATTATTACGTCTCATGGATGGATTATTCTCGAATCGGTGGATGGCAATGGCGATCGTTGCCCTTTGGTTGGGGCTAGTACTTTTAGGCGCTGAGTGGCTAAATCGCCGCCCAGAAGCAGAGCCAGAGCAGGTGCGGAAGGTGGTACACATTGGCTCTGGCAACGTGATTTTGCTGGCATGGTGGTTAAATATTCCCGCCTGGATTGGCGTGACGGCAGCCGTTCTCGCAAGTGGTATCGCTTTGCTGTCCTACCAGATGCCAATTTTAGCCAGCATCAATGGCGTGGGTCGGCGCAGTTTGGGCACATTTTTCTATGCCCTGAGTATTGGGTTACTCATTGCCTATTTTTGGACAACCCAGCCCCAGTATGCCGCGATCGGGGTTCTGGTGATGACTTGGGGCGATGGATTGGCCGCCCTGATTGGCAAGCAGTTTGGCCGTCACCCATACAAGCTTTGGGGCATGGAGAAAAGTTGGGAAGGCTCTCTAGCAATGGCGATCGCTAGCTATGTTGTCTGTAGTGCTATTTTGCTCACAGTACAGGGAAATAGCTGGCAACCTTGGCTCATTTCGTTGTTGGTGGCGATCGTGGCAACTGGCTTAGAGGCGCTCTCTAAGTATGGAATCGATAATCTGACGGTGCCTTTAGGAAGTGCAGCCCTGGCATTCCTACTCAACCAAGCGCTGAACTAGTGCGGCTTGGCAGAAGTTTCTGACCAGTTAGGGGGATTGTTTTGAGTTTTGAGGAGATTTCTAGAAAAGCACCGGAAGGGCGTTCGCGTAGCGTGTGCTTTGCACTTAGCATCCGGGCAATGACTTTCTGGTCGATTCAAAGCTCTGTCTGCCAGATGCTTCGCCCCTACAGGGATAACATCTTTCTCAGAAATCTCCTGAGTTTTGAGTTTTGAGTGCTATCCACTTACTTCTGCCAGCCTGCACTAGAAGCTATAAGGTATTAGGTGGACAAGGTTTAAGCCCTTTGTTCTAGGAAGCTGTGCCTAAGCGCTACTT
>JARCMD010000426.1 GCA_030248885.1 Leptolyngbyaceae cyanobacterium MP9P1.79 | reverse complement strand
GGGGAGCCGACCCAGTTTTAGCCCCTCTCCCCTTCTGGGAGAGGGGTTGGGGCTTCGACGTGAGCGCTCAGCCGAACGGTGAGGGCGGTTCGGGAAAGTTGCACATCGCCTATCTTGCCTAACAAACAACATTCCGCTCACCCCCATCATCGTCTTTGTGGCGGCTATTTCTTCGGGGCAGCATTACGATTTGCCCACGCCAACGCTGCGCGATCGTGTGAGACTTGCTAGCTCTGGATCATATCGAAATTGATCGATGGTGCCTTCCTTGATCTTTTCAATCACTTCCTCAATCACCTCCAGGGGAACGAGGAACCACTCCTGCGGCTGTACTGGAATTCCGAAGCGATCCTGCAATTCCATGTCTAATCGAGCGCTGCTGAAAAACTTATGAATGAGTTTTTCCAGTCCTTTGCGGTTGATATTCGCCAGTTTGAATGTGGCGACGATTTCCACGTCTGCCAGTAGATAGGTCGAGTCTTTCTTCGCATTGGCAATCCGGCTTTTCACATCACCAACCGTCACACCAATTTTGTGAATGACCGATCGGTTCTCGGCAATGAAGGGGTGTTCCGATTTGCTTCTGAGTACGTAAATGCAGCCGCTGGGCAGGTCGTCTTCTGCTTCAACCTGCGAAAATAGAGGGCCAAAATCTGGGGTGGTAATGCGGCGGCTAGCCTTGTCTTTATTTAAGGCCCGCTGGAGCGATCGCAACAGTAAATCGCTCTCGGTGGCGTTGTCATAAACCACCCTCAGCCTGCGGTCTGAACGCCCATAGTCACTGATAAATGGCTCACCCATATCGACCACCATCACCTTCTGCCCATCAAGAATGAACAGGTCGCCTTGATTGACTGCTGCATTATCTTGGTATTTCACAGTTTGCCTTTCACCGGTCGCCAACTCGTGTTGTACCTTTTCAAAAATAGGTTTGAAATCATTGAAGTCTTCGCAAGGAGTCCGTTGAGCAATTTCCTCCGCTGCTTTGATTTCCTGGCGCGATCGTATATTCACAAGCTGGGTAATGTCGTTCTCTGGAGCGACCTCGACCCCAAGGGCGGCAAGCAGTTCTTCATCCGTGATGTCTTCTGTGGCGAGTTCAACATCGTCGCCAGCGTCTAACAGACTACGTGGGTCGAGCGACTTCAAGACTTTGCGACATTCTTCAGATTCCCGCAGTCGATCCAGCCGTACTGCATAAAGCCGCTCAAAAATATCGCGGTTTTCTCCATGCTGAGGCAGTCTGCCACGCTCTGTCACGAATCGCTCGATTTCCTCAAAGCCAGCGATAATACGTTCCTCCGCAGCAGATCGTCCACTACTTTTTTGCGACTCTGCAAAGTCGTCAAGTTCAGACCGCAGTTCATCGAGATCTACATCACTCATAGCGTCCTTCATCTTTAAATCGAACAAATGCGGCAGCACCTTCAGCCATGCGCTTCTCCCAAGCATCTGGTGAATTAGCCGAGGGCAACCGTCCCCTTTCCTTTTTGAAATTAAGAGCACGCACAGCGAGTGCCTTGGACTCCTCAGGAGTCAGGCTCGTGCGCTTGGCGGCAATCACCGCCGCCACCTGCTTCAGCCGCTCTTCGCTCATGGACTTGGCGAGGATGGCGTAGGCTTCGCCAAAGGGATTGATCCGATCGATCAGATCCATGTCTAGCTCGGTGACGGATAGGGCAAATTGCCGCACCCCGTCGATGAGGGCGGTGTTTTTCGCCACATTATTGCTATCACCGGAGCTATCACCGGAGCCATCACCGGAGCCATCACCGGAGCCATCACCGAGATTTATGTTATACGTCCCACCCGCTTCGTTCATGGTTCTTTTCGCCTGTTGGACGAGATTAAGGGCGGCGATCGCGTGCTGACGGACGGCTTCTTGATCCTCCACCTCCAGGTTCGGGAACTTCTCTTTGACGATTTTGCCCATGCGTACTTGCGTCAGTTCCTCCGGCACCAGTTCTTCATCGAACAAGCCGCGCTCGATCGTGGGCTTGTCTTGGACAAAGGCTGTAATTAGTTCGGTCAAGTCTTCGCGGCAGATGCGTTCAGCTTCCTGGCTCTTGGGTTCGGCTAGCCCCTTGATTTCCAATTGGATTTGACCAGTCTCTGGATTGATGCCCACGTTGCACTGACCCGGATTGTAGCCGCCTTCCCCGTAGTCAAAGCCCGGTGTCGGTTGATTGTTGGGGTGCTTGGGTTTGAACTCGAAACGGGGCGCGAGGACTTGCTCCATCAGCAGGCTGGCGGCAATGGCTTTGAGGGTGTCGTTCACGGCTTCGGTGACGGCAGCTTCGGAGGCATCTGGTTCGGCAATTAGGTTGGTGAAGCGGGCGCGGGTCTTACCTGGCGCATCACGGGTAGCACGACCGATGATCTGGACGATTTCTGTCAAGCTGGAGCGGTAGCCGATCGTCAGGGCATGTTCGCACCAGATCCAGTCGAAGCCTTCTTTGGCCATGCCGAGGGCGATGATGATATCGACATGTTCGCGGTTATGCTTCTGGGCGGGGTCTTTAAGGGCGGCGGCAACCTTGTCCCGCTTGCTGGGATCATCGTCTACGATATCGGCAATCTTGAGGAGGGTGCCGTCAGCAGTTTTCACAAGTTGGAACCCGGTCTGGGGGTCAGTGCCCTGCCATTCGCCCAGTTCTTCGATGATGTGCTCGACTTCGCGGATTTTGTCCTTGGTGCTTTCGCGGGAGTTGACGTTGGGAATGTGCAGGATGGTTTTCTCGTTGGGGTTCAGCACCTGCATGATTGTGTCGGTGTAGCTGCCTGCGTAGAAGTAGTAGCCGATGTCGAGCTGCTTCAGGTATTGGTAGCCGTTGAGCTGTTCGTAGTAGGTGTAGGTAACGGTGTCGAATTTTGATTCGTCTTCTGGGTTCAGGACGGCGATCGCATCGCCGCGAAAGTAGGAGCCGGTCATGGCGATGAGGTGGGTTTTGCCCTGGGACATTAGTTGGCGGATGTGATCGCCGAGCTTGTTGTCGGGGTTGGCGGAAACGTGGTGAAATTCGTCTACGGCAATCAGGCGATCGTCGAAGGCTTCGATGCCGAACTGGTCTACGGCGAAGCGGAAGGTGGCGTGGGTGCAGACCAGGATTTTATCCTCACTGGCTAGAAACTTCTTCACCGCGTTCACTTTGCCGCCATTGTCACCGCCCGGTGCGTCGCAGAGGTTCCACCGGGGTTCGACGTGCCAATCTGCCCAAAAGCCAAACTGGCTCAGCGGCTCGTCATGAAAGCTGGCTCCGATCGACTTTTCTGGTACGACGACGATCGCCTGTTTGAGCTTCTGGTTGGCTAGCTTGTCCAGGGCGATGAACATGAGTGCCCGACTTTTGCCGGAGGCGGGGGGCGATTTGATCAATAGGTATTGTTCGCCGCGCTTTTGGTAGGCGCGTTCCTGCATCAGGCGCATCCCCAGGGCGTTGGGTTTTGTGGAGGTGCCATCTTGGGCGTAGGTGACGGAAACGGCGGGAATCGCGATCGGTTTGCTCATGGATTGGAAGCGATTGTTCTGTGGGTAGCAGCTAGGAGGTTCAAATTCAGAAAGCGCTCTGGGGTTAGGTGCTAGATGAATTCTTTTGCTTCAGCCAGTTCGTCAGATCGTCGATACTTGTAAAACCCCTCAAATCTAAAGCGAGCTGATCCAACTGCTCGATCGGGAGTTTTTTAAGTTCCTCGACAGTTTCTGTAGAAATCGACCCCATCTGTTGCGCCAACAGGAGGCTGAGCAAATCGACCTTGCCCTCAACCTTACCTCTGGCTTCACCTCTGGCTTCACCCATTCGTTCGATCGCAGAAATGTACGGCATGTTTTTTCCTCGTTCGTAAGTTTCCAAGTCCTGTCGGAAGGCTTCCTCTAGCTCTGGGGGCAGGGTTAGCACCCAGTCGATGAAGCGATAGAGGTCGATGACTTCCTGCTCGCTCCACCCTCGTTCGTACAGCAGGGTGGTTAGACTATACTTCCGTTCTCGACGGCGCTGCTGACTGGCTTTGCCTTTGGTGGACTGTGCTGCCAGGTGGGCCTGTACGACGATGGCGAAAGGATTGTCGCTGGCTTTCAGCGATTCTTCCTGCTGTTGATAATCTAACAATTTTGCAATCCGGAACGAGAAGTCGTGCTGAGATCCAAGGGCAGCTTGGTGGAAGGACTGGGGTCGCCAGTGGCGATCGGTGTCTCCCAAAACCGCAAAGCTAGCCACCGATCGGCGAAACTTGTCAAATAGCCGGGTTGAGTAGATGTAGACGCGCTCGCTGAATTCCTCCTCCTTTTGGTTTTGGATTTCGATATGGATCAGGAGCCAGTTTTCCTGTCCGTTCCGCAGGTACACTTTGACTAATTTATCAACGATCCGCTTGCCTGTCTCTGCTTCCCTAGTTACTTGCTGGAGTTCGCTGTCGAGAAAGTCAAATCCTTTGCTCCAGTCAATTTCGTGGTAGGCGGCGGGGAAGAAGAAGGACATAAACTGGGGGAAGTAGCATTCGAGAATCTGCTTCCACGGGGTATCGAGGGGGGTGCTCATGGATTGGAGCCGTTTGTTTTAGGTTTTGCCGACTTTTTGGACGAGGCGGGTTGGCTAGTCATTTTGGTATATAGCTCGAAGAGTTTTTCCAGGCGATCGGTGTCGTTTTTGCAGCGACGATCGATGGAGATGCGCTCTAGCACTTCGTCATTGCGATGCAGCTTTAGAATCGCTCCGTTCGTATTCTTCGATGATGTTTTGTAAGTCTCTGACCATGACATCATCTTGTTCAGATTTGTTGTAAAGCGTCAGCAATAAAATTCTGTCGTTTGTTTTGAGATAGTAAATCAACCGATAACCACCACTTTTTCCTTTTTGATTATCACTATTTTTGATTCGGAGTTTAAAGACTGGATAGCCTACACCTGGGACTTGATCGCCAAGGATATCACCATTTTCTAGCTGTGCGACAATCGGTTGAATATCGTTGAGAATGTTGCGGTATTTTTTAATCAATGTCCGAATATTGCGGGTAAACGTAGGCAAAGCAAGGACGATGACACTGGGGTCATCCATTTTCCAACTCTTTCCATAGTTGAGCGATGGGGATACCCTGACCAGTGATGGCTTCGTGCCAAGCTTGGCGAAAATCTTCGAGGACTTGTGCTTTGGGGGTATCGTGGGGTGAGTCAGATGTTGGTGAACGGAGTTTGAGCAACTCCATGAAGTTGGCGATTTGTTGGAGTTGCTCTTCAGTGCAGGTGTCGAGTTGTTGTTTAAGGGCTTCGCGAGTGGTCATGGGTTTAGGCTGGCTGTTCTGCTGTTGTGATTATAGACCGATTGATATTGGCATATGGGTAATGCGATCATTCTTGGGACGAGAGGGAGTAGATGTCATGCCACGTTATCCTTGACGTTTGGCAAACTTTTTCGGCGCAGCTTGCTGTGTGGTCATTTTGGTATATAGCTCAAACAGTTTTTCCAGGCGATCGGTGTCGTTTTTGCAGCGGCGATCGATGTAGATACGCTCTAGCACTTCGTCGTTGCGTTCCCGTAGCGACTCCTTTGAAATATCGTGGGCTTGGCGCAAGCTTTCAGGCATGGTGTCGGGGGCATATTTTCGGGATCATAGAGATCGGCGATAGCTTTGCACCAAGAGTTCGTGGCAGGGAACGGGGAAGGTGTTAGCCCCCTCAATGTTCTGGAGGAATTTGCAACTTTAGTTCCTCGATCAGATGGGGTATCTCGGACTGAACTACATCCCAAATGATATTGAGGTTAACATCATCATATTCATGCACTAGCCGATTTCGGATTCCATTGATTTCTTGCCAAGAGACGTTTGGCAAGGTCTGTCGAGTGGCTTCCGAAACTCGTCTTGCGGCTTCGGCAATGATCAACAGCCGCCGAATCACTGAATCTTGAAGCTGCACATTATCAACGAACTCATCTTTTGTACATTGAGCCGTGTAGGTCATGATCAGTTCTGCGGATTGCAGCATATCAAGCAGAAATTGCAGATCCCGTGGCATAAATCACCTGGGCAGAGGAAAGGATTTCGTGACGACGTAAGTAATTGCGGCTAGCTTCAATGCCCTGACGGGTAATCAGGTCAACATCTCGATGGCAGATGGTTTTGAGTTCTGTTTCCATCTGGTCTAGGGTACTGAATGTGGGGTGAGCGTCTGGGTGAAATTGCACCATCACATCAATGTCGCTGTCGGGGCGGAAGTCATCGC
This sequence comes from Leptolyngbyaceae cyanobacterium MP9P1.79, assembly GCA_030248885.1. Taxonomy (GTDB): domain Bacteria; phylum Cyanobacteriota; class Cyanobacteriia; order JARCMD01; family JARCMD01; genus JARCMD01. The sequence continues at coordinate 1,940 of JARCMD010000426.1, read as the reverse complement.
GCAAAACAGAGCCAAATAGGGCAAGTTCTGTTACCTGCCAATGGTGACAAAACTCTATAATTCTCTCCATTGGTAATTCGATCGCGTTGCTCATCATTTTGGCTCCTTTCATTTTGCTGGTTTTGCGGACTTTTTTGGCGTAGCCTGCTGGGTTGTCATTTTGGTATAGAGTTAGGCAATGTGCAACTTAAGGTCTGTCCTCATCCCCCAGCCCCTTCTCCCAGGGCAGGGCTGGTTTATTAAAGGTGGAAAAATACTGAAAGCACCATTCTCCCGTGTTACTTTCCTATATTTTTATGGGCAGCTAACGAGTTAATGATGGTTTCCAAGTTATTATTTCTTGAATAAACCAGCCCTGCTTCTCCCAGGGGGAGAAGGGGAGCCGATCCAAATCTTAAGAGATTTCCGAGAAAGATGTTACCCATGTGGGGGCAAAGCATCCGGGCAATGACCTTCTGATTGATTCAAGGGCTTATCTGCCGGATGCTTCGCCCTTCCGGTGCCTGGTATAAACTTTTCTAGAAATCTCTTTAGCCCTTCTTCCCTTTTGGGAGAGGGGTTGGGGTGTAGCTTGCTTCCCGAAGGGTGGGCGGTTCGGGAAAGTTGCACATCGCCTAGAGTTCAAAGAGTTTTTCGAGTCGCTCGGTGTTGTTTTTGCAGCGGCGATCGATGTAGATGCGCTCTAGGGTTTCATCGTTACGATCGTGCAGCGTTGCCACAGGCAAATCGTGGGCTTCTCTGACTAGGAGAAATTCTTTGTCCATACTGCGGTGCGGGTATGGTGTTATTGCTCTCCTGCCAGTGCAATGGATTGCGCGAGTACAGTAGGGCTAATGCGTAAACCTACCTGAACAAGGTTCTCTAAGTCCTGCTTAACAGATGATATGTATCCCATCTGCTTCGCTAGTACGACCACAGCTAAAGTACCTCGGACTGGAATCTGGAGAATCTTGGCAGCTTTCCGTGCTGCTAGGTCATCAATAATAGCTTCATAGCCGGTATGTTAATGACCCAAGATAACACCTGGCTTTCTCCCAACCCAAGATCCCAACTGGCAATCTTTGAGTCAATTTCTGGAGCAGGTTGAATGAGGGCTTGGCCTGCTTGCTGGAGCCAAGTAACGGCACTGTCAGCGTATCCACCCAGTTGAATTTCATCTACAACGCCTTGAGGAATGACCACTTCATCACAGAGTTGGCTGAGTAAATGAATGCGGTCAATCTTGGTCAGGCTGATGATTGGCGAGGCATTAACCACCCAACGCTTAACCACGACTAACTTCCTCTGTGAGTTCTTCTAGTGTGGTCTGAAATGGGGAGACTCCAAATCGATTAAGGGCTTGAAGAAAAGCTTGACGGCTGATGCCTGAAATTTCGGCAGCTTTGGATTGGGAAATCATCCCTACTTCGTACCACTTGACTACGGCAGCAATGAGTAGTTCTTGGGCGAATTCGTCTGGGGTGCTGCGGAGAGCAGAGAAGGCACTTTCAGGTAGGTTTAGTTGAATTTGGATCATGGGATTTTCACGGGAAGGCTTACTGGTATTTTGGGGTCAGATAGTCGGTGTATTCTGCTGGCTGTTTATCATTGCTAGGGGGTTGTACTTTGTATTATGGCTAGGTTTTACGTTTCCTTGCTTTTTCGGTGCAGCTTGCTGGGTGGTCATTTTGGTATAAAGCTCAAATAGTTTTTCCAGCCGTTCGGTGTCGTTTTTGAAGCGGCGACCAATATAGATGCGCTCTAAGGTTTCGTCGTTGCGATCGTGGGCCTGACGCAAGTTTTCGGGCATGGTTTCGGGGTCATAGAGATCGGCGATCGTGGCTGGGAAATGCGCTTCACGGGCTAACAGGATGTCTTCGGCGCAGCGGGTGAGATCGGTTTTGTTTTGGTCGGTGAGGGTGGGGACGGGGAAGGTGTTCCAGCCGAGGGTGTTGGAGTAG
>JARCMD010000425.1 GCA_030248885.1 Leptolyngbyaceae cyanobacterium MP9P1.79 | reverse complement strand
GCATTCGGGCGAAAGTCTTTGTAACTCAATCAGAACCTTTGACCGAATGCTTCGCCCCTACGCAGACTTTGGAATGATTTATTAGTTGGAAGTCCCTAAATCTGTTCTCGGCTGAGAATACCTGCTTTATAGTCCTCAATGGATAAGCTCTCTAGAACTTTTCGTGGCAGATCTTGCCATTGCTCCTGAATCTCATAGGCGATCGTATCTGGTATTTCAATGGTGATTTGCATAGCTGTCTTTATAACAATGCCTAACCCCAGTCTATAGTCCTAAATGGAGATGCAATTAGAATCTTGTTGGTTATTGGCAAAGTCGCAATATTAAGGCTCGATCGCACTCTCTAATTTCAGAAAATCCTATTTGTGAGTTTGCATGGCAGGTCGAGGAGTTCATTTTGCACTCAATAACGCTCAAGCTCAGGCTGTACTTGCAGTCAGGAATGATGATGAGCTTGAGTCGATTATTGAATTAATCGAGCAAGAATGGAATGAAGAGTACCTCGCAGAATCTGATAAAGCTTGGAATGCAATTCATCGCTGTCTAACGGATGGTAGATTGCTCTATGAGAGTGAACAGTATCCGCTCAATCATTGTATCTGTGGTGGTCAGCAACTTTATAGCGGAGAGGATTGCACAATTTGTTTCGTTGCTGCGGTGCAAGTAAAAGATGTTGCGACTGCACTTAGTCAGATTACTGAACTCTGGCTGCGAGAACGCTACTTTGCTATTTCACAAAGCGATTACGGAACATTGAGCGACGGTGATTTTGAATACACATGGAAGTGGTTTCAGAAGGTGAGACAGTTATATGAGAAGGCAGCAATTGAGGATCGAGCAGTAATTTTCACCGTTGATTGTTGAGGTTGTGGTTTGAGTGTGACGATCGTCTCCTGACACAACGCTGAGCCGAAAGGGGTATAGGTTCATTGACAATTAATTAATTGATCCCCGCTGTGTTTAGATTGATTTCTAGTGGGTTTAGCCCTGGTTTTCTGGGAATACTGGAGATAGAAGGTCATTCAGGATGCGATCGTTTCACCCTGCATCTTCCTGAATCGGCTTAAATTCAATTCAAATTGGAGGAATTCATATGCTGAGTACAGCAGTGAGAGGTCAGGATTCCCCGCTTAAAGCGTCGAATTTTATTCTTTGGTTAGACCAAGTGCGCCTAGCCGACATTGCCCTCGTGGGGGGCAAAAATGCTTCTCTTGGAGAAATGATTCAGCAGCTATCAGCCCAGGGCGTGAAAGTGCCCGGCGGCTTTGCCATCACCGCTCAGGCTTATCGTTACTTCCTGCAATCCGCCAACTTAGAAGAGCAATTGCAGCAAATTCTGAGCGGTTTGGATGTAGAGGATGTCCATGATTTGCACCAGCGGGGAACGGCAGCGCGATCGTTGCTTCTGCAAACTCCCCTGCCTCCCGACCTAACCAGCGCCATTCAACAGGCCTACGATCGCCTCTGTCAGCAGTATGGCAGCGATACCGATGTGGCAGTGCGTTCCAGCGCCACCGCCGAAGACCTACCCGATGCTAGTTTTGCGGGTCAACAGGACACCTATTTGAACGTCCACGGCAGTGCTGGAGTCTTGCAGGCGTGTCAGCAGTGCTTCGCATCCCTGTTCACCGATCGCGCCATTTCTTACCGCCAGATCAAAGGCTTTGGACAGCTTGAAGTCGCCTTGGCGATCGGGGTGCAAAAGATGGTGCGCTCCGACTTGGGGACGGCCGGCGTGATGTTTTCCATTGAACCAGAGACGGGATTTGCCAACGCGGTTCTCATCAGTGCCGCCTATGGTTTGGGAGAAACCGTGGTGCAGGGAATCGTCAACCCCGACGAGTATGTGGTGTTCAAACCCACGCTTCAGCAAGGCTTTTACCCCATTTTGGATCGGCGATTGGGCAGTAAAGCGCTCAAAATGGTCTACACCAATGACGCGCAACTGACCCAAAATCTGCCCGTTCCCTTGGCAGACCAGCAACGCTTTGCCCTGACAGATGCCGAAATCATCCAACTAGCACAGTGGGCTTGCGTGATTGAAACCCACTACAGCCACTTACACCAAACCCACACCCCGATGGACATTGAGTGGGCGAAGGATGGCATCATCCAGGAATTATTCATTGTCCAGGCTCGCCCGGAAACCGTGCAGTCGCGGAAGTCGTTGCAGGTGCTGCGAACTTATCAGTTAGGCGGCTCCAGCGAAATTTTGGTGACGGGTCGAGCGGTGGGCGCGTCGATCGCCCACGGTCAAGCGCGGGTCATCCTCAGCCCAGAAGACCTGAAGCAGTTTCAAGCGGGGGAAGTCTTGGTTACCGATCGCACCGATCCCGATTGGGAGCCGATTATGAAGCGGGCGAGTGCGATCGTTACCAACCAAGGCGGGCGGGTGTGCCATGCAGCCATCATTGCCAGGGAGTTGGGGATTCCAGCGATCGTCGGCACTGAAACAGCCACAACTCTGCTCCAAACGGGGCAAGCGGTGACGATTTCCTGTGCCGAGGGAGAAGTGGGTCATGTGTACGCGGGGCTGTTGCCCTTTGAGGTGCAGGAAGTCGCCCTAACCGACCTGCCTCGGACGCAAACCCAGATCATGATGAATGTGGGCAATCCCGCCCAAGCCTTTAGCCTGTCCCAAATTCCCAACGATGGGGTGGGCTTGGCGCGGCTAGAGTTTATTATTGCCAATCAAATCAAGGTGCATCCTCTGGCGCTCTTGGAGTTCGATCGCCTCGCGGAGCCAGTCAAAACCCAAATCGCCGACCTAACTGCACTTTATCCCCACAAGCCAGATTATTTCGTGGAAAAACTGGTTCAAGGCGTGGGCACGATCGCCGCTGCGTTTTATCCCAAGCCCGTGATTGTGCGCCTGTCGGACTTCAAGAGCAACGAGTATGCCAATCTTTTAGGCGGAAAGGACTTTGAACCCAACGAAGAAAACCCAATGCTGGGATGGCGGGGTGCCAGTCGCTACTATGATCCCCGCTACCGGGCTGCCTTTGCCCTGGAATGTCAGGCGATGGCAAACGTCCGCGACAAGATGGGCTTGACCAATGTGATTTTGATGATTCCATTCTGCCGCACCCCAGAGGAAGGGCGGAAAGTGTTGGCAGAAATGGCGCAGCATGGGTTGGAGCGGGGGAAAAATGGCTTGCAGGTCTACGTGATGTGTGAGTTGCCCAGCAATGTGATTCTGGCAGATGAATTTAGTGCGGTGTTCGATGGCTTCTCCATCGGCTCCAACGATCTGACCCAATTGACGCTGGGACTCGATCGCGACTCTGCCTTAGTTGCGCCGCTGTTTGATGAGCGACATCCCGCTGTGAAACGCATGGTGCAGATGGCGATCGGCACTGCCCATGCCCACGGACGCAAAATCGGCATCTGTGGTCAAGCTCCCAGCGATTACCCAGAGTTCGCCCGCTTTCTCGTGGAACAGGCGATCGATTCCATGAGTTTGAACCCAGATTCGGTGTTAAAGACGCTCCTAGAAGTGGCGAAGGCAGAAGGATTACGGTAATCTTTTTGACTTGCGAGGATTGTGGATTAATCAGTAGGACTTACGCATAGAGTTATGAAACAAGAGACTTAAGCCCCTTGTTAGCAGAGATTGCCTGACTCTGAATTTTACCTGCGTAAGTTCTAATCAAATAAATCCGGATTTTCCCTCACCCCAACCCTCTCCCTGGGGAGAGGGAGCAAGATTCCGGTTCCCCTTCTCCCCAGGGAGAAGGGGCTAAGGGATGAGGGCAATCTTAAAACGTAAGCAATAAATCTATTTAGTTCTTATGCCCAAACAATCAAAACAAACTCAACTGAGTGGGCGGGGGCTTAATTTGATTCCAAGGGAGTGCCGGAACGGGCACCTCATGCTCTTCCAGTAGCCGTTGAAACTGGCGGGCATTGTTAGGCGACTGCTCCTCAGCGGGGCAATGGACAAAAAAGTAAACCTGGGTTCCCTCGCGCAACCACTGGTCAACGATCGGCACCCACTCTAGCCAAAATGCCTGGTTCGCCTCCCAATTGGGGTGACTGATGAACCGAATCAGGCTAAAGGGAGCCGTGACGCTGGGTTGCAAGGGCAGCTTAGGTTTGCGACGCTCTGAGTGCAGTTGGGGATCTTCAGTTCCTTCGTAGATGGGGCGAGAGTCCAAGAGGACGCGCCCAATGCCTAGGTCTGTCAAAATTGCCCTGAGTTGACTGGCATGGGGTTCTTGAAACCAGTCGGGATGCCGCACTTCCAGCGCCAAAGGCGTTTGCGTAGCAGTCCAAGCAGTGAGGAACGCAATTAAATCAGTCAGTTGAGCGGGGCTGTAGCTGGGGGGAAGTTGGGCAAACAGTGGCCCCAAGCGGCTTTCCAGTCCTTGCATCTGGTCGAGAAATCGCAATGCGCCGCCGATCGTCGGTTGCAGCAAGCCAGAATGGGTCACATCCTTGGGTAGTTTTAGGCAAAACTTAAACTCTGGAGGCGTTTGCGATCGCCAGCGGTTGACAGTTTCCTTGTCCGGTACCACATAAAATGTCGTGTTGCCTTCAACGGCAGTAAACCGACGACTGTAGAGCCGCAAAAACTCCGAAGACCGACTTCCCACCGGAAAAAAGTCACCAATCCATCCCTTGTAGGCCCAGATGGCACAGCCGATCGCAAAATTCATGCCGTTAGCTATTAGAAATCGCTGCCAACCTCTTCCTCCCATCCCCACTGACAAAAGGTGAATTCAACACAGAACAGAAGCGTCAAAGGAACGTTGGGATTCTTGTTGAAAGGAAGGTATCTTTCAGGTCTCAGGTATGGACTCTATCGTATCGCGCTTAGATGTAGCAGCAATCTTCTATGATGTAAGCAATTTTTACTAAGTAGGAAGGCGCAATTATTTGTGGGATGGGTATAGCCGTTCCGGCATACCAGAAAAGCGATAGCGTAACCCATGCGGGTGTTGGGTTTCGTTCCTCAGTTATCACTTACCGAAACGATGGAGTACGCATTATTTCAGTTCGACGCTCTCGGATAGAAGAGGTGGAAATTTATGAAGGCAGACGAATTTGATACCAGATTCGATAGTGGAGAAGATATTACTGACCTTTTAGATCTTTCTCAAGCAAGTCGCCCAGGCTATGAACAGATGCATATTGATCTTGACTTTCCAATTTGGATGCTTCATGCCTTAGACCAGGAAGCTAATTGGCTGGGAGTAACATGCCAAGCCATGATCAAAACTTGGATTGCCGATCGCCTTGCCATCCTTCCTCATTAGTTCTCAATCTCTGCATCCCAGAATCAGAAACTGGGGATCTGGATGAACTGGGGGACGATCGCCACCACAAAACAAGCGAGAATAGAACCAAAGTAGCGTGCAGAGACACACCATGAGTCAAACCCTATCTGAAAAAGTTCGCTGGACAACTGCGGATCTAGAACTCCTCACCGCCGACGAATGGAAGCGTTATGAAATCATTGATGGAGAACTTTTTGTGACGAGGGCACCCCATTTCAAACATCAATCCGTGATTCGTAACATCTGCAATCAATTAGGCAATTGGTCAGACAAGACGCAGCTTGGAGACGTGTTCCCGGCTCCGGGCATCGTCTTCAGCGATGCCGATAACGTTATCCCAGACGCTATTTGGATCAGTGTAGAACGCATGGAGCGCTTCACCGACGAAGCCGGGCACTTCATTGGCGCACCTGAACTCATCATTGAAGTGCTGTCTCCGGGTGCTGCGAACGAACGCCGAGACCGGGAAGCTAAACTGAAACTCTATTCGTCCCAAGGAGTTGAGGAATATTGGATCGTCAGCCGAGAATTGCAACAAGTAGAGGTGTATCGCCGCGAGAATGTCGTCCTCAAACGAGCCGCCACCTACACCGCTCAAGACACTCTCACTTCACCCATCCTGCCAGGGTTTGAATGTCTCGTCCAACGCCTCTTTAAACAAATTGGGATAACTCAATAGGGCGATCGAACTTAAGCTAGAAACCGGGGTTCTGCAAAAATCTAGGGCGATCGAACTTACTCCATGACAGAATTCCAGTTTCTCATGCCCTTCATCCCACAAGTGGAGTGAGAGTATCTCAACCAACCATCTACTCTTCAGACATAAAGGATTTATTGAGTACAGGAGACAAATAGGCTACGAGGGCACCCATCGCAAAACCGATGAAATTGCGAAAGAGCGGCAGCCACTCTGAAGTCCGACTCACAACCGGCCCGACCCCGAAGGCAATAAATAAAATTCCCCACAAGGGCGAAAAAATTAGCACCCACTGCCATGCAAATATCTTGCCTTCACGGGATTGTCCAGCAAACCCGAAGATAATACCGCCCACCACTGACGTTACTAGGGTCAGAATCCATTGCTCTCTGGGTAATCCGGGGACAACCTGACATCCCCCCTGCCGCAGACAGCCTTCCAGAGAGCGCAACGACTGAATGATCGCCTGATCTTCACCATTGTCTCTCACAAAAAATTGGTTGCCAAAGCGAGTTTGCAGCTCAATCCAGAAGGTACGAGGCAATAAAGGATATAGATCGTCACCAACATTGAAATTAAGTAAGTTCCCACCACGGGAGTCGGCAACGAGCAAGACACTTTTGTCATCCAGTCCCCAAAAGTCCTTCACAGCCCGTCCAGGGGTACGATCGAACTGGGTTAATACTCTCAGCTTCCACCCCGTCTCCTGCTCAAAATGATCTAACTCCTGAGCCAAATCCTCCTCCTGAATTCCTGTGAGCGCTTTCGCCAAGTCAATGATGGGAGTGGGGGTAGCGGGTAGCAGGTCAAGATTCTCGTAAGCCCAGGCAGCAGAGGGAGTCAGCCACATTAGTAAGGTCAGAAGCAGAGTGGCGATCGAAGCTAGTAGCTTGGTGGGGGACAGGTAGGGCATCGTTGGCACAAAAGGGAAAATTCTACAGAAGGTTGCCTAGGTGTAACCAAAGCTGACGCTCAATTCCGTTACACTTGTTTACTTTACACTTATTTACTTTAGTCTAATATTCAATCCTTTAACATCCTAAATTTAAACTAAGCCCTCTAGTGTCCAGTACAAGCACTTTAAGCGTGACTTGCCTACCTTTAAATTCCCTTTATATTTCAGGACGTTCCAGCAAAATTTTCCTTGAATTTCTCATACTCACACTCCCAAAAACAATTAAAGGGCATGGAAACCATGCCCTTTAACGGTAAACATTCTTTAGAAAAGCGATCGAACTTAGCGGGTCGATCGGTTCGAGTCCCCAGGCATAGCTTTTTCTACCCGGTTCCAAGCATCACGAGTAGCGTGCTTGGCTTTTTCCCATTGCAAGCGAGCGCCAGTGTTGCTGCTCTCATAATTCTGACGCAGTTCTGGCTCAGCTTGCTCGTAGGTTTTGCCTGTGCCATGGTGACGGCTGTAACCTTCGTAACCTGTGCGGTAAGCGGGATTGTAGTCATCGTAGCTGTAGCCTGGCTCGTAATAGGAGCTAGTTGTGTAGTTTGTGCGCCAGTAGGTGTCTTCCTCAGTCGGATTAATGGCTTCCGCAGCACCCTTACCAGCCAAACCGCCAGCTACTGAACCCACAACCGCACCAACCACAGCACCCACGGGGCCACCTAGGACTGCTCCGATCGCTGTGCCCGCAGCACCGGCTCCCGCAGCACCAATTCCAGTTCCTACAGGATGGGCGCCCGGTTCCCCAGAGATTGGGTCAAGATTAGCATCCCGGTCATGTAGATCTTTTGTAGTGTTACTCATGATTTAATTCTCACCTTGTATATGCTATTGCGGACACTCAATAGCTTCTCGCCTCAGCCTATAATTGTCTTCCCTCCTAAGTTGGAACCTCTAGTAACTAAGCGACAGGCAATATCTCATATCTCCCTCCTCTGGAGTAGCTCTTAAGGCGATTTCCAGAAAAGATTTTACCCTTCGACTCCGCTCAGGGTGCAAGCTGGCTGAGCGGAGTCGAAGACAGATGGTATTTTGTTTCCTAGGAGTCTGCTAAGTTCTTGTCAACTCTCTCCTTCAGAAAATATTGGGATGAGGCATTTGCAGGGAAGACAATGCTACGCTTCTGCAAAAGGATAGATTCTCTAGAGGATAACTTGAGCCGGATTAGGGGCAACCTGATAAGCTAGCAGCTAAATCCTTATTGCTGACTATGACTCAGCACTCTGACCTTATGGAATGGCACATTACAGACGCTCAAAGCTTAGGGGTGATCGATCGTGAAATCGGCGATCATACATTTTCACCCGCAGAATATGAAATTGTGCGGCGGGTGATTTATGCCACGGCTGACTTTGAGTACAAGTCGTTGATTCGGTTCTCTGACCAAGCTCTCCAAGCTGGAGCAGCAGCCCTGGCATCCCGAACGACGATCATTGTCGATGTGCCAATGGTGCAGGTAGGAATCACGCCTCACATTCAAAGCACCTTCTCTAATCCGGTTTATTGCAGCATGGAAGCCATTACTCGCCCTCAGAAAGATAAGACCCGTGCTGCTTGGGGCTTGGAAACCCTAGCGAGGCGTTATCCAGAGGGTATTTTTATTGTGGGGCAAGCTCAAACTGCGCTGAGTGCGATCGTGGAGCTAATCAATGCCGAGGAAATTAGACCCGCCTTGGTCATTGCCACACCCTCTGGCTTTGTGGATGTGGTGGCAGCTAAAGAACAATTGAATGATTCCTTGGTGCCCAATATTCGCAGTGGCGGCCGCAAGGGCAGTGCTGTGGTGGCAGTGGCGATCCTCAATGGTCTAGTCGATTTGGCCTGGCAAGCTTACGGACAAGAAGGCAACAACATGGCGTAGTCTGGCAAGACAATTGAAGTGGTTATTGTCTACCTTCATCACCCAAAATGCTACTGAAGTCGCATTTTGCACTTAGATAAGAGTATTTTCAATTAATCAGGACATCTTGAGTCATGATGATGTTATCAGTACAGATTGATTAGTACCGATCGAACTCATTTTGGATGATGCGATGAGGCATGAATGAAAATTCAGAATCAACTGAATCGGCAACGAGTTAGGCATATTGTTAGTAGCTACCAGCTTGAGGGAAGCGACGGGAATGATTTTTATACGGGGCTGCAAAGCTTACTGCAAAGCTATCCAACTGCGTTAATTGAATTAGCATTTGTGGAAACATTAGTCGATGCCTGGTTAAGAGTCCCCCTCTTAAGGGGATTGGATTTGTTAGCGCAGGTTCACCAAAAACTGCAAATTTGGGAAAAGTATCCGATCGCTAGCACCGTCACTTCACAACAGTTTTACCAGATCACAGGACTTGATCCCACCCCAATTTTCGGTGCAACGATTTCGATCGGACAGTCAAATGCCTATCGCTAGAACAATAGATGGAAGTCTAAAAACCATTGGTTTGCAGCATGACTAGTCTTCTGTCTAGAAAATTTTGAGGGGTCGAAGACCCTCAAAATTTAACTCCCACTAATCTCCCAGCTTTCAGCTACCCGTCAATTAATGATTGACAGACTACTAGGGTGCAATAGTGTAGTCGCCAGATTTGCCACCCGTCTTGCTAATGAGGCGAATTTGCTCAATTTGGATTGATTTCTCTAACGCTTTTGCCATGTCGTAAAGGGTGAGGGCAGCGATCGAAACCGCAGTCAGAGCCTCCATTTCCACACCCGTCTCCGCCTTGGTTCTGACTTCCGCTTGAATTTGGTATCCAGGCAACGCTGGGTCAGGAGTTAGCCAAACGTTCACCTTTTGCAGCGGCAACGGATGACACAAGGGAATCAGGTTCGCCGTTTGCTTTGCTGCCATAATGCCCGCCAATTTAGCGGTTGCTAGCACATCTCCCTTGGGTGCATTCCCTGCCTCGATCGCCGCAAACGTTTCCGGCAACATCCGCACTTGTCCACCAGCGATGGCGTGGCGCACTGTCGCAACCTTGGCAGAGATATCTACCATCTGCGCCTGTCCGGTGGAGTCCAGATGGGTTAATCCGGGGGAGGGTAAATCTGACGAAGGGGATTGGGTCACGGGTAGGGGGCGATTGTTTGTCAACGTGTGCAGAGTCGGTGAATGATATGATATATTGAAAAGCCTGCGGGGGCTTGTAGCTCAGTGGACTAGAGCACGTGGCTACGGACCACGGTGTCGGGGGTTCGAATCCCTCCTAGCCCGTTATTTTGATTTTCCAATATCTTTTCTAAACTCTTCCAAACCGGAGATATCTAGACTACTTTCTAGTTGCGATCGGGTGTGGAAGGTGAATCGGCGTTGACCAGCCGACTGATTCCATACGGCTTGAAGCGTGCAGTCAGGGTGGTTGCCTTGTTCCAAAGCTGCCATGAGGATCGGCCATCGGGTCTTCAGAGTGCTAATGTCTCCAACGTAGAGCTTGAAAGAGCCAATATTGATCACAGCATAAACGCCAGAAGCCATAGGTTACAGTGCTGGGGAGGAAGTTTAGTCTCAGTATGGCTGCTTATCAGGTCAAGTGGATAGGCGATCGAGGGAAATTGCTGCCGCCTCTGACACTTGGAAATGACTATCTTTTTGCAAGAACTTCAACGCAGAAATACTTTTGGGGCTGGGGAGATTTCCTAGGGTCTCTGCTAGGCGTTGTCGCACGAGCCAATCCTCTGACTGAGCAAACCGCAGCACTTTATCGATCGCCCCCAATGCCTTAATCTCTCCTAAAGCAGAGATTGCCGCTTGTTGGAGCACCACTTCTTCACTGTCAAGCGCCTGCATCAGCACCTCATAGGCGCGGGGGTCTTTCAAATTCCCCAAGGACACGGCTGCACTGAAGCGAACTAACCAGTCTGTGTCTTCGTAAAAGGCACGGCTCAGCGGTTCTAGGGCCCGCACATCTTCCAAGTAACCCAAGGCACCGGCCGCATCTGCTCGAATGCCGTAGTCAGGATCGCCTTCCAACAACTTCACCAAAATCGGATAGGATTCCTCGGTGGGCTTGATCCCCAAGGCAAACACTGCCATTGAGCGGATTTGCAGGTTCTCGTCTTCTAAAGCCTTTTTGATGAAGGGAAAGGCATCGATCGCGGGAATGTGGCGTAGGGAAGCCAAGGCAACCATGCGTGTACCGGAATTGGAACTTTCTAATCGTTGGGCAATCTGGTTTAAGTCAGGTTGGGGAGGTATGGCATCTGCTGGAGACGCATTGGACTCAAACACAGAAGCGGTAGTGGGTTGTGAAACGGGGTTCAGATTGGCAGAAGTCATAAGTTTTGTCAAATTTTGTTAAAAATCCTTCAGTAAGGATCTTACCAGTGATTCGGCTGCTGGATAAGGGCGGTTATCCGTAGGGGAGCCTCGTTGCACTCTCAATGAGGCTAACATTGGTCGCCTTGATGCTCTGGCAGTGACATTTGCCAAACCGCATTAGTACCTTGACAAGCAGTTTATTTCCAACGGTTACGGACAAATCTGCCTTCTGATTGAGTCCTTATAAGTTCAGGCAGGCTAAATTACAACAGAAATCAATTAACTGATACATCAAGTGGAGTACGTATGATTGTCAAGCCTACTGATACAGGATGGGAAGTCATTTACCATCGCGCCCATGCGCAGTTGGCGGCACAGATGGCGGGGCAGTGGCGTAGAAAAGAATCTCCTCCACGGATTTATGAAACCCTAGCGGCAATTTCCCACCATGATGACTTAGAGCGCGAGTGGGAAGGCAACCACCTCACGGAAGGAGGGGCCCCAATGGATTTCACTCTTTGTAAAGAAACTTCTCTACCTAAACTACGGGAACTAACGACGAATGCTCTGTATCGCGGCCGTTGGGTTGCTTTACTGATCTCCATGCACATGAGCCGCTTGAATGAATCCAAACAGGGGGAGTCGCCTGAGATGGATGAATTTCTCAATGAGCAACTCGAAAACCAGCAGCGTTGGCGGGAGGAACTGGGCATCACTAAAGAATATGTGGACTCAGCCTATGCCTATATGCAGTGGTGCGATCGGCTTTCACTAATTCTCTGTCAACATGAGTTGCCCGCCGATCAGCGGTGGTTGGAAATCAGCGAAGGCCCCGATGGCAAGCGCTATGACATTAAAGAAATGGCAGATGGGTGTTTAACGGTGCAGCCGTGGTGCTTTGAGGACGATCGCTTTACTGTCAATGTTGAGGCTTGCGCCCTTTCCCAGGTCACGTTTAAGGACAATGAAACGTTAACGGAAGCTTTGAAAACAGCGCCAATCAAGGTTCTGGAATGGACGTTTGTGAAGCAATAATCCTATGGCTGCTTTGGGTTTGCCTGCGATCGTAATGGCGGCTTTGGAGAATGCTGACCCGGATACAGTATTTTCTAAGCTGTTGCCTGCTTTGGGTGAGGTTTTGCACTGCGATCGGTGCTTTCTCTATCTCCGTGATCCCGCTACTCGATTGGGCAAAGTACCCTACTGCTGGGTACGGAATCCCAAGTTTCCTGTAGTCCATGACGCAGATTGGAAGCCAGAGCCGCCCGGCTTGACGGGTGAAGATCCGATGTTTGCTGCCGCCCTCCGCACTGATCCCACCATTTTCGTGGAAGACGTGGAGAGGGCTAGCCCAGAAATTTTGAATGCCGAGTTTGAACGCGCCAATTTTGGCCATCGCGCCCTGATTCATGCCCACCTTTGCCAAGGAGGAGTGCTGTGGGGAGTTCTCCAGCCTTGTGTGTTTGAACAACCCAGAATCTGGACAGAGGTCGATCGGGCCACGATCGCTGAAGTCGTTGCCCGCATTATTCCCCTTGCCGTAGCCTACGTAAACTCTAGGGTTAATCATTAGGGCTAGTGCAGCTTGGAAGAAGTTTCTGACCAGTTAGGGGGATTGTTTTGAGTTTTGAGTGCTGCTCAGTTATTTCTACCAGCCTGCACTAGCGATTAATTTGTTCCTTAAGTCGCTGTCAGATGCTATTTCCCAGGTAGAGGTAGGTCGATAAGTTGGGTCTGGCAGCTCGACTTCTTGGTTGAATAAGTTTGTAAAGTAACATTAAGCTAGAACAGCAATCTATAGTCTGACTGGTGCATGTCCTCAACTACACCGCTACAAATTTCTCGCTTACTGTTAAATGCCTTGGATGTGCGAATGTTTCTCCACTATGCAGACCGCATTCCCAGAGAAGGCGCGGTGTTAGTAGTGAGCAATCACCGCAGTTTTATGGATGCACCTTTGCTGATGAACGCGATCGATCGCCCCATTCGTTTTGCCTGCCACCACTACATGGGGCAAGTGCCGATTATGCGCGAAATTGTGCAAAAACTGGGCTGCTTCCCCCTAGAGGCAACCTCTAGCTCAGACCACTCGATCAATGTCAAGCGGCGGCAAAGTTTTTTTCGGCAAGCGATTCATTTGTTGCAGACGCGGCAAGTTGTGGGCATTTTTCCGGAGGGGGCCCAGCCGATGCTCAAGCTGACCCACTCTGACGAAGTGGGAGAATTTCACCGAGGATTTGCCCATTTAGCGCTGCGGGCCCCCATTCGCGACTTGGCTATTTTGCCGATCGCCCTCTGTGCCCAAACAGAGCGCGTCAATTCCGCAGTGCCACTGAAGCTATTGGGATTTTTTGATCCCTCGGAGCCTTTGTTCAATCAGGAAGGGTGGCACCCTATGGTTGTCTATCAGCGGGTCAATGTCCTGGTTGGGCGACCGCGCTGGATTACGTCCACTGAGCGCCAGAATTATCAGGGCAAGGAAGCAAAGTCCTTAGTAGCTGATTTAACAAAGGGGTGCCATGCCGAAATTCACGACTTGATGCAGCAAGGTTACTATTAAAGCTATGCCGGAGATTAAAAGCAAAATTTGTTTCCTGACCACCCAAAAAATGCAGTTAAATTTCCCCTTGTTCGTGTTTCTGCCAGGGTTGGATGGAACAGGACAATTGCTCCGATCGCAAACCATAGGGCTAACAGAACGTTTTGATGTACGGTGTTTAGCAATTCCCCCCGACGACTTGAATAACTGGGAGATTTTGACTCGTGAAACGATCGAGTTAGTGGAGACAGAGATCGCTAAGGGCAGACCCGATCGCCCTGTCTATCTCTGCGGAGAATCCTTTGGCGGGTGCCTGGCCCTGAAAATGATTCTGCAAGCGCCCCATTTATTTCAGCGCTTAATTCTAGTGAACCCAGCCTCCTCGTTCAATCGCAAGCCGCTCCTCAGTTGGGGATCGCAGTTTGTGCCGTGGTTGCCAGAATTTTTTCAGCAATGGTCATTGATTGGATTCTTGCCGTTCCTGGCCTCTCTAGAGCGCATGAGAGCGACCGATCGCCGTGAGTTACTGGATACCATTCGCATGGTGCCCCAGAGAACCTCTGTGTGGCGATTGGAATTGCTGCGAGAGTTCTCTGTGACTGAGGCTGAGTTGCGCTCCATTACCCAGCCGACGCTACTGGTAGGCAGTGCCACCGATCGCCTGCTTCCTTCCCTTTCCGAAGTCACCTACTTGGCAGAAATGTTGCCTCAAGCCCAAGTTTTTGTGCTGCCCAACAGCGGCCACGCCTGCTTATTGGAAATGGATGTCAATCTTTACGAGATCATGAAACAGCAGCACTTTCTAGCTGATGGGCTGTCCTTCACTTCCTCATCGTTTGACCAGCAACTGTCATCATAAGAATAATTTATTAGACGTACAAATGAGCCGCTGGCGTGTTTTAAGTAGTTTAGTAACTACTTAAAATACCCTCACCCTAAATCCCTCTCCCCAAGGAGAGGGACTTCAATCCCCCAGCCCCTTCTCCCGCTGGGAGAAGGGGCTGGGGGATGAGGGCAGGCTCGACATTGAGCTAGCAGCCTGAGTAGTTACGCAGTTTAATTGCTTGAAAACCCCATTCCGGTGTTCAACTGTTTGGGAGGCAATCCTATCGCCAGCCGAAACTTCAAGATAAATGGCTCAATGAGTCTGCAACCAGTTCTCAAGGTCAGCGATCGTTGCAAAATCTAACAATGCCTCACCCAATAGCTCCAGTTCTTCCAAGGCGAGGGAGGCGATTTGCGATCGTCTCAGGTCAGGCAGTTC
>JARCMD010000424.1 GCA_030248885.1 Leptolyngbyaceae cyanobacterium MP9P1.79 | reverse complement strand
AGGGAGCCGGAATTCAAAGTCCCTCTCCCTAGGGAGAGGGATTTAGGGTGAGGGTGGATCGGGCGGTTGCAAAACTGGGATGCACCCAGTTTAGACTTCGGATTCACCAGGCTTAGCCGAAACGCCCTTCAATGTAATCACGGGTGCTGTGATGATTTGCTGCCATAAAGATTTGAGCGGTTGGCCCCATCTCAATCATTCGACCAATACGGCTTTCATCAGTGCTGAAGAAGGCTGTGTAATTGGAAACACGAGATGCCTGTTGCATATTGTGGGTCACAATCACGATCGTCAGATCCTTACGCAGCACTTCGATCAATTCCTCAATCTTCATGGTGGCGATCGGGTCAAGAGCGGAACAAGGTTCATCCATCAGCAGCACCTTTGGCTTCACTGCCAACGCTCTAGCAATACACAGACGCTGTTGTTGACCGCCGGAAAGGCCAAATGCTGACTGCTTCAACTTGTCTTTCACTTCATCCCAAAGGGCTGCACCACGGAGCCCAGCTTCCACAATTTCATCTAAATCAGCTCGGCTCCTGTGAGATCCTAGCCTGATGCCATAGGCAACATTGTCGTAGATACTTTTGGGGAAAGGATTGGGTTTTTGAAACACCATGCCAATCTGCCGCCGAAGTTGGTTCAAGTTGACCTTTGAACCGTAGATATTCTGTCCAAAAAACTCAACCTGCCCCTCAACTTTAACCTTGCCTTCCAGTTCAGCAATGCGATTGAGGGCTTTCACAAAGGTGGATTTGCCACAACCAGAGGGGCCGATAATCGCCGTTACCTGGTTCTGCTGCACATCCATATCGATGCCCTCAACCACTTTTCGAGTGCCATAGAAAAATGACAAATCTCTCACTCGTAAAGCTGGAATCTGATTTTCAGGAGGTGCCTCTGAACTCTGATAAGAGCGCACAGGAGAAACGTCTGTAGGATTTTCTGTAGGATTCATAGTTAGGAATTAGCCGTGGGTATCAGGTTGCACAATAGGGTCTTCAAAATTAACGAGTTTTCAAACTGCGAATCGCAAACCGAGACAGGATGTTAACCAAAAGAACAATGCCTACCAGAACGACAGAAGCAGTCCACGCCAATCTATTTTGCTCCTGAAAGGGAGAACTGGCGTAGTTATAAATCATCACGGAAAGAGAGGGGGTAGGACTGTTGCACTTTAAGCCTTCGGGCCATGTCTGACTAAACAAAGCTGTGAAGATCAGTGGCGCAGTTTCACCCGCAGCACGAGCCACTGCCAGCAAAACCCCTGTAGTGATACCCGGTAAGGCACCGGCCACAACCACACGAAATGTGGTTTGAAAACTACCACAGCCCAAAGCTGAGGAGGCAAGACGTTGAGGGACAGGCACTAATTTCAATGCCTCTTCCGTAGTCAGCACCACGATCGGCAGCATGATAACGGCTAAGGCAACACTCCCTGCGATAGCCGAGAAGCCTTTGCAAGCGGGAGCAAGCACAATAATGGCATAGGCAAAAACGCCAACCACAATGGAAGGGACCCCGCTCAGAACGGTAGCCACGAATCTCACCGTTGCGGCAACCTTTGAACCCTTACCAAACTCAGAGAGGAAAATAGCCGTCAAAACGCCAAACGGAATACTGATCAATGAGGCGATCCCAACCATCAGTATGGTGCCTTGAATTGCGTTGGCAAAACCGTTTGCAACTCCTTCTTCACCCACTGCGGCAGGGAGGGAAACTAGGGTTTGCCACGTCAAATTAGGCAAACCTTTACGAAGGATCTCTAGCAAGATGGCAAACAGCGGTAAAAGTGCCAGTCCTGTGAGGGAGAAGGCAACAAAATTCATCACGTTTGTGAATATCACTCTTCCCAGTGATAGGGGATCACGAAGATCAATCACTGAAGATGAGGTTAAGGGGTCTGGTGTGGCATCCGAGTTGAAGCTGTGCATGGGTTTAGTTCTACTCCCGTCTTGATCCAAGGACTTGCACCATCAAAACTGCTGATACATTCACAATTAGGGTAAGGACAAATAAAATAAAGGCAAGGTACATGAGGGAGCCGATGTGCAATCCCTCTCCAGCTTCGGCAAATTCATTAGCAAGTACGGCGGGAATGGTATATCCGAGATTAAGGAGAGAGGGGCTAATCTCGATTGAGTTGCCGATTACCATCGTGACTGCCATGGTTTCACCCAAAGCACGCCCTAAAGCGAGGGTTGAAGCGCCAACAATACCAGAAAATGAGGCGGGCAGAAGTGTGCCAAAAACTGTCTCCCAGCGAGTTCCCCCTAGAGCCATGGATGCACTTCGGAGGTCTTTGGGGACAGCAAGCAGGACATCGCGGCTAATGGCAGCGATCGTGGGCAAAATCATAATCGCCAAAATCACTCCCGCCACGAGCATTGCAGGGCCAACGGGCTGAGTACTGAAAAGCGGAATCCAGCGAAAGTTGTTGTAAAGGAAGTCTTGAATCGGTTGTAGGAACGGAATCAAAACAAAGATGCCCCATAGACCAACAATGACGCTGGGAATGGAGGCTAAAAGCTCAACAATAAAGGCAACAGGTGAACTAACCCAGGACGGCAGGAAGTCTTCGCTGGTCACAAGAGCAACCGACAGTCCGATCGGGATAGCCAGGATCAAGGCGATCGCCGAGCTAACCAAGGTGCCATAAATGTAAGGTAGAGCGCCAAAGATTTCATTGGGTACGTCCCAATCTCGACCGACTATGAAGCCGAGTCCAAAATGCAAAATTGCAGGTCTGGCTTGGTCAAAAATGACCCAAGCCATGCAAAACAACACGAGAAATGTGCCCAAAGCAAAGGCATACACAATCACCAGGAAGCCTAAGTCTAGCCAAACGGCAGGGCCACCCATCGTTAATTCACTTAAACTTCCTTCAAGGGAAGTAGGAGGTTGAGAGGATGGTCTAGAAGTCTGATCAGATGAATTTGCCATAACAAGTTAACAGTAAGCTAAGTCAATAGAATTCAGACTGTAATCTCAAACCTGGAAGGACAAAAATTAGAGATCTATTAGAGATCTAAGTTAATAGCCTTTATATCAGTAGTTTGTGGGATCAGAAACAATTAATGGAGAAGCTAAGCTTTAGCGAATCGTAACTACTCAGGCTGTTAACTCAATGTCGAGCCGCCCTCATCCCCCAGCCCCTTCTCCCAGTAGGAGAAGGGGAGCCGGATTGAAGTCCCTCTCCCCGGGGAGAGGGATTTAGGGTGAGGGTAGGCTGAGTAGTGACAGCGAATCAATGATAAAGCTAATCAGGTTCGCGACAGCAGGAGTTTGT
>JARCMD010000423.1 GCA_030248885.1 Leptolyngbyaceae cyanobacterium MP9P1.79 | reverse complement strand
TTAGGACGCTATGAGGAGGCGATCGACAGCTTCGACCACGCCTTGCACCACAAACCCGACTTGCACGAAGCCTGGTACGGACGGGGCAATGCGCTGGATGAATTAGGACGCTATGAGGAGGCGATCGACAGCTACGACCACGCCTTGCACCACAAACCCGACTACCACGGAGCCTGGAACAACCGGGGCTATGCGCTGGATGAATTAGGACGCTATGAGGAGGCGATCGACAGCTACGACCACGCCTTGCACCACAAACCCGACTACCACGAAGCCTGGTACGGACGGGGCAATGCGCTGGGGAAGTTAGGACGCTATGAGGAGGCGATCGACAGCTACGATCGGGCAATCAAACTCAAGCCAGAAGATCCAAGTGCTTTCTACAACAAAGCTTGCTGTTACGGCTTGCAAGGCAAGGTGGAATTGGCACTGGAGAACCTGCAACACGCCATCCACCTAAACCCTGACGAGTATCGAGCCATGGCAAAAACAGACACAGATTTTGACTCCATTCGGGAGGATGGGCGGTTTCAGGCGCTGGTCAGTTGAGTTCCGCTGCTAGAAACCGGGGTTCTTGCCAGGTCTTTGGGCGAGGGGTGGATTTTGGACAGCACCCCGGTTTCTTATGCCCTGCATCCCCCACACAAAACCCTGGTTTCTTGAGGCGACGCGCGGGGTACACTGATACTTGATTTTAGGCCCTGCCTTCTAGTTAATGTAAGTGAATGTAAAATCTAGTACCTTCCATTGTGGACTTTGAAATTGTTGGCGATATTACTGAAATTGAAATTATTGCTGTCGGCAAGGGTCTGCGTAGCCGTAACCGTCTACGCAAACATTATGGAAGAGGTCGCTGGAGAAAATTGAAGGGGGTTGCACAAGTACGACTCCCTGACGATACACTACGACTAGCGGAAGTACATTGGTATGAAGCTCACGGCATTGGCAAAAAAGAGTTCAAGCTAAAATTACCGTTTCTAGATTAGCGATGGAACCTAAACTATCTCAAGCCATAAGTTTTGCTCTGTGCCTCAGCAACGAAGGTTACAACGCTTCGCTAGACGTAGGAAAGCTGTACCGCATCGTGCAAGATGCCCAAGCAGACGCGCATGGACTGATACGGATTGTGGATGAAAGTGGTGAAGATTATGCCTTCGCAGCCGATCGCTTCTACCGCCTGCAACTTCCCCAACCCATAGAAGCCGCCTTGCTAGCAGGGACGCGATCGTGAGAGGCGCGATCGCGTATCCACCCAAATTCAGCGGATAATAAGTCATAGCATTTTGGTTGCCAGCAATGACCCAACAGCTTCTAAACCCTGAAGAGCTTCTAAACCCTGATGAAATCGTTACCGAGCTTGACATTAGCCATCTCGTCATCGAGGACGATACTCCCGTGGACAACATACAGTCAGAGAAGCAGCAACGGCTATTGGTGGAACCGCTCTACAGTTCCAAGGTGCTGCTGCCACCGTTTCTAGCGACTGCCAATGTCGGGCTGTTTTATAAACTCAAAGGCGAACCGATCGTCCCCGATGTCATGCTCAGTCTAGGAGTGCAGTGCGCTGAGGACTTCTCCCAACGGCGAAATCGTTCCTACTTTGTCTGGGAATTTGGCAAAATGCCTGAAGTTTGCATCGAGATCGTCTCCAACTCCGAAGGCGACGAGGTGGCCCTCAGTGCCAAATCCCAACAGAAACACAAGTCCCATGCCAAAAAAGACATCTATGTCCAAATCGGAGTGTCCTACTACGTTGTGTTCGACCCCCTGCGGCAAATTCAGGGACAAACCGACATGCGAGATGCCCTGCTGCGAGTGTGGACTATAGCCTCTGGTCGCTACATCGAACTTACCCCTAACACAGGAATTACCGAGGTTGGGCAATCCGTCTGGTTAGAAACTGTGGGATTAGGGCTAACGCTTTGGGAAGGGCAGTTTGAGGAAGCGATGACCCGGCCCTGGTTGCGGTGGTGCGATCGGCAAGGACACGTTATCCCCACGGGGGCAGAACGGGCAGATGCAGAACAGCTTAGGGCAGACACAGAACGACTCCAGGCAGATGCAGAACGGCTTCGAGCAGACGCAGAACGGCTCCGGGCAGAGCGACTGGCTGAGCGGCTCCGGGCAATGGGGGTGAACCCAGACGACGTTTAGGGCTGGGGCGATCGACACCATGAACGTTTTTCACTTCCCTGATAACTCAATTCAGGTGTGGTAGTCTTTCACATGACTCCGATCGCATCCCTTAACCTTTCATTTCACCCGTTGGAAATTTTCTCATGGCTATCCTAGATTCCCAAGGTCGTCTATTCGGCAAGGTCAACATTCTCGACCTGGGTGCCGCTTTAATTATGCTGCTGGTTGTCATTGGCATCTTCATCTTCCCTGGCACCACTGGCTCCGCCCAAATTGGCACTAAAACCCAGGCGATCGAGGTGGATATCATCGCCAAAGGCGTAGGCACCAGCGATCCCAAGCAATTCATCGCCGACCTGCAAGCATCAAAGCAGACGAATTTGATCATTCGCAATCAACCCTACGGCAAAGCAGATATCAAATCAGTCCAGGTGCTACCCAGAAGCGTCTCTGTGCCTCAGCCCGATGGTTCGGTCAAGTCCTTGAATGATCCTAGACCCGAATTGGCCTACAGCACCGATATGTTAGTGACTTTGAGTGGCAAGGCTCAAATCAAAGACGGGGAGGCAGTTCTGGGAGGCAATAAGGTCAAAATTGGGACACAGGTAGAAATTGAAGGCTCAAAGTACAACTTCAACTGCACCGTTGTCGATGTGCGCCTCAAAGAGTGACTTTAGGAGATTTCTGGGAAAAAATTTACCCCTGCACGGGCGAAGCATCCGGGCAATGATCGCTTGTCAATTCAGGAGTTGATCTGCCGGATGCTAAGTGCAAAGCACACGCTACGCGAACGCCCCTATATTCCACATTTATTGGTATAAGGAGGCGATGTGCAACTTAAAGTCTGCCCTCATCCCCCAGCCCCTTCTCCCACAACGGGAGAAGGGGAGCCGATCCAAATCTTAGCCCCTCTCCCCTTTTGGGAGAGGGGTTGGGGTGAGGGCGGTTCGGGAAAGTTGCACATCACCTATAAAGGACTTGCGTGAAAATAAAGTACCAATAAACCGAGTTTCGACTGCGCTCAACTCTCGACGGTTGAGGGTTGAGCGCATTTGTGCTGAGCGCCATCGAAGGAGTCGAAACCCGTCTGAGTGGGACACTATCACAGCAGATTGCTACCAACCGTGCCATAGGCGGGAATATTGAAAGCTATAGCCAGAGCCAGTTATATCATTTACTTTTGTGGCGGGTTTGATCGAAAACCACTGTAACCCGCAGATCCCTAACCTTTTCCAGAAATCTTCTTAGAAGGTTTCTGAAAAAGGTTATACCGGGAACCGGAAGTAGGAATCAATCAGTTTCTGTGCTTTGTCTTTGGGGTGAACCCTTTGGCAAAAATAGCTGCCTTCTCACACTCTCAGAGCTTGGTGACGAGCGATGATTTGTTCTGGCTCAATACGGACGATCGCCTCATCCAAAGGCATGGTGCGTAGAGTATCCTTCATGATATTCACCTGATAGACCTGGCGATTATCTATATCCACCGCCGTTAGCCAGCCACTTTTTGGGTGATAGGCTCCTGTGTCGATGTCCAGCCAACCCCGTCCCTGGGCCAGTTCCCCCGGCAGCACTCCAGGCAAGGTGAACGTGATTGTATGACCAATGATAATTAATTTGTCAGGAAAGTACGGTTCAGCAATGCTATGGAATTCTTCCCGCACCCAGCATAGTTCCTGCGTCGTCTGTTCCTCCACGGACAAGCCTGGTTGCACCCCTGCATGGGCAAGCCAAATGTCGCCCAAATCAAGATAGGTGGGTAACATCCGCATCCAGTTCAAATGGTCAATCAACAGGTCTACATCGCTGTAGCTGCCGATCGTTGTATTGCCACCACTGTAGAGCCAAGCGTGGAGGGCAGGCACACAAATCTGTCCATCGGGGAAGGCATCCAGCATCAGTTGCTCATGGTTTCCGAGGATGCACGTATAGGGGCTGTTTTGCACAAAGCTCACCACGTCTGCTCCTTGAGGACCCCGATCGATCAGGTCTCCCAAAAAGTACACCTGATCCTCTGAACCGGGGGCAACTGTTTCCAATAGCTTCATCAGCCCATCATAATGACCATGCACATCACCGATGAAAATCCGGCGCGTTTTCTCCATGTAACTCCTCTTGCTCAGACTCTAGACTGGATGACTCTGGTATATAGTCCGATCGCTAGCCCTAAGAGTCAATCGTAAATCCCCTAGATCTCATTATGCCCAGACCCTTATCAAATCTGGGATTGAAGTTATGAGAAAACATCAAATCATCACCTGGATCGCGGTTACATTGAGGAGCGTAAATTTAATTCGCGATCCAGGACGTTTTGTGATGTTGGAAACTCCTAAAGGCTGACCGAAGATGGCAGCAGAACAGTATCAATGACATGAATGATGCCATTATCCGCTTCCACATCGGCTGTGACGACCGTGGCATTGTTCACCTTCACCGCTCCGTCAATGTGTTCAATCTTCACAGTAGAGCCTTCTGTGGTCGTTGCGGTGTCAAGCTTGGCAACATCCTCGGCTGACACCTTCCCGGAGACAACGTGGTATTCCAGGATTTTTCTTAGCGTCAGTAAATCTTGGAGCAGAGATTCCACCGTGCCCGATGGCAGCTTGGAAAATGCTTCATCTGTGGGAGCAAAAACGGTGAAGGGGCCAGGACTCTTGAGGGCAGTATCCAATCCGGCTGCGGTAATCGCAGCGACTAAGGTGCTAAATGTCCCTGCACTCATTGCTGTATCTACAATGTCAGCCATAGTTAGGTGAAGTCCTTCAGTGAAATTTTATAGTGTCAAGCAAATTTACATTAACACCTCAATGATATTTCTATTGACAGAATAAAGACTCTATCGATCGACAGAATCGGGGCGGTTCGATCGCAGATTCGAGACGGGTGACTCCAGCCTAGCTCTAAGCGATCGTTCAGCCAAACACACTGGCTCTCCTGACTTTTTAGTGAAAAGAGTGTCAAGAATACTCTTTTCATCCCCCTAAGAACCTAAAAGAGTACTTTAAAAGTGCTTGAGACCTTGCACTTGCTCCCTTTTCTGATATGCCTGAAAGGCTTTGAGCCAATAATTCTGGGGGACTTTAACCTCAGAACCCCCCAGAATTGGGGGGCTGGGGGGCGGTTCGGGCAACGATTCGTAGCTTTTAAAACGTCCTCTAAGAGTGTCGAGGGTTCTTGTTGCTAAGCGACACTTAGCAACAAGAACCTAGGAGAGCCAGCACACTGAGGGGAAGCAGGCGCTATATGCTGGAGGGTAGCCCGCCAGTTGCCGTGTGGCTTGTGCAAGATTTATGCAAATTGCAAATTAGTTATGCAAATTTATTTAGACCATAGTGCTACGACCCCAACCCGCCCAGAGGCGATCGACCTCATGTACCAGGTTCTAGGGCACCAGTGGGGAAACCCTTCTAGCACCCACGAATGGGGGCAACGGGCAGCTACAGTCGTCGAGCGGGCACGGATGCAGGTTGCCGCGTTAATTAATGCGTTGCCAGAGTCGATCGCGTTTACCTCTGGGGGAACTGAGTCGAATAATTTGGCAATTATGGGGGTGGCGCGCCAGTATCGCCGATCGCAGCATGTGATTATTTCCAGCGTAGAGCATTCCGCCATTGCGGAACCCGTGCGGCTTTTAGAGGCATGGGGCTGGCAGGTGACCCGCCTACCTGTGGATAAAATGGGACGGGTCAACCCGCTAGAATTGCAAGCGGCTTTGCAACCCAACACGGTTCTGGTGTCGATTATCTATGGGCAGAGCGAAGTGGGCACCCTCCAACCTATTCAGTCGCTGGGTACGATTGCCCAAGCCCATGGCGCAGTGTTTCACACCGATGCGGTGCAAGTTGCCGGACGGTTGCCGATCGATGTGCAACAGTTGCCGATCGATTTGTTGTCGCTCTCCAGCCACAAACTCTATGGCCCCCAAGGAGCGGGAGCCATCTATGTGCGTCCTGGGGTGGAACTGGTGCCCCTGCTGGGAGGGGGTGGGCAGGAGTTCCAGGTGCGCTCTGGAACGCAGGCAGTCCCGGCGATTGCTGGTTTTGGAATGGCGGCAGAATGGGCAGCCCAAGAAATGGCGCTGGAGGTGCCCCGCTTGGTCATGCTACGCGATCGGCTCTTTGCTGGACTGGCAGATGTGAGTGATCTGATGCCCACGGGGGTTCATGGAGCTTGGCTCCATGAAAATCCTTTGAGCCGCTTGCCCCACCATGCCAGTTTCACCATTCCCTTCACCGATGGCAAAACCTTGGTGCGGCAGATGAATTTGGCAGGTATTGCGGTGAGTTCTGGGTCTGCCTGTCACAGTGGCAAGACGATCCCCAGTCCTGTGTTGCAGGCAATGGGCTATGACGATCGCCTTGCCAAGGGGGGAATTCGCTTGACGTTGGGGCGAGAAACCACAGAGGCAGATGTGGACTGGACGGCGATCGTCCTCAAACAAATTCTGGAACGCCTGATGCCAGAGCTGGTGGGCACGCGGTCGTAAATTAGTGCGGCTTGGCAGAAGTTTCTGACCCGTTAGGTGGATTGTTTTGAGTTTTGAGTTTTGAGTTTTGAGTGCTACCCACCTACTTCTGCCAGCCTGCACTAGGACTGCATTTCTGCCCCGATCGTCCTTAATTTATTGCACCTATATTTACAATAGTTCGGACATTTTTGCGATAGCTAGCCCTCATCCCCCAACCCCTTCTCCCAGAACGGGAGCAGGGGAGCCGGATTGAAGTCCCTCTCCCCTTTTGGGAGAGGGATTTAGGGTGAGGGTCTATACTGGCTGTACAAAAGGGTTTCCAGCACCTCCACAAAAACTGTCCGAAGTATTGATATTTAGTAACTTTTATGACCACCGAACTTCCAACCACCCTTGAAACCGCGATTACCCAAGCCTGTGCGGCCACCCAAGCAGCGATCGTGGCAGGTTGCACCCGAATGCAGGTCGAGATCCTGCTGCCAGAACTGAAGCCCATGCCTGTGGCAGAGCAATTTCTGCCTGCCTTTGCTGAGTATGGAGCCAACCTCAAAGTGCTGTTTCCTGATGCTGGGGCGGCGGCGTTGGCACGGCGGGATTGGGGGGAGTTGCCCTATGTGGTGCGAGGCATTGGGGAACTGCAAGCCGAAGTGCAGCCAGAGGATAAACTGTTTGTGCTGGTGGCTCCCACGGCGGTAGAAGTTCCAGATGTGGAGAAAATTTGTGACCAAGTGGGCGATCGGCCCCTGATTTTGCTCAATCCTCGCTTGGAAGATGTGAGTGTGGTGGGCATTGGCTACGCTGCTCGCCAACTGCGGACGCGATTTCTCAGCCTGTTTGAACCCTGCTACTACTTGAGACCGCTGGAACAAGCGGCTGTCTTGCGCGCCTATCCTTCCCTGTGGCAAGTTTGGCTGGAAGCGGAAACGGGCTATCAGTTACTCACGGAAGTTCCCGAAAAGCCGATCGGAGATGCCTTAGACCAAATTCTGATGCAGGCTAATGGCAAATCTAGTGCGAGTCCGATCGCCCAACCTGGCTTCTTGACCAGACTCCAGAGATTTATGCGGGCATTAAGTCAGTAACCCGTCCATTCGCGCAAACATCCCACGCTAAACTGAAAAGCAGAAATCCCCATGACTGAGACTAACCCAGGCTGGCAGAAGCAAGTGGGTAGCACTCAAAACTCAAAACAATCCACCTAATGGGTCAGAAATTTCTGTCAAACTGCACTAGCGCCATGGTTCCCCAACTGCGATCGACCTCCTCTGAAATCATCTACCCTGACAGCGATGGACACCCCAT
>JARCMD010000422.1 GCA_030248885.1 Leptolyngbyaceae cyanobacterium MP9P1.79 | reverse complement strand
TGGTTAGCCCTGAAGTCCTCAAAGCAGTCGCAACCACGGTACACCCGGATGGTATTGTCGCCGTTGTAGAACGCGGGGATCGCCTACTGCCAAAGGACTTTATCAGTTTGGGTCTACTTCTGGAAACGATTCAAGACCCTGGCAATCTGGGCACGATCATTCGCACGGCAGCAGCAGCCGGAGCCGAGGGATTGTGGCTCAGTCACGACAGTGTGGATTTAGATCATCCTAAAGTTCTGCGGGCTTCAGCTGGGCAATGGTTTCGCCTCCCCATGCAAGTGGCTGATTTACCCGCGACGATCGCTCACCACAAAAAACAGGGAATACAAGTAGTTGCTACATCACCCACGGCATCCCTCACCTACTGGCAAGCCGATTTCCGATCGCCAACACTGATTCTGCTAGGTAACGAGGGTGCAGGACTGTCTGCCCCCATTGCAGCCCTAGCAGACACGCACATCACTATTCCTGTCAGTCCTCATGTGGAGTCGTTGAATGTGTCGATCGCTGCTGCCCTCATCCTCTACGAAGCCAAGCGACAACGAGTTATTAGTTGTTGAACTAATTCGAGCTATGGGGCATCCTCTTCTAAAAAAACATTAACAATTCCAGGCAGGTTAGTTGTATACATCTTGGCGATGTCCGACTTTGTGAACTGTAATGCGCTCCTCGCTAGGATCAAAGGAGTAGATGATCCGGTAATCGCCAACTCTGAGCTTAAACAAACCGCTTAAATCAGCACTCAGGGATTGGGGAGTCAAATTATCAAGATCTTCCGAAAGCCAACGGATTTTACTCAGAATGCATTCTTGGATAGCTGAGGTCAGCTTCTCTAAGCTATCTGTTGCTTCTGAGGTAAATTCAACGTCGTAACTCATTACCAATTCAAACCCAATTTTTTTGCAACGTCCTCAGCCGAGATTCCACGATCCCCAGCTTGAGTCCGACGTAAGGAATTAAGGAGTTGCTGCTTAATCTCTGGTTTGACTTGCTTCCCTTCATCCGGGTCAATTAGCAAGGATTGGATGGTTTCAGCAACAGTGTCTTGAATCAGCAGTTTGAGTTCTTCAACAGTTAAATCCTTAACTTGCATAAAAAACTTGCCTAAAATTGGGCGGTGATGAAGTTGCCTTAGTATTGTGGCACTTAAAGCGATCGGTCAAGTGGATGGAATGTCTCGCAAAGCAACTTTATGCAAGTATGCAAACAGGTATTTCCGATCGGCCAATTCAAGTCCCTATTCTTGGTATGTTATTGCGGAATGTATTTTTCCTACTGGTGGTTGTGAGTCATTGTTTCCGTCGATTATTGCCGCCCTATTAGCCATAAGTTGTTAGCTAAAAACTCTGTTGGATACCGATCGTCGAAGGTTTATCGCTGAGATGCAGAGGATATATACAGCGAGTGATGGACAAGCATAGGTCATTAGATACGATCGTCGATGAGGGGCATTCCTGGTTTCTACTTCATAGAGTTAATGTACAAGGTGTATCCTCGAAAGACTTATGACCCTAACTCTTAACCTGTCACCCGAATTAGAGCAATGTCTCTTGCAGGAAGCTCATCAGTATGGGCTTTCAATGGAGGCGGTGGCATTGCAACTTTTGACAAGTTCTATTTTGTTGAAGCAAAGGCAAGCCGAAGCGGTCAACCTGCTCCAGTCTTGGATGGATGATGAGGATGGGGCAGAACAGTAGGAGACAGGTCAGTATTTGATTCATGCCTTGGATGACGATCGCTTATCTGATCGCAAGTTATTTCCCCTTGAGATGAAAGGTATAACTGAAAGGCATAACATTGATCGCGATTAATCGCACTTAAGACCGCTTTGGTAGGGATGGTACAAAGATGCTTGGTGAGAGTTCAAAGTCATCTACCGCCGCATAACAGTTTATATCCCATAGCAGAATAGCAATAGGTAGAAAGGAAGGGAATGTGAGAAAATAAGGTGGAGTAATAAAGTAATATCCATGCCCAGGAAGATTCGGGAGTTGAAAGCTCAGATTGCTCATGAAGGATTTGTTTACTTACCCAAGCGCGGCAAGGGTAGCCATGAGCGTTGGCGGCATCCTCTTCTGAAAAAACACCAACAATCCCAGGCAAGGATGGAGATGATGTTCCAATCTACCTCGAAAAACAACTAGAAACGTTTCTTACTGCATTACAGGACTTAAGGGGGGAGGACGAGGATTTATGAATCGATATAGCATGATGATTCAATGGTCTGATGAGGATCGACTTTTCCTGGTCACAATCCCAGAGTTTGCCGATCGAGTTGCGATGCCTTGCACTCACGGCAAAACCCGTGAGGAAGCAATTTTTAATGGTGAAGAGGTGATTGAAATGTACTTGGAAGCGTGGCAGGTAG
This sequence comes from Leptolyngbyaceae cyanobacterium MP9P1.79, assembly GCA_030248885.1. Lineage (GTDB taxonomy): Bacteria > Cyanobacteriota > Cyanobacteriia > JARCMD01 > JARCMD01 > JARCMD01. The sequence goes on along the minus strand of JARCMD010000422.1, from coordinate 8,549 downwards.
AAGGTGAGTCTATCCCTGAACCCAAGACGCTGCAAGTTGCCTGACAGATGTAGCGATCGTGGAGCATAATACCCGATTGGAGTGGGCTTCAACCTTGAACATTACGGTAGAGCCGATCGCAGCAAGCTGATCTGTAAAAACTAGAATTTATTTGTAGGGATCAACTTTGCTGTTGGTGTTGGTTACGATCGCTTCCCCACCTTCCCACTTCTCCCAACTAAGACTTCTGATCCTTCTGAATAGCCTGTTCCAGTGCCAGCTTAGCTTTAGCTCTTTGAGCATAGGGTTCTAACTGGGATAAGCTCTGTCCAGTCAGCAAGCTCAAATCCTCAATGCTGATTCCCTTCATCAACATTTCCACGCGCCATGTTTGGGACGCTTGCTCAATTTGGGGCGGTTCGCTTAGGGTCAATCCTGCGGCGATCGACTGCCAGAGTAAGCGCACCTCCACTTGTGAGAGAGCTTGTCCGGCGCTGTTGAGGAAGAGGGCAGAGTGCTGGTCTTTGCGACTTTTGAGCCAGCGCGTGAGGGGATTGTTGGTATAAGACCCATAGCGCTTGCCCCAAATCCATTGGTTCAAGGGCACTTCACGGGTGGGGCGGTGGGACATTTGGAGCAGGTGTTGGTCAGGAGTGCTGAGGGAGTGCGATCGTTCCAAGCTCACAACCTCGGACACAGATAACCCCGCCCCAAATAGCACATAGACCAAGGCATACTCTTGAAGTCCCTGCTGCTTTGCCTGTTGCAAAATTTGATGCACTGATGTATTTGGCAGATCTGCCACCATTGCGGCTTCTGGTTGCGCCACAGGTTCATGGCTTTCTGATGCCGATCGCCCCAGATCTTCTTCTAGAAACAAGGTCATCAGGTTCGCCAAAAAGTCTTCCCGATCGCGCCACAGTTCATGGAACTCGCTCGTCAACTCAATCACGACATAACCCAAAAGCAAACTGTTTAATAGCATTGCTAGGGCTTCCACGGACAACGATCGATGGAAGGGCTGATGTTGGGTCACCGTTGCGAGATATTGGGTGACATAGCGATTGCCTTCGGTCAAACTGCGGCCCAGGGCCCGCCGATTCTCCAACGGATACTGCCCAGACTCGCCAATCAGCGATCGGACAAGCTCTGGAATCCGTTCCAACTCCTGGATAGACGCTAGGGCATAATTTCGCAATGCCTGCTGAGCATCTTGCATCTGGCTGGCTTGCTTCCCCAACGCTCCCCCCAAGCGCGTAAACACGGCTGAATCCTCAATCACGGCCAACAGCAAGCCCTGTTTATTGCCAAATTGCCGAAACAGCGTCACTTCATTGACCTCTGCTAGTTCTGCAATCTGGCGAGTGGTTGTGTCTGTGATTCCTTGGGATGCAAACAGCCGAATCGCAGCGTTAATCAGCCGTTGACCAGTGGAGCGGCGCTCAGACATGGATACAAATGCAAGCAACACTTGCATTTAAAGAGAACTGTTTGTTAGAATCTGAGATGTAAGCAACACTTGCATTTTCTATTCGTCACTGTAGCCGATCGCCTCTTCTAAGTGTGGATTTCAACCGGGATTCCAAGATGCGATCAGTCCACAGGCAGGCGAACCCGTCTGTTTCTACAGCAATCACTATCTGTAAAAGGGAAAAAACTTTATGACTACTCAATCGATCGCCTCTGATAGCAAGGAAGAGGCTCAACCCCTGGCTTTTAACTGGGTCACCATTGGCTTTTTTATTGCCGTTCATCTAGTCGCGTTGCTTTCCCCTTGGTTTTTCTCCTGGTCTGCCTTAGGAGTCACGGTCTTTCTCCATTGGCTCCTAGGCAGCATTGGTATTTGTCTGGGATACCATCGCCTGCTGAGTCACCGGAGCTTTCAAGTCCCTAAGCTGTTGGAATACGTGTTTGCCACGATCGGCTCCCTGGCTATCCAGGGTGGGCCCATCTTTTGGGTAGGTGGACACCGACAACACCATGCCTACACAGAAGACCTGGAAAAAGACCCCTATTCCTCCCGTCGGGGCTTCTGGTGGAGTCACATGGCATGGTTGCTCTACAAGCGCCCCCAGTTTTTCGACTATGAAACCTACAAAAAAACTGCGCCGGATCTGGCTCGTGATCCTTACTACCGCTGGCTCGATCGCTACTTTCTCCTGCTCCAAATTCCCCTAGCCGCCTTACTGTACGCTTTGGGCGGTTGGTCTTTCGTCATCTATGGAATATTCCTACGGGCAGTTGTGCTATGGCACAGCACTTGGCTCATCGACTCAGCCGCCCATTTCTGGGGTTACCGCAGCTTTGAAGTGGAAGATGATTCCCGCAACCTCTGGTGGGCTGCAATCCTCACCTATGGGGAAGGCTGGCACAACAATCACCACGCCCATCCCAATGCCGCCAAAGCGGGGATGCGCTGGTGGGAAATTGACCCAACGTGGTGGGTGATCCAAGGACTGAAGACCGTTGGGCTGGCGAAAAAGGTTGTCATCCCTCCTGCTAGCTAAAAACTAATTGCCACCTTGGAAAAAGTCAGCATCGCTTAGAGGCTATCTGAGAAGGTACGAATCGTTGCCCGAACCGCCCCCTGCCCCCAATTCTGGGGGGTTCTGAGGTTAAAGTCCCCTAGAACTGGGGCCTTAAAGCCTTTCAGGCATATATGAAAAGGGGGCAAGTGCAAGGTTTCTAGCACTTTTAAAGCACTCTCTTAGGGACTCAAAGGAAAGTAAGGGCGAAGCCTTCGGCAATCAGATTAAGGACAAGCACATAACAATTGCCCGAAGGCTTCGCCCGTGCAAGGTTTATGCTGAGGTATCACGTTATTTACAAGTCTCCTAACAAGTTAAACCCCCCGGTTCTTCGAGAATCTGGGGGTTTTCAGCAACAGTTATGTTCGAGAATCCAGGGATTTTGTAAACGTCTCGATCGTCATGCTGACTACGCCTCTGCTAATAATAGCCGGATCAGTTTGGCTAATCGATCGGCACTGTCGGGGACAGCCAGCGCCTTGGCATTGCGGGCAACTTCGGCAAGGGTGGTGGGCGATCGGAGCCATGCCAGCACGCGGCTTGTCAGCAGATCTGAGGTCAGCGTGTCCTGGGGCAAGATCTGCGCCGCCCCAGCCTTGGCAAACACTTGGGCATTGTAGGTCTGGTGGTCTTCAGCCGCAAAGGGGTAGGGAATCAAAATAGCGGGGATGCCGACGATCGCCAGTTCCGTCAGGGTTCCGGCTCCAGCGCGGCTAATCGCTAGGGTCGATCGCTGCAACAACTGCGCCATGTGATCGTAGAACGGCAGCGCCACGTAATGGGGATGCTGGAAGCTATTGACATCGGGATCACTCTCCCCCGTTAGATGCACCACCCAAGCTCCCGCCTCAAGCCATGCCGGAGCAGACTCCCGCACTAGCTTGTTCACAGCCACGGCTCCCTGGCTACCGCCTACAACAGTGATCAGGGGCACATCTGGGGGAATGGACAACCCCGGCATCTCCTGAGTGGCGCTGGCCAAAAACTGAGCGCGGACAGGGGTGCCTGTGTACACCGTTTGGGCCCGGGGCAAGTAGACGATCGCTGCTTCAAAGCCCACCGCCACCCGGCTGCACCACGGGCTGAGCCATCGGGTGACCTTTCCCGGCAAGGCGTTGGATTCGTGCAACAGGGTCGGCAGTCCCAGCGATCGGGCTGCAATGATGGCGGGGGCCGCGATGTAGCCGCCGGTGGTCAACACGCCTTGGAACTTGCCTTGGTGCAACAGGTGCCGCACTTGCTGAATCGATCGCGCAAATTTGCCCAGAACCCGCAGCGTATTGAGTCCGAGCTTTTGTTGAAAACCCTCCACAGCGATCGTATGCAGCCGATACTGTCCAGATACCAGGCGACTTTCCAGGCGATCGGGCACCCCCAACCACTCAATTTCGTAGTCGGACAACTGCTCAGCAATGGCCACCGCCGGAAACACATGGCCTCCAGTGCCACTCGCCGCAATCAATAAGCGTTTAGATGCACTCATCCCTCTCTCCCACGACTCTACACAAACGTCCCTGATCCAGACCTTAAAATACCGTTCAAACTCTAACGTGTGCAGAATATCTTGATTTTGGGATTAATAAGTAAGGATAGTGACAGCGTTGCTTATTTTCCTTACAGTAGACCAACTCAAAACTCTGACCCCAATTGAGACACATCTCACTAGTAGTGTGCAGCGGCAATGAGTACACCCTTCACCCTTTACCCCTCACCCTTCAGCATCCAAACCAACGTAGCTGAACTTAAGCCCAAGATTACTAGTCTATTCGCCCGATCGAGTTCAACTAACACTAAACGTTCAAGTTAATCTTAGAGTGAATGATGAATGCACCCTGACTTAATAGAGGTAAGGATGCCAAATGGGGAGAGCCAAATGTCGTACTTGATGCAATTAATTGGAGTTCCGGGCTTTCAGGTATTTGGGCTAATCGGCTTAGTGTTTTGGGGCTGGATGCTGTATGACTGTGCAACCCGTGAACCAGAGCGCCAGAACTGGCTCTACTTGCTCATTTTCTTGAATGTGATGGGAGCCTTCGTCTACTTCCTTGCGCGCTGGTTGCCCAGGGCAAATTTGCCTGTGCCCAAATTCATGACCCGTGGCAAGCTCAAAGAGGCGTTGTGGAACGCAGAAGCCGCCGCAAAGAACATTGGCAAGGCTCATCAATTCGTCACTTTAGGCAATGTTTTATATGAAATGGATAACTTCGATCGGGCCGGAAACGCCTATCAGCAAGCCCTAGAAAAAGAGCCAAATAACCTGGGTGCCCTTTGGGGAGCAGCATCTGTAGAACTGCGAAACAAGAATCATGCCGCTGCCAAGGTGTATCTCAGCCAGCTTCTGAAGCTAGAGCCAGACCACAAATTTGGTGATGCTTCGTTGACCTATGCCCATGCCTTGAACGAACTCAAAGATTGGGACGCACTCAAACCCCACTTGGAGCAGCACATCAAGAACTGGAGTAGCCCCCAAGCCTATATCATGCTGGCAGAATTACACCAACGCCAGGGTGAAACCCAACAGGCACGGGAAGCCCTAGAAACAATGATCGCCAAGGCGAGGAGCGCTCCCTCCCACCATTTTCGGAAGAATCAGACGTTTGTGAACCAAGCTGAAAAAATGTTGAAGACACTGCGATGAAATTTACTAATTTTCTAGGGTCGATCGTGGGGCTGATGGTGGTGGCTCTGAGCTGGGTGGCTCCGGCTGGGGCGGCGAATCCACTCCAAATTCAGCGGTTATTGGATGTCAAAGAGTGCCGGGGCTGTGACCTGGCGAATGCGGATTTCCGGTACTTTGACTTGGCAGGAGTTGACTTGACGGGGGCAAACTTGCAAGGGGTGAATCTTTATGGCGCGAACTTAAATCAGGCGATTTTGATTGATGCCAACTTGCAAGAGGCGAATTTGGGAGCGGCGAATTTTCAGGGGGCGGATTTGAGTCAGGCGAGATTGGGCCGATCGAACCTCAAGTTAGCAAACCTGCGGGGAGCCATGCTAGTCAAATCTGATCTGACGCGGGCCGTGTTGAATGACGCTGACCTGAGCGCCGCAAATTTAACCGGAGCCAACCTGACGGAGGCAGTGCTGCAAAGTACAGAACTGAAGGATGCTATTCTTTGCACCGCAATTATGCCCAACGGATTGGTATTTAGGCAGACGTGTAATTGAGTTGCTGCCGATGACCTCTACTACAACACCGAATCAACTTTGTCAGTCCGCTCCAACTGGGCTATTAGCCTGCTTGCTACAACCCTGTCTAATTTATTTACCTACACGGTCAAGCTCTTCGCGCAAAACCCTCCTCAGGGTTTCCTCTAGTGGCTCACGTCGTTGCTCAATATACTGACATAGCGCTTCATTAATCAAACTTTGATAGTTGCCGCCACCTGCCGTATGAACCTGCTCCCGAAACCATGCTAAAATTTCATCATCTAGCCGAATAGTAATGCGAGTCTTCCCTACACCCATTGGCTCAACCGCACCTCGCTGACCCTGACTAAAATCGTACTCAGCTTCCATTTTCTATCCCTCTTCATACTGTGTTAGTTCGTGGCGTATTGCTTTTCGAGCCGAAATCAACCGAATCTCATTGCCACGCCAGGTATATACCACCACTAAGACTCGACCTAAAGCATCCATGCCAATTGTGATGAACCGTTCTTCTTCAAACCGCTCATGGGTTAATGTGATAGCCAAGTCGTCTGAGAACGTAGATATGGCATCTGCAAAATCGATTCCATGCTTGTTGAGATTAGCAGCAGTTTTCTCTCTATCCCACTGATATGCTATCCCTTAATTATATGCACATTTGTACACCAATAAATTAATGCAAAATTGTCGAAAAGCACTGAGATCAACCAATATGTTCGTTATATTCTTACTCAGAGATTGAGGGTTAACTATCTGTAGATCTGCCCCGATCGAATTAGTGGGTTCTATGCACCGATCGCCCCTGATTTCATCCCATCCGTTTCCCTTCCTGTTGTATTTGGAGTGGGCATTGTTGGGGATCGCCATTCTCACCGAAGTCATCCCAGCGCCCCTGTTTCCCACTGCCTCCCGGTTTCCCCTGCTGGTTCTGGCCTCCCTGATGCTGTTTGGAGCGATCGGGCTGCACCTGCCCACCGATCGCAGACCGTCCACCAAAGTCCTGTACATCATCCTGTCCTTTGCCCTGATTCTGGGCGCGACATGGGCGGCAGGCAGGGGAATTCGGCTTTATCCTTTTCTATACTTGATCCTGGTCATTCGCGGCTGTTTGATCTTCAAAATGCCGGGACGGTTGATGGTGGCGGGGTTGACGTTTGCCTGTTTCCTCACCACGTTGCTGCATCGGTTACGAACCTTTCGCCCACCGTGGGCACTGGAAGACCGATCGCTCACCCTCGTTAGCCTCACCTTAAATATCGCGTTGCTATTTGGGCTAATTCTAGTATTCGTCTTGCTACTGGTTAACGCGCTACTCGCTGAGCGAGAAAGCCGCAATCAACTCACCCAGGCCAATGACCAACTGCGGAAGTATGCTGCCCAAATTGAAACCCAAGCCACCTTGCAAGAACGAAACTGAATTGCGCGGGAGATTCATGACTCTTTGGGGCATTTTCTGACGGGGTTAAACATTCAGTTGGAGAGTGCGTTGAAGCTGTGGCAGACCAACCCCGATCGCGCACAAACCTTTCTCAGTGAGGCAAAACGCTTGGGTTCAAAGGCGCTGCAAGAGGTGCGGCAATCGGTTGCGGCTTTACGATCGCACCCCTTGCAACATCAATCCCTAGAGGTGGCGATCGGTTCCCTCGTGCAGGAATCTCACCAAGCGACGGGGATTTTGCCAATCTGCGACTTGCGCCTTTCCCAATCCACGCCCTTGGACATTAGTACTGCCGTCTATCGCCTTATCCAAGAAGCCCTAACCAACATCTGTAAATATGCCCAAGCTACCCAAGTCAAAATCCAACTAGAGGAGACTGCCACCGACCTGAGATTGACTATTCAGGATGATGGTGTTGGTTTTAAGGTGGAGCAAAATACCACTGGATTTGGCTTGCAAGGAATGCGAGAACGTACCTTGGCGCTGGGAGGGCAGTTTTTAATGGTGAGTGAACTGGGCAAAGGGTGCCAAATTCAAGCAATCTTTCCCCTACAAGCTGCTGCTTTTCGATCGTCATCTCCCTAATTGGATTTCCTTAACTAGGCGGTGTCCAACTAATTTGCCCTCATCATTTGTCCTCATCCCAACCCTTCTCCCTAGGGAGAAGGGCTTTCGAGCGTTTCCGGTTCCCTCTCCCCACGGGAGAGAGCTAGGGTGAGGGTAGGACTGGCGAGTGTATCAGGATTGCACATCGCCCCTAATTGGATTTCCCTCATTTCAGGCGCTGGTGTTATCGCTCTGTTGGAAGGAGTCGCCGTAGGAATTCTGGCACTAATCTGATCACACCATTTTCGATCGCTTCTCCACGGCGCTGATAGAAAACCCCCAGAAAAATGACTCCCAAACCGATCGCCGTCAACGCAAAGGGGAATAATAGCGAGTTACCAAACACATTATAGGAGAGATAGCTGATATACCCGAAAACTCCCATTCCCCCAAAGATAATCATGACCCGCCGTTTCAGCAACGCAGACAGGGCAATCAACATCAAGTTAATTAGAAAGTAGATGAATTTCCCCATCTCGTCGCTCTCTTCCATCAAAGGCAAGCTGCCCCAAAAGGCAATGAGTCCAAATAGGTAAAGCCAGAAGGCAAAATCCTCAAAGCCTCTGCTAGTTCGCAAATCTACCCAATACGCGACAACTAACATCGCTAATCCAAACCAAAATGAGACCAATACCCGATTATGCCAGTCATTGTCTATTGTGCCAAACAGCAGCGGGGTGATATCCATCGACATAAACCAAAGGGTGAAAGCGATCGGGGCCACCAAAAAGGGAAAGCGAAAAAACCTCAACGCTACCAATCCTGCCACGATCGTGCCTAATTCCATCGCAAACCAGCCGCCCTTTACCCAAGCATAGAAACCCTGGTAAGTTCCTGGATCAGCCTGG
>JARCMD010000421.1 GCA_030248885.1 Leptolyngbyaceae cyanobacterium MP9P1.79 | reverse complement strand
CCCATCACCCCATCACCCCATCACCCCATTCTCTACTCAATGATAGAGAGCAGATAGCTGAGAGATGCGTTGCAAGTCTACGTTACCGCCACTCAGGATCAGCCCCACTCTGGCATTGGGAGGAGCGGTGTAGACCTTCTCCAGCAGAGCGGTGGCGGCAAGGACACCCGTAGGTTCTACCACAATTTTCAAGCGCTCCAACAAAAATACCATGGTGCGGACGATCGCTGCCTCCGAAACAGGCACCATGTCATGGACGTAGTGCAACACCAGCGGGAAGGTGAATTTCCCCAGACAGGGAGTCCGGGCACCATCGGCGATCGTGTCAGAATGGCGAATGGTTTGCAATTGTTTGGTGTAGAACGATCGGGTGGCATCATCGCCTAGCTCAGGTTCTACCCCCACAACACGACAATTGGGTGCCAGAGTATGGGCAGCGATCGCAGAGCCAGAGAGCAAGCCACCGCCCCCACAGCAAACCAACAGGACATCCAACGCTCCGACTTCTTCAATCAACTCCTTCGCTGCTGTTCCCTGTCCCGCAATAATGTGGGGATGGTCATAGGGAGGGACGATCGTCAGCCCTTGTTCCTGGGCAGCAGCTTCGCAGATTGCTTCTCGGTTAGCCGTGTGCCGATCGTAAAAAATAACCTTGGCTCCATAGTGCTGGGTTGCCGTTTGCTTGATGGCAGGAGCATCCTCTGGCATCACAACTGTCACAGGAATGTCCAGCAATTTCCCAGCTAGCGCTAAAGCCTGTCCATGATTCCCAGAAGAATAAGTAATGACTCCTTGGTTTCGTTGCCCGTCGGATAGTTGTGCCAAAGCATTATAAGCGCCACGAAACTTAAACGACCCGGTGCGCTGGAAGTTCTCACACTTGATAAAAACTTGACTGCCTGTCTGCTGATCCACCGTTTTGGAGGTTAAGACAGGGGTGCGATGAGCTTGCCCTGCTAAGCGATCGGCGGCAGCAGCAATATCAGCGTAGGTGACGGATGGCACAGGTGCGTCTAGTTCAGGCGGTTTTGTGAGCGCGATCGAGTCAGAATGAGTCATTGTGGAAGGTGGTTTAAGTGCAACACTATCCTGACATTTAGCTCAAAAAATCTTCACGCATCCGGATTTCCTACTTTGTTTCCTTTCGGTGCAAGAGCGCAGAATTTGCCTGAAATCAAAAATAGAGACCGATTCTTCAGGATGGGGTGGCTCAATTCAGGCTTAAATAGGTGAAGCTGTTGAGGGAAGTCGCTCACTCAGTCGAGGACTCTAGCAAGATCCTCGGATTCTTAACCAAAGTCTCTGAAAAATCCCTGAGTTTTTGCAGAATCCGGGGATCTGAATCGTTTACTTAACCCTTGATTATTTGTGTCTGAACAAGAAAAGCCCTCTCGTTCCCTGGCTAAGATTGCGGGAATCGTGGCCGTCGCTACGTTGGTTAGTAAAGCCTTTGGGTTAGTGCGTCAGCAGGCGATCGCCGCCGTCTTTGGGGTTGGGGTTGCCTACGAAGCCTACAATTTTGCCTACGTCATTCCTGGGTTTCTGTTGGTGCTGCTGGGCGGTATCAATGGGCCCTTCCACAGCGCGATCGTCAGCGTCCTGGCCAAGCGAAAACGCGAGGAAGCAGCGCCCTTGGTGGAAACCATTAGCACCCTGGTCACTGGCGGATTATTGTTGGTCACGATCGCCCTGATGCTGTTTGCCGAACCCCTGTTAGAGCTAGTCGCGCCGGGGTTGGGGCGCACGGCTGAAGGGTTGCAAATTCGATCGATCGCCGTTCAGCAATTTCGGATCATGGCTCCGATGGCGTTGCTAGCTGGCTTAATTGGCATTGGCTTCGGCACCCTCAACGCCTCCAATCAATACTGGTTACCCTCCATCAGTCCCCTGTTCTCTAGCATCACTATGCTGATTGGGTTAGGACTGTTGGTCACGGTGCAAAACGGTAAATTCAATGACTCCAAATATGCCCTAATTGGAGGATTGGTGCTGGCCTACGGCACTCTGTCAGGAGCGATTTTGCAATGGCTGGTGCAGGTGCCTGCCCAATGGCAATCGGGCATGGGCAGCCTGCGGTTACGGTTCGACATTCAGCAACCCGGTGTCCAGGAAATCCTGAAGGTGATGGGGCCCGCCACCTTTTCCTCTGGCATGATGCAGATTAATGTCTACACAGATTTATTTTTCGCCTCATTTATCCCCCCCGCCGCCTCAGTTCTGGGCTACGCCGGATTGTTGGTGCAAACGCCGCTGGGAATCATTTCCAATGTGATTTTGGTGCCGCTGCTGCCCATGCTGTCGAGATTGGCCGATCCCAACGACTGGGACGAACTGAAACTCCGCATTCGCCAAGGCTTGATCATGACGGCGCTTACTATGCTGCCCCTCAGTGCCGTCATGGTCACCCTAGCAGGGCCGATCGTGCGGGTCGTCTACGAACGGGGCGCATTCAAACAAACGGCATCAACCCTCGTGACTTCTGTCCTCATTGCTTATGCCTCCGGCATGTTCGCCTACCTGGGACGCGATGTTTTGGTGCGAGTATTCTATGCCTTGGGCGATGGCGATACCCCCTTTCGCGTCAGTGTGGTGAATATTTTTCTCAATGCCGTGATGGATTATGTTTTCATCTTCATTATTCCTTTAGGGGCACCAGGGCTAGTGTTCTCCACCGTGACCGTGAACGTCACTTCCATGATCGTGCTACTGGTGCTGCTCGATCGCAAAATTAATGGACTGCCGTGGCGAGAATGGAGCGGGCCCTTCATCGGTCTGCTGTTGGGCAGTGCCGTGGCTGGGGGAACCTCCTGGGGAGTGCTGCGGCTGGGTCAGTCTATTTTGGGCACAGAGGGTTTAATGGTGCAGTTCCTTCAGTTGTGTGTCGCAGGATTGGCAGGGTTGGGAGCTTTTGCCCTCATTGCCACCCAACTGCGCCTGCCGGAAGTAGACCTGTTCACCGATCGCCTACGTCAGCGTTTCACTCGTAGGTAATTTCACTCTTAGGTAAGGTAAATAGAGTATGTGAAACTGTGTGGATACTCTTGAGTCCTAGACTCTCGGAGAGGGTATTGTAGGTTGTCACGACTAGCATTAGGGAGTTGAATCATGGACTATATTCGCCAAACCTTTGCCGCCTTAGGGCTTGTAGTGCTGCTAGGGGGCACACCTGCTGCTTTAGCAGTTCAACCAGGACACACCTTGGTTGCCCAAACCACGGCTGAAGACTTCTTCACACGAGGCTTGAAGAAGAAACAGGCAGGAGATTTTGCTGGGGCGATCGCCGACTACACACGCGCCATTCAACTAAAACCCAAATATTCCCTGGCCTACAACAATCGTGGCAATGCCCGCTCTGGCGCTGACGACAAGAAAGGCGCGATCGCCGACTTCACCAAAGCAATTCAAATCAATGCAGATTGGGGAGACATCGGACCTGCCACGGCTTACTACAACCGAGGCAACAATAAATATACATTGGGAGATAAACAGGGAGCCATCGCTGACTATAACCAGTCCATTAAACTCGACTCCACTGATCCCGATGCCTATTACAACCGGGGCAATGCCTTTGCATCACTGCGTAACAAAAAGGCCGCGATCGCCGACTTTCAGAAGTCCGCCGACCTCTATCGCAAAGCAGGCAAGACTGCCGATTACAAAGATGCCCTCGCTCGCATCCAAAAGCTGAAGTAATCTAACATGCAACAGTCCTGAAACCGCCAAACCTGAAACCGCCAAACCTGAAACCGCTAAAGAAGGGTAAAGTCTACCCAATGAGCCACACCCTGGAGGCTGATTTTATGGTGATTCAGACAAAGGCGGCAATCAGGAAAGTTAGGCATCTGCCCTGTGGAGTTTTGCGTTTAATATTTTAAGCCCAAAGCATTGAATGCAAAACTCTTCTCCTGATTTTTCGCCTAGGAACTTGCCATTAAATGACATCCCGATCGTAGGATGCTTTAGGCAAATGTCGTAACGCATCACTCTGGTCAATGATGGGTTACACTACCGCCAACCCATCCCACCAAATGTTCCAGACAGATAAATTCTATGAATGTGGTGCCAACGATCGAAATCCCGGACGTGTTGAGAATTGAGCCACACGTATTTGGCGATGAACGAGGATTTCTCTATGAGAGTTTTAATCGCAAAGCATTTTTAGACAAAACTGAAGTGCAAGCCGAGTTTGTGCAAGACAACCACTCTTGCTCTGGGCAACACGTTCTGCGCGGTCTGCACTATCAAATTCAACACCCCCAAGGCAAACTTGTGCGTGTCATCGTGGGCGCGGTGTTTGACGTAGCCGTAGACCTGAGAAAAAGCTCCCGTACCTTTGGTCGGTGGACTGGCTGTGTCCTCAGTGCCGAGAACAAGCAGCAGGTTTGGATTCCCCCCGGCTTCGCCCACGGTTTTTTAGTGATTTCAGACATTGCCGAGGTGCTGTACAAAACGACAGACTATTACGCCCCCGAGCATCAGCGCTGTCTGCTCTGGAATGACCCCGACTTGACGATCGCCTGGCCCCTCACCGCTCCCCCCACACTATCCGCCAGAGACCAAACCGGACAATTGTTTAAACAGGCAGATGTCTTCTCCTAACCCCCCTGAAAGCACTCAATGAAAGCACTAATTCTATCGGGAGGAAAAGGTACACGTCTCCGACCGCTGACCTACACCGGGGCAAAGCAACTCGTCCCTGTGGCGAATAAACCCGTGCTGTGGTATGGCATTGAGGGCATCGTGGCAGCGGGGATCACAGACATTGGCATCATCATTAGCCCAGAAACCGGGGAAGAAGTGCGTGCTAGAACCGGAAATGGCGATCGATTCGGGGCCCAAATTACCTACCTGCTCCAAGAGCAACCCGCTGGCTTAGCCCATGCTGTAAAAGTTGGGCTGCCTTTCCTCGGAGCATCTCCCTTCATCATGTACCTGGGAGATAATCTGATTCAGAGCGACCTCAAGGTATTTCTCCACACCTTTAAAACCCAGGATTTGGATGCCCTGATTTTGCTGCGATCGGTGTCTAACCCCAGTGCCTTTGGCGTAGCCAAAATTGATGAGAATGGCAAAGTTTTGCAACTACTGGAAAAACCTGTAGTGCCGCCCTCTAACCTCGCCTTAGTGGGTGTCTATTTCTTCTCTGCGGCAATTCATGCAGCGATCGACCAAATTCAGCCCTCTGCCAGAGGCGAATTGGAAATCACCGATGCGATTCAACAACTGATTGACCACCAGAAAAAAGTAGAAGCCTGCACACTTGAGGGCTGGTGGCTTGACACTGGCAAAAAAGATGACCTGTTGGAAGCAAACCGAATCATTTTAGACACCCTAGACCCCTGCACCCAGAACATCACTCAAGCAGATGTGGACGATCGCAGCCAAATTTTGGGGCGAGTGCAAATTGGAGCGCGATCGGTAGTGCTAAATTGCACCATTCGTGGGCCTGTCGTCATTGGCGAAGACTGTCACCTCGAAAACTGCTTCATTGGCCCCTACAGCAGCATCGCCGATCGCGTCACCCTCATCGACACCGACTTGGAACACAGTGTAATTTTACAAGGCGCAAAAATTGTGGGCATTCACGATCGCATCATCGATAGCGTCATTGGGCGACGAGCGCAGTTAACCGTTGCCCCCAAACGTCCCAAAGCTCTGCGGTTCCTGATTGGCGACGACTGCCAAATTGAGTTGATGTAGCGCCCTATGGTGAAGCACGTCCTTTTTGTGTGCAGTCAAAATCGGCTCCGCAGCCCCACTGCTGAGCAAGTGTTCGCTGTTTACAGTGAAATTGAAGTCGCGTCCGCAGGGCTTAACCATGATGCTGAGGTTACCCTCACTCCAGAGCTTGTCGAGTGGGCAGATATGATTTTTGTGATGGAGAAAGCGCACCGAGTCAAGCTGGCAGAAAAGTTTCGATCGCACCTCAAGGACAAGCGGATCATTTGCCTCGATATCCCCGATCGATTTAAGTTTATGGATGCGGCGCTGATCCAGCTTCTGGAAACCAAGGTGCCCCAGCACTTGCCGTCGTTAACCAGAGCAGATTGATGGGCTGGTTTTGCAGTCAGAGCGCCGATCCAACCTCAAAGTGTGTTCCCGAAACATCACAACTACTCAGGCTGCCCTCACCCCAACCCCTCTCCCAGAGCGCTTGTCATTACCAACATCTCTTAAAAAGCTTAGAGAGTGTCTGACAAATGCTCCAGACCTTGCACTTGCCCCCTTTTCATGTATGCCTGAAAGGCTTT
>JARCMD010000420.1 GCA_030248885.1 Leptolyngbyaceae cyanobacterium MP9P1.79 | reverse complement strand
GGGAGAAGGGGCTGGGGGATGAGGGCGGCTCGACATTGAGTTAGCAGCCTGAGTAGTTACACATTTTCTAAAGCTCAAGTGCTAAATATTCTGTACTGCTGTGCAGTAAGCTACACAATTAAGCTGCACAATATTTTGTACCGTCGTTATCATCGGTTCCTATGACTCACTCCACCGATATTGCGACCCTGGCACGCTGGATGGCAGCAGACTTCAGCAACCAGGCGCAAGCCTTTGAAAATCCTCCCTTCTTTGCCCATATTCGTGTGTGTATGCGGCCACTGCCCCTGGACTTGCTGTCGGGGGTGAGCTTGCTGGTCGAGCAAGCCTATGACTACGCCCTGAATGACCCCTATCGGTTGCGCGTGTTAAAGTTGCTCGAAGCAGAGGCACACATTGAGATTGAAAATTATTTGGTGCATCCAGAAGCCCAATTTTATGGGGCAGCCCGCGATCGGCCCCGCCTGGCATCCCTAAAATTGGAACAGCTAGAGAAGCTGCCTGATTGCAACATGATTGTGGAGTGGACGGGACATAGTTTCAGGGGGCATGTTGAGCCAGGTAAAGCCTGTATGGTAGTCCGTAAGGGGCAAACAACCTACCTGGATAGTGAATTTGAGATTGATGATCAGACCTTCATCAGTCACGATCGGGGGCGCGATCCAGAAACTGATGAGCATGTCTGGGGGGCACTCGCTGGCCCATTTCACTTTGTTCGCCGAGCTAGCTTTGCTGATGAAGTAATGCTCTAGCACTTCTCAAGCTTTGTAGAAATAATTCCAGCAGGCAAGGGGGTTAAAGCCCTTTGTTCAAGAGACTTAGCAGCATTGATCGTTTGACATTGACTATGCATCTTATTCTTGATTCTTACGATATGCCCCTGGTTTGGTCGGGTATATCTCACTTTTGCAGATCTCCGAGCCGCCCTCATCCCCAACCCTTCTCCCTAGGGAGAAGGGAGTCGGAATTCAAAATCCCTCTCCCTAGGGAGAGGGATTTAGGCTTCGACGTGAGCGTTCAGCCGAACGGTGAGGGTGGATCGGGCGGTTACAAAACTGGGATGCACCCGGTTTGGTCTCTCTTTAAATGAACGATTCCCTTCAGCAACTGCTGAGGGTGATCGTTCATTGTGTCCCCAAACCTGATAAATTTACCCATTAGCAAGCAGGATAGAGCAAATGAAGAAAGTTCTGGTGATTGGCGGCGATGGCTATTGTGGTTGGGCGACAGCGCTCTACCTCTCGAAGCAAGGTTATGAGGTAGGAATTTTGGATAGCCTGGTGCGCCGACACTGGGACGCAGAGCTTTGCATTGAAACCCTGACTCCGATCGCGCCCATTCAACATCGGCTCCAGCGGTGGCACGATCTGACGGGCAAATCCATTGAGTTATTTGTTGGCGACATCACCAACTACGAATTCCTCGATAAGGCGCTCCATCGGTTTGAACCTGAAGCGATCGTCCATTTTGGTGAGCAGCGATCGGCTCCATTTTCGATGATCGATCGGGAACATGCGGTGCTAACCCAGGTGAACAATGTTGTCGGGACACTGAATTTGCTCTACGCCATGCGCGAAAGCTTCCCCGATTGTCATTTGGTCAAGCTGGGGACGATGGGCGAGTATGGCACCCCCAATATTGACATTGAAGAAGGCTATATCACGATCGAACACAATGGCCGCAAAGATACGCTGCCCTACCCCAAGCAGCCAGGGTCGATGTACCACCTGTCAAAAGTTCATGACAGTCACAACATTCACTTTGCCTGTCGCATTTGGGGATTGCGCGCCACAGATTTGAACCAGGGCGTGGTCTACGGCGTATTGACAGATGAGACCGGGCTGGATGAACTGTTGATCAACCGCTTGGACTACGACGGCGTGTTTGGCACGGCTCTGAATAGGTTCTGCATTCAAGCCGCCGTGGGGCATCCGCTGACGGTGTATGGCAAGGGCGGTCAGACCCGTGGCTTCCTGGATATCCGGGATACGGTACGGTGTGTGGAGTTGGCCATTGCGACACCGGCGGAACGGGGAGAGTTTCGAGTGTTCAATCAGTTCACGGAATTGTTCAGTGTGAACGATTTAGCAACTCTGGTGGAAAAAGCTGGGCTGTCTCTGGGGCTAAGCGTTGAGGTGAAGCATCTGGAAAATCCGAGGGTGGAGAAGGAGGATCATTACTTCAACGCCAAAAACACCAACCTGCTGAATCTGGGCTTGCAACCGCACTTCCTGTCTGACTCCTTGTTGGATTCCTTGCTGAATGTGGCGATCAAGTACAAGCAACGGGTGGATCAGTCGCAGATTTTGCCCAAGGTGTTGTGGAATGGTAGTCGTAAATGAGGGCGTGGGTTTCCCTAGTCTGTGTACCTTACCCCGCCGATCGTTCTGACACTTTTTGCCTGACACTTTTTGATCTATGCGAATTGCTCTCTTCACTGAAACATTTCTGCCCAAAGTCGATGGCATTGTCACTCGCCTGCGCCATACCGTAGAGCAATTGCAACGCTTGGGGGATCAAGTTCTCGTGTTTTCTCCAGAGGGAGGGCTAACCGAGTACAAGGGGGCCAAGATTCATGGTGTGACGGGATTTCCGCTGCCCCTGTACCCAGAACTGAAACTGGCCCTCCCTCGCCCAGCGATCGGCGAAGCCCTGGAGGAGTTTTGCCCTGACCTGATCCATGTCGTGAACCCGGCGGTGCTGGGGCTGGCGGGATTGTACTATGGCAAGTCCCTCAAGGTTCCCCTAGTCGCCTCTTACCACACTCACCTGCCCCAGTACCTCCAACACTACGGCTTGGGGATGCTGGAAGGAGTGCTGTGGGAATTGCTCAAGGCCATGCACAACCAGGCGGAGTTAAATCTTTGCACCTCGACGGCCATGGTGGAGGTGCTGACGGCCCACGGCATTGAGCGGGTGAGTCTGTGGCAGCGGGGCGTGGATACTGAGAGCTTTCAACCCCAGTTCGCTACGCCTGAGATGCGGTTGCACCTCAGCCAGGGGCATCCTGACAGCCCGCTTTTGCTCTATGTCGGACGGCTTTCGGCAGAAAAGGAAATCGATCGCATCAAACCAATTTTGGAGGCAATTCCAGGGGCGCGGCTGGCTCTGGTAGGCGATGGCCCCTACCGCCCAGAGTTGGAGAAACATTTTGCCGAGACGCTGACCCATTTTGTCGGCTACCTCGGAGGGCGGGAACTAGCCGCCGCGTTTGCGTCAGCAGATGCGTTTATTTTTCCATCGCGGACTGAAACATTGGGATTGGTGCTGCTGGAGGCGATGGCGGCGGGGTGTCCGGTGGTGGCGGCGCGCGCTGGCGGCATCCCGGACATTGTGACGGATGGGGTGAATGGCTATCTGTTTGACCCGACGGATGAGTTGGGGGCGATCGTGGCGACTCAACGGTTGCTCGATCGGGCTGAGGAACGGGAAACCCTACGCGACAATGCCCGCCAAGAAGCAGAACGCTGGGGCTGGCCCGCTGCCACACGCCAGTTACAACGGTATTACCGATCGGTTGTTGCGGCTCAGTCCTTTGCGTCGGCTGCCTAGTGTTCTGTCAAGAAAATTTTGAGGGGTCGAAGACCCTCAAAATTTAACTCCCACTAACCTCCCGGCTTTCAGCTACCCGTCAATTAATGACTGACAGACTACTAGGAGATTTCCAGAAAAGTTTATACCAGGCACCGGAAGGGCGTTCGCGTAGCGTGTGCTTTGCACTTAGCCTCCGGGCAATGACCTTCTGGTCGATTCAAGGGCTTATCTGTCAGAGGCTTCGCCCCTACAAGGGTAAAATCTTTCTCAGAAATCGGGAGCATCTCACTTTTGCAACCCTCACCCTAAATCCCTCTCCCAGGTAGGGAGAGGGACTTGGATCTTGCTCCCCTTCTCCCCTTTTGGGAGAAGGGGCTGGGGGATGAGGGGGTTTTGGCGTATCCTCCACAAAACTGAGATGCTC
>JARCMD010000072.1 GCA_030248885.1 Leptolyngbyaceae cyanobacterium MP9P1.79 | reverse complement strand
GGGTTCTGAGATCGAAGTCCCCCAGAATTGGGGCCTTAAAGCCTTTCAGGCATACATGAAAAGGGGGCGAGTGCAAGGTCTAGGGCATTTATCAGACACCCTCCAAGCTTTTTAAGAGATGTTGGTAATGACAAGCTCCTTAGGGAGAGGGATTTAGACTTCGACGTGAGCGCTCAGCCGAACGATGAGGGTAGGCTGAGTAGTTACTTTAAAAATTTATGCTTGACGGGTTTCCAAACGAGGATTTGTAGGACGATCGATCGCTGCCGTAGCTGAAAGTGAGGCATCCTCTGCAACAGGGGCAGGGTGGGAGTCAGATATCGCCTCGATCACAGGTAACACCACAGCAACGGTCGTACCCTGGTCTTTCCCAGCACTATGTAGGGTGATAGTGCCGCCCATCAATTCCATCAAACTGCGGGAAATGGCTAGTCCCAGCCCTGTCCCTTCATATTTGCGGGTTGATGAGCCGTCAGCCATCACGAAAGGGCGAAATAATTTAGGTTGCTGGGTTGGATCAACTCCAATTCCTGTGTCCTGAATAGTAACCACGACTTGCCGCCCAGAGAGACTAGCACTAGAGCCATTGGCTTTCCCTGGCTGCACCGCTTCAATGCAGGTCTCAATCGCCACCTGACCTTGCTCCGTAAACTTAACAGCATTACAAACTACATTTAGCAACACCTGCTTCAGCTTGGCCGGATCTGCCAAGACATCGATCGGCTGTGTTAAATCGGGTAACACCAACTTCAACCCTTTTTGTTGGATGTGAACGGACTGGAGATTAATCACTTCCGCGACAAGATGATGTACATTAATTGGCTCCATCGTAATCGAGAGCGTCCCCGATTCAATCTTGGCGATATCCAACAGATCATTAATCACATTCAACAAATGGATGGCTGCCTCATCTGCCCGTTGCAGAAACTCAACCTCCTCTTCCCGATCGTCGCAGCAGCCATCCCGCACTAAACGCAAGCAACCAATAATGGCATTCAACGGCGTTCTCAATTCATGGGATGTATTAGCCAAAAACTCACTTTTGAGCCGATTGGCTGCCTCTGCTTCGCGCCATGCCGTTTCCAGTTCTTGGGCCCGCTCCTCTAACTGCTTCACCATGCTGTCAAGGGCGACGGCTAGCTGATTCATCTCCCAAATTTTAAAATCCTTGGGAGCTTGTTCAAAGTTAGAACAGTCTGAGGCAGATAACTCATCCTCAGGAGCATGGAGTTCTAACTTGATGTCTTTTCCTTCAAGGCGGTTGCGATGTCGTTGCTGAATACACAGGGCGTAGTTGCCCAATTGCTCCAAGGGTAGAGAGAGGTCGTGAGCCACATACAACGTCGCCAGCAAAATCGTCGCCACGAGTCCCAGCGTCAACGTGTAAAGGATTTGTTGAATTTCCTCCAAGCCATAAAGTGCATTCGTTAGCGGAGTGACGGCTAAAACAACCCATCTATAGTTTGGCTCTCCGGAAATGGGTACCTGAATAGGACTGTAGCCCGCTAGCCATTCCCCGCGCTTTTCCTCAAAGTTGAACAAATGCCGCACGTCAGGCTTACCCGTCTCTAAGGCATTAGTGACGATGTCTTGGAGGCGAATAGCGTCATCCTCTTGGATAATGTTGCGATCGATCCAGTTAACCTGTGGATGTGCCAGAATCGTGCCATTTTGGTCAATAACGACTGTAGAACCCGACAAAGATCCTGGTTGGTCATTATTTGGCTGATGGAGTGAAGTCTGAATGCTCAACACTGCGCGAAGTTCCCCCGTTTGGCTATAAACAGGGACACTCAAAATCAGCCTGAGTTGGCTGTCGGAGTTATTTTGGCTGCGCTCTAGCGCATTGCGGGCAGGTGTAATGTAAACAGCCGCTCGTTTGAGGAAAGCTTGGTGTTTAGGTGACCAAAGCTGAGTATGGAGGCGCTGAGCAGACTGACTTTGGGAAGGAATTGCCTGCTCAGAGTTGGTTTGGGTAGAGGGAGTGCAAGTATCAGCGATCGGTTGCCCAGTTTGTATTGCGGCTAGCTGAATGCATTGGATCGGGGAAAGTAAGTCCTGCTGAAGCCGACTTAAAAATGTTTGAGCCGTTCCTGGATCTGCCTTCAACTCAATGGCTTCGCTAGCCAACAGCAAGTTTTTTTGCAGTGCGGAGATTGCTTCTTGAATATCTCTCCCCTTTCGTACCGCACTCTCAGTCAAATTACGACGAGATGTTTCCAGCAAAGCAGAGCGCGCTTTGCGATAGGTAACGACCTCCCCAAGCAGCAATACAGGAATGCTGAGTAATAAAATGCGAGAGAGCAATATTCGACGGAAGGAGGACTGACTCCGTTTAGCCATAGCCTTGCCCTAACTTAAAACGAAACGCCTAGATTTGAGAGGATGGTTGAACTCAGTTCAATAGACCTGATTCGTAACTACTCAGACTCTTGCCGAAAGTCGAACAGCCCTCATCCCCTAGCCCCTTCTCCAAGCAGGGAGAAGGGGAACCGAACTCAAGTCTTAGCCCCTCTCCCGCTCTGGGAGAGGGGTTGGGGTGAGGGCAGCCTGAGTAGTTACCCTGATTCTATAGAACTTAAAGATAACGAATTTGATACTGTAGCAAGGTTTGGGGAAAATTCCCAACATCCCGTACAGCCACCTTACCTTCACCTACATCCCAAATTTATGCGTCTAGATTTATGAGTCTAGATTTATGCGTCTAGTTAGGCACAACTTGAGGTAACCCCATGCTGTAGTTCAAGGCACGGC
This sequence comes from Leptolyngbyaceae cyanobacterium MP9P1.79, assembly GCA_030248885.1. Taxonomy (GTDB): domain Bacteria; phylum Cyanobacteriota; class Cyanobacteriia; order JARCMD01; family JARCMD01; genus JARCMD01. Next base: position 1,505 of record JARCMD010000072.1, on the reverse strand, counting down.
TGTCGAGATTGTAGCCAATCTCGCCACTTTGAAGAAGCGATCGTATATAGTGCTCCAGATCTGAACCTATTCGACGCAAATTGTACTCAGTTAGTTCCACTCCCTCGTTGGCAACGATCAATTCGTCAAATTTGCGATAGATCTTTTGCAATGAAGCTTCATTCCAAAGAAACTCATTATCGGGGTCAACATCCAGGGTCAATACATCTTCTCTGGGGATCAGCTCGTCGTCTGTGACTTCAGCAGCAAAAATGCGGATATGGCGGGTCGTAGATTTCAGCAGCATAGAGTTTCAGCAGGTAAGGAATAATGAGTGGTGCAGAGTTCAGGATGCGGAGTGGGCAATCCAGCGTTTGGAGTGCGATCGCTTGTATGGGTTGAATTAGCTTACTTAAGTTGCCTTGGAGTTAAACAACCCTAAAATTTCACTCTACCCTAGACAGGGTAAGTATTCTAACGGATTTTCAGATAGGTTTGATAGATGAACCAACAGAATTTGCATAATGCCCGCCAAAGCCTCTTTGCTGATTGGGCTTCCCATCGATCGCAGCTAACGGCTAGGCACAGCACCCAGTAAATCAAACACCTTTAAATCATAGGTGTGACTTGAAGTTGTTTAACAAGGCAGGCGAATTTTGTGGAAATCTCTAAGGTTTTGGGTCGTGGGTAACGCTTGGGTTGATCAAACTGTGGAAAGATACTCTTACCGAAAGTCCCTAATTTTTGAGCGATCGTCATTGAACCCCCTATGGATCTAAAGTCTTTAATCCGCGACATCCCCGATTTTCCACAGCCCGAAATTTTATTTCGTGACATTACTACGCTCCTAAGAAATCCTGAGGGATTACAGTACACGATTAAGTCTCTAGCAGAAAAATGTCGGGACTTTGCACCCGATTACATTGTTGGCATGGAATCACGGGGCTTCATCTTTGGCACTCCCCTCGCCTATGAGCTAGGGATTGGGTTTATTCCGGTGCGTAAGCCGGGCAAACTTCCCGCAGCCGTTTATGCTGTGGAGTATGAGTTGGAATACGGCACCGATCGCCTGGAAATTCATCAAGATGCGCTGCCCAGCGGTAGTCGAGTGCTGATCGTAGATGATTTAATCGCTACTGGAGGGACAGCTAGTGCCACGGCTCAACTGATAGAAAAAGCGGGCTGCACGTTGGTAGGTTTTGCTTTTGTGATCGAATTACAGGCACTTGCTGGGCGGAAGCGCTTACCTGATGTGCCGATCGTGACTCTGATCGAGTACTAAGGAGATTTCCAGAAAAGTTTATACCAGGCACCGGAAGGGCGTTCGCGGAGCGTGTGCTTTGCACTTAGCCTCCGGGAAATTAGCTTCTGGTCGATTCAAGGGCTTATCTGCCGGAGGCTTCGCCCCTACAAGGGTAAAATCGTTCTCAGAAATCTCCTAATGCGATTTAGCAACAGGTTTTGACGAGTTGCGATAGGGTGCATCCCAGTTTTGCAACCGCCCGATCCACCCTCACCCTAAATCC
>JARCMD010000419.1 GCA_030248885.1 Leptolyngbyaceae cyanobacterium MP9P1.79 | reverse complement strand
TAGTGCCGCAGCACCTCTCCCGTATCTGGGCTGGGCTTAACCCCGATCGCCAACTCTACCTGACGCACACCTGCTGCCCATAGCACAGCTAGTGCTTCTGCGGTCGTGCCACCTCCGTAGGTTGATAGGCTAACCCAAAGTGGATTCATGCCAGTGCCTCCGAGATGGGATAGTGAAACTCTATCCTGTGCGGCGTAAGCGAGAGTAAGCGAACTGCACAGCCCAGCAAATAGCTGATTTCTCGCGCTAGCTGAGACTTAACTGATTTTTCAATCCCCTGCAATTCCAGTAGTTCTGCTACATCATACTCAACATAGAAATTGAGTTGATCCCGCAAGTCATAATCCCGCTGGTCGATCGGAGAGTAGACCCGATGAGTTAGCACCTCAAGACGTTTAGTTTGATCACCCACTTGAATCGTCACCGCATAACCATAAGTAGAATGAGTGCGCTCATCATCGTAGCCATCATGATCAACCGTGTTCGTAGGATCTCGGACAGCAACAATGAAAGTAGCTTGAGCTAAGTGCCAGAGAGCAGAATCCGCATTGAGTTCAGGCTTAGGTTCTCGTCGTTCCCATGGGTATGAGATAGGAATTGCCTGCACTTCAGCCACAAAAGCTTGTAGCTCCGCAGAATTGAGTAGACAGCGCGCGTCGGTACCTAGTTGAGCTTGAAGCAGTTCCAACTGTTGAGCTTGAGCAGCGACCAACGCTTGCTCTTGCTGTCGGAGTTGATGCAACATCTCATCCACCGACACTTGGAGTTGAGCGATCGTTGGATTGAACTGCTCTTGATGCTGCTGCACCAGCGAGTTGTACTCAGCGAGTAAAGGCAAAGCGGACATAGCAGCTACCTCAAGAACTAATAATTCAGTTCAAATGTACCATTATTTCCCTGATGCGGGTCGCTAGCGATTCAAGTTTGTGTGCGTCGTATTGCTCAAGCGGAACGGATTCTTTCAGAGCAAGCGCAGTCTTAGAGGTTGATTCTGAAATCAGGATCAACCCTAAATTCACGGGGAGTCGTCAGACATTCTTTGACGGAGCATAACTACTCAGCCTACCCTCACCGTTCGGCTGAGCGCTCACGTCGAAGCCTAAATCCTTCTCCCCAGGGAGAGGGACTTCAATCCGGCTCCCCTTCTCCCACTGGGAGAAGGGGCTAGGGGATGAGGGCGGCTCGACATTGAGTTAACAGCCTGAGTGGTTACGACGGAGTTAGATAGTGGGGCGTTTCACCCCACTGGGTGATGGGCGCGAGGTCGTGCCACCTTCGTGGGACGTGGCATGAGAGGTTGTAGTGGTGTTCGCTTGGAAGTGGCAGTCGATTCAGTAGAGGCTGAAAAGGTAGATGCTGGAGGGTGTTCAAACATAATTCGTAGGCTTCTAAGTTGAGTTCGTCGAAGAGGTCAGACGGTGAGTGAGAAGTAGCATACAGTTTGAATAGAGTATGTACACTTAGGTCAAGGTGAGTGCTATAAAGTACCCCAAAGAGATATAAAGTGTATGTAGTCTAATGATGTAGCAACAAATAAAGCGAAACTGGTTGCTTACTGTGAACCAGAAATCAAAGAAAAGCTGGAAAGATTAGCAGAACTTCACTTGAGAAGTTTGAGCAACTTGATTGAATCTGTTCTTGCAGAAGAAGTGGCTAAAGCAGAAGCAAATGGAGAAATAACATCCGATGCTTCAAGATCCTGAGCCATTTCAGTTTCAGGTAAGGGCTGCGATCGAGAAAGCCCTCAGTCGAAGAGTTTGAGACATCATTGAAGTAGGCAATAGGTAGGACGAGACGTGCTACGCACACATAAGGTGAACGCTATGATTCAAGCACTTGAAAAACCAAAATCAGCAGCAGACAAGATAACGGTTTACTCCGATCGCACTTGGGAACAGTTCAAACATATTCAGAAAGGCTTAGAAGGCTCTCCCGGTGTGCGATTGTCCTTTTACGAAGGAGTCGTTGAAGTATTTATGCCAGGGCAACCACACGAAATTTTTAAGACAATCATCGGCTCTCTTCTTGAAGCATTCTTTTTACACTGGAGAATTAGGGTGGTTCCTACTGGCTCTATTACCCAGGAGCAGGAAGGGGTAGCCTCTGCCGAGGCAGATGAATCCTACTGCTTTGGAGAAGCCAAACCTATCCCAGACCTATCCATTGAAGTGATATTTACAAGCGGTTCTGCCACTAAATTGAACCGGTATCAGGCGTTAGGTGTCCCTGAAGTTTGGTTTTGGGAAGATGGAGTTTTCACCCTGCACCGCTTGGGGGAAAACGGGTACACCAGAATCTACAAAAGTCAGATTCCTGAATTGGCAAATTTAGACCTTGATTTACTTGCCAAGTGTGTTTTAGCAGGCGAAATAGACTGGCTAGAAGCTGTTCTGACATTCAGAGAAGCAATTTCGTGAGGGTGAAGGATTTGAGCCATCATTGAAGTAGGCAATAGGTAGGACGATCGCCATATATGCACCCGTCATGCAAAACCTACTGACATTTGAAGAACTTCTAGCTTGGGACGATGGCTCAGGCAGAGATTTTGAGTTAGTTGATTGAGTTCCTGTGCCATCATCTTAGCCAAATGCAAATCATGAGGATTTGATCGAACGGCTTTACACCTATCTGGAGAACTGTTGTCAAGAAAATAGTTCACCTCATGTGCCCCGGCAGTCTAAACAGATGCGGTTGAAAACAGAACTAGGTGAAAAGGAACGAAGTCGGAAAGCCGATATTGTGGTATTCGCTAAAGAAGAATAGCAACGAATGAAAAAATGAAAAGTGGCTCTAGCTCTGCCGCTGCTTACACTCCGCCACTAGGTGCGATCGAGGTTGTTAGCAACAACTGGAAGGATGATTACCTAACCAAACTGGCAGAATACGAGGATTTGGGGATTTTAGAGTACATCATCATCGATTATGCTGCCTTTGGCAGCATAATCGATGCATCGGTTCACCCAAGCAACCCACGATCACCAAACCCAGGGTTTGATTGAAAGATTGCTAGAACGATCAGACTAATCAAACAACTGAATTGAATCGCCAAACCTAATATCCGTAGCCTGGGGTCAGCACCTACAATGTGAACAATGGAGTGCAAAAGTCGGAACGTGATGTAGACACTGACCAACAAATCGACCATAACTCCGGATACTCCTCGTACCGTCAGGAGAAAAACGACTCCTAAATACAGCGGCAGATTTTCGACCAGGTTAGCTTGGACTCTAAACAATCTCCACATCAAGCTATTGTCATTGATCACTCCAAATTCCTTGGGGCTACCTCCTGCGGCTAAATGCCGAATTCTCGCTGCCAGTAAGAGAACCACAACCACGATCGTCCAGATAATGAAAATGCCCAATCCCCAGAGTGGAACCGTCATGGGTTGAATGGATAATTGCTGGACGATCGCAACACTTTACTCAATTTGCATCTTCCTTCTCCTATAAAGTCTGCTCCTACTGTAAAAAGTTGGTGCATCCAACCTCTAGGAAAAAGTTGCGAAGGTTTAGGATATTATTGCGATCGCTCGGAAATCGATCGCAGTTGCAGCATGTGTTTGGGTGTAGTGCCCATCATGCGTTTGAAGTAGCGAGTTAGATGACTTTGATCGCAAAAGCCAGTTCTAATTGCAATTTCGACGATGCTTAGCTCACTGTGTTGCAGCAGGTGTTTTGCTTGATTCAACCGACACTGCAAAATGTATTGGTGAGGTGTGATACCCATACTTTGCTTGAATAGGCGCAGGAAGTGATAGGGGCTGATTTGGGCGATCGCTGCAATTTCCTCCAATCTCAAATCTTGATGGAGATGATGGTTGATATACTCTTTCACCAGCGTTAACGTAACTGAAGATAAACCATTAGAGTAACTGGAGAGTTTGGGACGAGTCGCACAATAACTTCGGAGTAAATGAACGGCTAATGCGGTTTTAAGGCTGTCTATCAGCAAACAACTCCCCATGCCTCCAACCTCAGCTTCTTCTTTGAGGGTAGACAGAATACCCTGGATAAATGGATCGGATTCGCTCATAAACCGGGGTGAGAGTTCAATCTGATCCGGGTTCACCCAGTCCTGTCCAACGTGTTTTAGAAGCGTTGGGTCAACTGCCAGCACCATAAACTGAGCCGGAGCATCCCAGCTAGGAATGCGTGATTCCCGCTGGAATAATGGCAATGTCTCCAGCACTCCGTCTTTCGCGCACCTGCTTGCCGTCGAGCGATCGCACCCCGGGCGCATTTCGGTGGGACAAGCCAACTAGCCCATAAGCCAATACATGCATGGTGTGGTGATGTTTATCAGTGGCGAAGGTGGGCTGTTGATGCAGTTCAAGATGCAAACCATCCCATCCCAAACTCCTTAGAACCGCAGGTTGGGGCACAATCTGATCCGAGGCGCTCTCCTGGCAGTAGTCCAGTAGTTTGACAGACGACTTTAGGTTTCTCATGACCTGTCACCGCTAATGGATACTCTCCATTATGTCTAATTTTGCCGTTATTTTGGACACCAGAATTCGCGGGCGGCAGTTGGTAGCTGGGACAAAACCCTATTAAGTCGTGCCTCGTCGGTGTTTTTCCTACGTGCCAGAGCAACAGCTTGAATCGCTGTGTCAGGCGCAAAATTATGATTTGCACGTAACGCCTGTGCGGGAGTATCTCACTTTTGCAACCCTCACCCTAAATTCCTCTCCTAAGTGGCTTGTCATTACCAACATCTCTTGAAAAGCTCACACAATAAGGCTTTTAGGGCTTGACTTTGTTTTCAACAATCATTACTTATTGACAATGAGTAACGAAGGCATTGGGGTTCAGAATTTACATTTTTGAGAAATCGAAGATTTCTCAAAAATGTTGGTAATGGTCAGCCCAAGTGGGGAAGGGGACTTCAATCCCCCAGCCCCTTCTCCCTTTTTGGGAGAAGGGGCTGGGGGGTGAGGGACATATGCCGATCGCTAGCTATCCCAGTAGCCCATCACTCTCAGAGCCGTCTAGCTTGCCATTAATCCGATCGTTGAAACCATAAACTTCCCGCAGGCCTGCCAGGGCTACCAGGTTCACAGTTCGCTCATCACCTGGCTCAAACCGCACTGCTGTCCCTGCTGGGATATCTAGCCGCATTCCCCGTGCTGCTTCGCGATCGAATTGCAGCGCTGCGTTGGTTTCATAGAAATGGAAGTGAGACCCCACCTGGATGGGACGATCGCCACTGTTCGCCACCTTTAGAGTCACTGTAGGACGACCCACATTCAGTTCAATCTCGCCATCCTGCACCCAAATTTCACCTGGAATCATTATGACCTCTATGTGTTCAAAGAATTAGGGGTTTATAGAAGTAATAGGCGATGTGCAACTTAAAGTCTGCCCTCATCCCCCAGCCCCTTCTCCCACTAAGAGAAGGGGAGCCGAGCCAAATCTTAGCCCCTCTCCCCTTTTGGGAGAGGGGTTGGGGTGAGGGCGGTTCGGGAAAGTTGCACATCGCCTAGTAATAGAAGGTTTATAGAAGTAAGTTGAGTAGGCAATTGGCTCAAGTCCCTTGTTCAATGACTCTGATAACTTTCAATGGATGGGGTCATGAACCGTGACTAACTTCGTGCCATCAGGGAAAGTTGCTTCCACCTGCACATCATGAATCATTTCCGGTACGCCCTCCATCACCTCCTCTCTGGTCAATAGCGTTCTGCCGTAGCTCATTAACTCCGACACGGTTCTGCCATCCCGCGCCCCCTCTAAAATGGCGGCTGAAATGTAGGCTACCGCCTCTGGATGGTTGAGTTTCAGCCCCCGATTTTTCCGCCGTTCGGCGACCAATGCGGCAGTGAAAATCAAAAGTTTATCTTTTTCAGTCGGAGATAACTGCATGAAACCATACCCCTGTAATCACTGATGTAGTTAACTGATGTAGTTAATGGCTGGTATAACCTTTGAATACTCCATAAAGCAGGGCAAAGGCAACTGTTAAGGAGATTTCTAGAAAAGTTTATACCAGGCACCGGAAGGGCGTTCGCGGAGCGTGTGCTTTGCACTTAGCATCCGGGCAATGACCTTCTGGTCGATTCAAAGGCTTGTCTGCCGGATG
>JARCMD010000418.1 GCA_030248885.1 Leptolyngbyaceae cyanobacterium MP9P1.79 | reverse complement strand
GGGTGGAGGAGTGGTGGGGTGGGATGCCGTAATGGATCGCTCTGTCTAGCCAGATTAACAACGCATCCTAATATCTAATGATCCATGCTAATGACCCATGGCTCTATTGCAGGCTGGCAGAAGTAAGTGGGTAGAACTCAAAACTCAAAATAATCCCTCTAACGGGTCAGAAACTTCTGGCAAGCTGCACTATGCTGTTGCACTTTGCCAGTCGAAATCGTTGGGGGATGAGTTGGAGAGGACAGAAGCAGAGCGTAGCTTTACCGTAGCGGCTTCTGGGTCTTTATGTTTAGCGGGTTTAACTCCGTGGGTAACTTGGTGCATCCACCACAATTCCTGGGTTTTGACGACACCGAAGCCCGCCGCTCCCATCCAGGCATCCACACTTCCAGCAGCATAGCGATCGATGTAGGGTTCTTCAAAGATATTGTTCAGCCAACCGACCTGCCGGAGCATTTGTTGACTGCCATCTAACACGGCAACTTCACCGCCCACGGTTAGCAAGCGGTAGCTTTCTTGTAACACAGCACGGGACGCGGAGGGCGGCAACTCGTGCAGGAGCAGGGAAGCCGTGATGAGATCGAAGCTGGCATCGGGGAACCCAGTTTGCTCAGCAAGTCCGTGGCGGAGTTGCAGGGTGAGTCCGGCTTGCTGGGCTTTGATGTCGGACATGATCAACATGTAGGGCGACAAATCCAGTCCAATGACCTCTGCTTCGGGGAAGGCTTGTTTTAAGAGCAAGGTTGTGGAGCCTGTACCACAGCCCAGATCTAGGATGCGGCGCGGTTGCCCTTGCACAGCGGCAATGAGGGACTGGCGCACCATGGTTTCGTTGGGTAGCAGGGCGTATTGCGTGATGGGATCGTAGGAGAGTGCCGCACGGGGACTCAGGTAGCCACCTTCAATGCCGTGGAAGTTTTGGCTGCTGTAGTAGTTGGGGTAAACAATATCTGACCGACGGAACCGATCGCTAGCTACCTGCCAGTCAACACTTTCGTAAAGTTTGCGAAGTGCGTCTTGATCGATCAATAGCTGAAATACAGGAGACAGGAAGCGCTCAAAAATAGTGTCTTTGCTAGTGGTCATAGGGTTTCCCAAATTCAACTAAGGAGTGGTCGATCGAGATTTAAATCGAGATTCAATTAGTGCAGGCTGGTAGAAATAACTGAGCAGCACTCAAAACTCAAAACTCAAAACTCAAAACTATCCTCTAACTGGTCAGAAACTTCTGCCAAGCTGCACTAGCCCCTTTCTCCCAAAGTTTAACCTCTCCTGCTATGGGTTATGGGGCATTGTCATCGATCGCCTCCCCACTTTCTGACTCCCCCACTGCCCAATTGTCATCCTTCCGGATCAGTCCTGTGTCACCGGGATAAGAAGTCAGTGTGGTGTAATTTTGACTAAAACTTCGGATGGGAGTGGGTTTGCAATGATAGGGGAAAAACCGAAATCAGGAGGGGACGATCGTGCCCAGGTAGAGCAACTGCATCAGCAACCGACGCACACCAGGACACATTTAACGCAATCCGCTTTACTCCTGAACTCACCATCGATCGATATCGCTATCCTTCGTGACGGAAGTGATCTACACACCCCATCACCCCATCACCCCATCACCCCATCACCTCATCACCCCATCACTCAATTAGCCTCACGGCTGTTGATTTCCAGCTTGGTAGGAGTCACGACCCTGGCAGTCGCTGAAGCTGCCCAAGCTGCCGTTGCCACCCCTCAATCAGACCTTGATCCCGCTAGCCAGCCCAACCCCAAAGCTGCATTTGTGGTGGAGGTGATCTATGGGGATCAGCCAGTCGTGGAGCGATTTGACCAGATGGAGCGGGCTGGTTCCCTAGCTTCTGTGCCTGCCACGTTTACCCAGCCCTTGGAAAATCCGATCGAGATTCCCGTGAGATTGACCCAAAATCCGATCGCAGAGCCTGGAGAGGCTGGACAGTCCCCCACGTTGCGAACTCAGCCAATTACCCCAGAGGAGCCGCCCTTTAAGCCAGAACGAGTCCCCACTTTGCCTGTAATGCTCACCCCGGAGAATCGGGAGGCGCAGCCGGGGATCACTATTCTTACCCCCTCTGCCTACACTCAGGCATTGGGGAATGTGTCGATCGGGGCGGGGTTTCAGTCCCGGACGCGGTTCTCCGATCGCTCCGATGGGGTAATCGGCTTCAACTTTGGCTTGGGCGACCCAATCAATGCTGTGGGACTGGATGTGGGCTTGATTTCCACTTCAACCCTGCGGCGTGGGCCCTTTGATGGCGGCACGGTCAGTTTCAAGCTAAACCGCGCCATCGCACAAGATTTGTATATTGCCGCAGGGGTGCAAAATGCCGTCAGTTTTGGGGGAACGGATGGGGGGAGCAGTGTTTATGGCGTGGTGACCCAAGCAATTCGGCTCGATGAGGACATTACTCAGCCCCTAAGCCGCCTTTACTTAAGCGCTGGTTTGGGGGGCGGGCAGTTTCGATCGCCGTCGGATATTAACCAGGGAGTTAGCTCAGTCGGAGCGTTTGGCAGTGTGGCGTTGCGGGTGGTGGAACCAATCAATGCCATTGCCGAATGGTCGGGACAGGATTTGACGATCGGGTTGTCGATCGTGCCCTTTCGTGGACTTCCCCTCGTCATCACTCCCGCGATTACAGACATCACTCGCAATGCCGGAGACGGGGCCCGCTTCATTTTGGGTATTGGCTATGGCTTTACTTTTTAAATCAGAAATCCAGTTGACTCGGAATTTTAGTGAATCAAATCTTAGGAGGATGTTTGGAAAAAAATAGGACGTTTCAAACAGGTATTATGCGATGTGCAACTTTCCCGAACCGCCCTCACCCCAACCCCTCTCCCAGAAGGGGTTTGTCATTACCAACATTTTTGAAAAATCGAAGATTTTTCAAAAATGTGAATTCTAAACCTCTCAGAAGGCCCAAATTGTCGCCCGAACCGCCCCCCTGC
>JARCMD010000417.1 GCA_030248885.1 Leptolyngbyaceae cyanobacterium MP9P1.79 | reverse complement strand
AGAGTTGAAGGGCGGATCGATGTAGCAGAGATCGACGGTTTCATCTCTAATATGCTTGCGTAAAACGTCTAAATTGTCCCCGTAAAAGAGTTGATTGGTCATTGGAAAGGACACTCACGATTTCACGTATCCTACCACTCAATAAATTAGGGTGAGGATTATCGTCAGCATTCGCTTTTTTTCAAACATCCTCGCCAGGTTTGAACAGCAAGCAGAAATCTTGTTTAGAATGGGGGCAACTCTGGGCGCGATCGGGTATTCGATCGCCCTTAACCAACGTGCTAACTGGAGACTCATTGCATGGCACCTAAAGCTCCTCTACTGATCATTCTCTCCGTGGCTACGATCGCCGCTGGTTCCCTCAGCCTCGGTCAAGCGAGTCAAGCGACTCAAGGTTGTCGTTTTGCCAAGTATCGGAATAGCCAGAAACCCACATTGATGCAGCAAATTCAGACCAATTCTCGCCCCTTAATGGCTGTTGCAGCCGTTGTACCTGGTTTGGCGTTGGCGATCGGTTTGTATCGCGGCGGCCGCTCCTACCAGGGCTAAGAAACCGTTTGTAAACACAAATTGCGCCCCGATCCGCCCCCCAACCCCCCAATTCTGGGGGGCTTTCGAGCTATCTTTGTTCAAAGTCGCCCAGAATTGGGGCTTAGAACCTTTCAGGCATACATGAAAAGGGGGCGAGTGTATAGCTACGCGCTAATTTACAAACATTTTCTAACTATTTTTCTCACGGGAACCCCGTTTTAGCATCAACCTCGTTTTAGCAGAGTGCCTTGGCAAAACAGCGACTCGATACTCTGTTGGTGGAACTAGACCTGTGTCCGACGCGGCAACAGGCCCAACGGTTGATTCAGGCGGGAGAGGTGACTGTCAATCAGCAGGTGGTGGACAAGCCCGGCACCGAGGTCGATATTTTAGCCCAAGTGCAGGTGAAGCACCGATCGCCCTACGTTTCTAGGGGTGGCGAAAAGCTGGCGAAGGCGATCGAGCGATTTCCCGTTTCCGTCACCGATCGCATTTGCTTGGATGGCGGTATCTCCACCGGCGGTTTTACGGATTGTCTGCTGCAAGCTGGGGCAAAGCAAGTTTTTGGGGTGGATGTGGGCTATGGGCAAGTTGCCTGGAGCCTGCGCCAAGATCCCCGTGTTGTGTTGCGGGAACGAACCAATCTGCGCCATCTCAAGCCAGAGGAGCTATACGAGACGGGGCAACCTTACCCCGATTTGGGAGTTGTGGACGTATCGTTTATTTCCCTGGCGAAGGTTTTGCCAGCGTTGTGGCAGTTGCTGCAAGCCCCCCGTGAGGTGGTGCTGTTGGTGAAGCCGCAGTTTGAGGTGGGGCGGGAGAAAGTGGGCAAAAAAGGGGTGGTGCGAGATGCGGGGGATCAGGCAGGGGCGATCGTCCAAGTGCTAGATGCTGCCCACACGCAAGGTTGGCAATATTGGGGTTTAACCTGGTCGCCGCTGGTCGGCCCGGCGGGCAATATTGAGTATTTGCTGTGGTTGGGGATGGATGGTTTGGCGCAACCGCTGGAACTGGAACAGGTCACACGCCTCACTAAAATGGCTCAGGCTGAGTTGCTGCAACGCAGTCTTTAGGGAGTACATCTCACCTTTGCAGATCCCCGATCCGCCCACCCTTCGGGAAGCAAGCTACATCCCCAACCCTTCTCCCTAAGGAGAAGGGAGTCGGAATTCAAAGTCCCTCTCCCTAGGGAGAGGAATTTAGGGTGAGGGTGGATCGGGCGGTTGCAAAACTGGGATGCATCCGTCTTTAGGTGGCTGGCTAGCTTGGAGTTGTTGGAGTTGGGCGATCATGAGTCCTACAACATCAGCGATCGTCTCTACAGGCAGGTTTTCTTGGAGCAGGTTGAGGGCGATCGTCTCTCGCACTTCTTGCCTGACTCGTTGAGTGATTTCCTGCTCCCATTCCTGATAAATCACAGATTCTTTCATCAGATTCCTCCTCAGAATGCGCCCATTAGTTCAGAAGTGCGATTAGGGTTGTTGCTGACTAGCTTGGAGTTGTTGGAGTTGGGCGATCGTGAGTCCTGTAACGCGAACTATCGCTTCTAGAGGCATATTTTCCTGGAGCATGTTGAGGGCGATCGTCTCTCGCTCATCTTGGCGCGCTTGTTGATTAGCTCGTTGAGTGATTTCCTGCTCCCATTCCTGATAAATCACAGATTCTTTCATCAGATTCCTCCTCAGAATGCGCCGAATTGTATCCTTGTCTAAGGATAACCCACCCATTACCGCGCTGATTGCCAGCAGGTTAGCCTGTTCGCGCCGATCGTCGAGTTCATCAATTCGTCGAGCCACTTCTCTTAGCACACTCGGACGATCGAGTGTTTTTGTTAACGCTGCATAGGGCCATAATCCTGGACGAGCCAGAAAAGATTCTGTGGGCTGTTCCCAAAGCCGGATCACCTGAAACTCGTGCTTGAAGTTATTCGCCTCAAAGGTGGTGCGATACACTTCCTCAGAGTTTGTTTCCCGAAGATAAACCACCACCTGCACCAAGCGCCGATCGGGAAATTTGCGATAAATCCTCAGTGCATAATCTGCCATCCGAAATCCCATATCTACATCTGGGTCGGTCTGAAACTCAGAATGGATGATGACAGATAAAGATTTCAACAGGATGACTGAATCGGCTCGAATGGGTTCGAGGGAAAGCTCTGTCGGTTTGAGTTCTGTTAGGGCGATCGGTTCACCAATCAGCCAAGCAGCAAAGTCTTGAGAATACTGCTGGGCTAAAAATTTTGAGAGATTATCAAACATTTAACCAATAGCTAAATAGTCTAAGTCTATTGAAGATTCAGCGATTTTCTCATAGAACGTGAACTCAGGGACTTTCCCTACTACTTAGGATCGTGGATTTAATAACATGCAATAGTTCAAATGTAGGGGCTAAGCATTCGGTAAACGGGACTGATTGAGTTCTAAAGTGTTCGCCCGAATGCTTCGCCCTTAGTAAATCTCGAACTTCTGCAACTTATTTAATTCCTGCTCCTTAGTACTTCTTAGACATCTTTTCAGGAGGCGAACCCTTTACACTTTTTCTTGAACGTTTTCCCCTAGAAGCCCGCCGGGACGAAAGGACAGAATGACCACGAGGACAGCGAAAACCCAGGCATTAGTCCAGCGGCTGGAGAGGTATTGGTCACTCAGAGCAGACAGGACACCAATCAGCAATCCCCCTAGCACTGCCCCAGAAATATTGCCAATGCCACCCAGGACAGCGGCTGTGAAAGCCCGGAGTCCTGCGGTGAAGCCCATTGTGAAGACGATCGTATTGTTATATAGTCCCACCAGCAAACCCGCTGAGCCAGCCAGTGCGCCACCAATTAAAAAGGTGAGGGCAATAATTTGATCGACATTGATCCCCATGATTTTTGCGGCTTCTCGGTTTTGGGCCGTAGCTCGCATCGCTTTGCCCAAGCGTGTGTAACGGACAAATAGGTTGAGTCCCACCATCAGCACTGTAGCGACGACAAGGACGGTTAAATCCTTGGTGGTAAAGGTAATGCTGGTTTTGATCCCCAGGGCATTGAGGATATCAATGCGGGGGAGCAAGTCAGGAAACAGCTTGGGGGTCGCGGCATTCGTGGTTTTCAAAATGGGCAGGAAGGATTTCATCAACCCGCCCCAAAATAGACCCAGGTTTTGAAAGATAAACGAAACCCCGATCGCCGAAATTAGGGGTGCCAGACGGGGGGCATTACGGAGGGGACGATAGGCGTAACGTTCGGTCACAATATTTAACCCAGCACAGAAGAGCGCTGAGACGACCAAGGCAATGAGCATTGGGATCAAGCTCGTTTGCAAGGGCGCACCATCCTGCACTCCAAAGGCTCCTAGCACCGTCAAGGAAGCAAAGGCTCCCAGCATGTACAAGTCGCCGTGGGCAAAGTTGATCAGTTCAATGATGCCGTAGACCAAGGTATAACCCAGAGCAATGATGGCAATGATCGCCCCATTGACCAGTCCCACCAAGAGTTGCTGCACCAAGACTTGGGGACTGGTGGTGATGTCAGTGATGATGCGCGGCAGGTCAAAGCCGGCGATCGGCCCCAACAGCAACACCAGATAGGCGGCAACAAGGTATAAAGCAATTTTTTGCCATTGTTTCATTTTTTATTTATTGCGATCGAATTTGAACCACTTTACTTTTTTAAACCACAGAGGCACGGAGACACTCAGACATGCCTCCGTGCCTTGGCGCTGAACCACTAGTGGTTTGTCAGGTTTCAATTTGTGAGTCTGGGATTGGTAAGCTTGTCATTACCGACATCTCTTAAAAAGCTTAGAGAGTGTCTGACAAATGCTCCAGACCTTGCACTTGCCCCATTTTCATCTATGACTGAAAGGCTTTAAGGCCCCAATTCTGGGGGACTTCAATCTCAGAACCCCCCAGAATTGGGGGGCAGGGGGGCGGTTCGGGCGACAATTTGGGCCTTCT
>JARCMD010000416.1 GCA_030248885.1 Leptolyngbyaceae cyanobacterium MP9P1.79 | reverse complement strand
TAAGTTTCATAGTTATTTCTTCCCTGACTTACCAGCCTTACGTCTGACCACTTCACCTAAATAGCGAATCCCCTTACCCTTGTAGACTTCTGGGGGACGCACTGCCCGAATCTTGGCGGCAGTGTTACCGACAATCTCCTTATCAATGCCACTGACAACCACATTCGTGTTGCCCTCAACCGCAACTTGCACGCCTTCGGGTGGCTCAATCTGCACAGGGTTACTGTAGCCAACATTCAGTACCAGATTGCGTCCTTGGATTTGGGCCCGATACCCCACCCCTTGAATTTCCAGACGGCGTTGAAAGCCCTGGGAAACCCCTTCAACCATGTTGGCAACCAGAGTCCGGCACAAACCGTGGCGTTGCTCGGAAGAACGAGATTCATCTTCCTTACGAAGCACTAGGGTTTCCTCAACTCGTTCTACAACAACCCCAGATGGCAGCACCCTAGAGAGTTCACCCTTGGGGCCTTTGACAACAACGTGCTGTCCTTCAAGGGTGACACTGACTTTTTGCGGAATGGGGATCGGACGTTTACCAATGCGAGACATGATCGTTATCCAGTTGCTTTTAGTATTTCGCTATTCAGAAGCTAGTCGTTACGGAGTCTAAACGTTGACAGATTGGGCTGAGTTATGATTGCTCTCCCAAATTGACCTTACCAAATATGACAGAGAACTTCACCGCCAACCCCCTGACGGCGAGCTTCGCGATCGGTCATAATCCCACTAGATGTGGAAATAATGGCAATGCCGATTCCCCCTAAAACGCGGGGCAGTTCTCTGCGATTGGAGTAAACCCTTAAGCCCGGCTTACTCACTCGCTTTAGGCTAGTGATAATGGGTTGACGGTTTCTACCTCTGTATTTCAGAGAGATTGTCAAGCTCCGCTTCACGCCCTCTCCAACTTCCTCAAAATCAGCAATAAAACCTTCGTCCTTCAAGACTCTGGCGATATTATGCGTCATTTTCGTTGCTGGAACTTCTGTAGTTTGATGACGCGCTAAGTTTGCATTACGAATGCGCGTCAACATATCTGCAATTGTATCGTTAGCCGCCATAATTTCCTCTACTACAAAACCACCCACAGGGATCAGTGTTAGCGTGTCAAACTACTCTCGAAATGGCATACCCATTTCTTTGAGCAAAGCGCGCCCCTCTTCATCGGTGCGAGCCGTGGTGATAATCGAAATATCCATGCCCCGAACTTGATCAACGCTGTCATAACTAATTTCAGGAAAAATTAGTTGTTCTCGAATGCCCATCGTGTAATTGCCCCGACCATCAAAGCTTTTAGGACTGACACCCCGAAAATCCCGGATGCGTGGCAAAGACAAGTTAATCAGCCGTTCCAAGAAGGAATACATCCGATCGGAACGCAGAGTCACCATGATACCCACAGGCATTCCTTGGCGGATTTTGAAGCCAGCGATCGCCTTCTTGGCACGGGTTACAACTGGCTTCTGTCCAGTAATCACAGCCATTTCGTTCAGGGATGCCTCTAGGGCCTTCGCATTTTGAGAGGCTTCTCCCAGTCCTCGGTTAATCGTCACCTTGATAACTTTCGGAACTTGGTGGACGTTAACGTACTTAAACTGCTCGATTAGTTTAGGAACAATCTTGTCTTGATAGGTCGTTTTGAGAGATTGGGATAGCATGGCGTGACTTCGTTACGTTGACAACCTCTGGGCTTTGTCAGAGGTAGATGAATAGGTGGCGGTTAAATCTGAGCTTTGAACTAAGGCAATTTGCCGTTGGTTCTAATCAATTTGGTTAAAACGGAGAAGCTAGCTTGGTGGAATGAAAAAGCAAATTTTCATCCAGCAATTAATCAATGACTTCTCCCGTCTTTTTCAACATCCGAACCTTTCTGCCTTGAGCATCAAAGGTGTAGCAAACCCGACTCGCAACCTTTTGCTTAGTGGAATAAAGCATCACATTAGAGCTGTGAATGGGAGCTTCAATGCTGGCAATCTGCCCTGATTCTCCCTCTTGGCGAGGCTTGATGTGTTTTGTCTTGACGTTGACACCTTTGACAACGACCTGACTGGTGCGGGGAGAAGTACTCAAAATTTCACCAATTTTGCCCTTGTCACTGCCAGCGATAATCTGGACAGTGTCCCCTTTCTTGATATGCATCCGATGACGCACGGGAGTCGGTTGAACTTTGCCTTTCATTTACAACACCTCTGGAGCAAGAGAAATAATTTTTGTGAAACTCTTGTCGCGTAGTTCACGGGCAACTGGGCCAAAGACCCGCGTTCCCCTGGGGTTACCATCGGCATTGACGATGACAGCGGCATTGTCATCAAAGCGAATGCTCATGCCGCTGTCCCGCCGCAGTCCTTTGCGTGTCCGCACCACGACTGCCCGCACGACATCTGATTTTTTCACTGCCATGTTGGGAAGGGCATCTTTCACCACAGCAATAATTACATCGCCAACTCCGGCGTAGCGGCGGTTACCGCCCAAGACTCGGATACACATCAGCTTGCGAGCGCCACTGTTGTCAGCGACATTGAGGTAGGATTCTTGTTGAATCATGGGAGGTTTCCTTGCTTCTCGAATAAGCTTGAGTGGATTTAAGCCTGAGCCTTGTTGTTGAGGATATCGATAACTGTCCAGCGCTTGGTGCGGCTGAGGGGACGGGTCTCTTGAATGCGGACTCGATCGCCCACATGACAATCATTGTTTTCGTCGTGAACTTTGTAGCGCTTGGTGCGAACCACAATTTTTCCGTATTTAGGGTGGGAAGAACGATTTTCGATCGCCACAACCACGGTTTTATCCATTTTGTCGCTGACGACCAATCCAACCCTTTCTTTAACAGCCATAGTTTTCTACTCCTCTTGTTCTGCGACAGACACAGCGACTAACTCTGGGGTATTGCTAGACTCCGCTGACCTCTGCCGTTCCCGTTCAATGGTCATCAATTGTGCCAAACGATGGCGGGCATGTTTGAATTGGTGGGATTTTTCCAACTGCCGAGTGGCTTTTTGCATCCTTAGCTCAAACAATTGCCGCTTAACTTCTAGAATCCGATCGCTCAATTCTTGATCACCAAGATCCTTGACTTCTTTCATCTTAGGAAGAGACATTCTGTACCTCCTCTACTGCACTGGGTTCTGCGTCTGTAACAACTGAATCTGTAACAACTGAAATAGATGGCACTGGTGCTGCCTCACGAATCACAAACTTAGTTTTAATGGGAAGCTTAGAGTCAGCTAAGCGCATGGCCTCTCGTGCAATCGCTTCGGAAACACCACCTACTTCAAACAAAATCCGACCTGGCTTGACAACAGCCACCCAAAATTCCGGATTTCCTTTTCCAGATCCCATCCGGGTTTCGGCGGGACGCATGGTCACAGGCTTGTCTGGGAAGATGCGAATCCAGATTTTGCCACCCCGACGAATGTAGCGGTTCATGGCCCGACGACTGGCTTCAATCTGACGGGCTGTAATCCAGGCGGGTTCTAAGGCTTGGAGAGCAAACTCACCAAAGTTAAGGGTATGACCTCTGGTGGCTTCACCCCGCATCCGACCGCGTTGCTGCTTACGAAATTTAGTTCTTCTTGGACTTAGCATGACTCGATATCCATAAATTTAAGGGCTAGAAGCCTGGAATTGGCTTAACCTTCGTTAGACCGATCTTCAAACTGTTGCCGTCTGCGCTGTTGCTTTCGGCGCGGTTGGGTAGGAGTAGGAGCTTGCTCTTCCTGTCCAGGAATAATTTCCCCTTTGAACACCCAAACCTTAATTCCCAAGATGCCGTAGACCGTCTGAGCCGTGCGATAGGAATAATCAATATCTGCTCGAAGTGTATGCAGCGGGACTCTGCCTTCCCGTGTCCACTCAGTTCTGGCGATTTCTGCCCCATTGAGTCGTCCACTCACCTGAATCTTGATCCCCTGAATTCCGGCTCGCTGGGCGCGTTGGATGGCTTGGCGCACAACCCGCCGGAAGGAAACCCGGCGCTCTAGCTGCTGACCAATGTATTCAGCGATTAATCCAGAGTCCGCATCCACTTTGTCAACTTCGACAACATTGATGCGAATTTGCCGAGCCTCATTGCCCAACTCTTTTTGCAGTCCGACTCGCAACAATTCGATCCCGGCACCGCCTCGACCTACCACAACTCCGGGACGGGCAGTCCGAACTTCCAGATCAATTTGATCGGCTTTGCGATCGATCCGCACCTCTGAAACCCCCGCATTGCTGAGGTTCTTTTCAATAAAGCGACGGATTTTGTAGTCTTCTTGCAAGACTTCTGGGTAGCGCTTTGGCTCAGCAAACCAGCGAGAGCGATGCTCTTGCGTCGTTACCAAACGAAAACCAACTGGATGAATCTTCTGTCCCACGGATACGTCCTCTATTTCGGAGTTCAGGTTTGTCTAAGGGTTTGAGAAAGCAATGCTTATGGATTTTCTTGGGCGGCAACGGTCACAGTGATGTGGCAGGTTGGCTTCCGAATCTGATAAGCCCGTCCTTGAGCGCGGGGTCTAAACCGTTTCAAGCTGGGGCCCATATCTGCATAAGCTTGGCTGACGATCAAGGTGGCTGGATCGAGTCCAGCGTTGTGTTCAGCATTGGCCACGGCTGAACGCAGAACTTTGAGTACAGGATCACACGCCCGGTAGGGCATGAATTCTAAAACAATTAAGGCTTCGCGGTACGATCGCCCTCGAATTTGGTCTAGAACACGACGCACCTTGTGGGGTGACATCCGAATATAACGGGCGATCGCTTTCACTTCTGGGGTAGTACTTATAGCCATAAAATTTTCCTCATATTACTTGCTTTCAGTGCCTAACCATTAATGAGAGAAATAGCACCGATGATCATTCATCCCTACCGTCGAGTCTTTTTGTCACTTTTCGAGTGACCCCGGAAAGTGCGGGTAGGGGCAAATTCACCTAACTTATGTCCAACCATTTGCTCGGTAATGTACACCGGAAGGTGCAACCGACCTGTGTGAACCGCGATCGTATGCCCCAACATCTGAGGCAAAATCGTAGACGCACGAGACCACGTTTTAATCACTTGCTTTTCGCCTTTGGCATTGAGCTTTTCAATCTTGGTCAACAAGTGATCGGCAACAAAAGGGCCTTTTTTAAGAGAGCGAGACATAATCCACCTTAAAAGATAATTTGCAAGTAGAAGGGTCTGAAACAAAAATCGTTGGTAACGGGAGAGAAAAACCTAGATGGATTGAAAACCCTAGGATTCTCGCCCACCCCGACCGCGCTTAGAAGACTTACGACGGCGACGCACAATTAAAGCGTTACTCAGTTTCTTCTTCTTCCGAGTTTTATAGCCCAAAGTTGGCTTACCCCAGGGAGTTACAGGCCCGCTTCTACCGATCGGGGCGCGACCTTCGCCACCTCCGTGGGGGTGATCCACTGGGTTCATCACACTACCGCGAACCTGAGGTCTGCGCCCTAGGTGACGGGTGCGCCCTGCCTTCCCAAGACTCAAGTTCCTTTCTTCAAGGTTACCGACCTGTCCGAGAGTGGCGTAGCACTCCCGTCGAATCAGCCGCACCTCACTGGAGGGCAACTTGAGGGTGACGAAATTACCTTCCTTAGCCATGACTTGAGCTGTTGCCCCTGCTGCTCGGACAATCTGTCCTCCCCGGCCAGGATATAGCTCGACGTTATGCACACTGCTTCCCAAGGGAATATTTCCAAGTGGCAAAGCGTTACCAATTTCGATCGGTGCATCAGGACCAGACACTACCACCGTGCCGACCGATATGTTTGCGGGACAAAGGATGTAACGCTTTTCGCCATCTCGATAATACAGAAGGGCAATGCGGGCGTTACGATTGGGGTCGTACTCAATGGCAACAACTTTGGCTGGAACACTGTGCTTATCCCGCCGAAAGTCGATGATCCGGTAAAGACGCTTATGACCACCGCCCCGATGACGACAGGTAATCACGCCTCGATTGTTGCGCCCCTTAGGACGATGAACCGAAGTAGTTAAAGATTTTTCTGGTTCATCGCGGGTGATTTCAGCAAAGTCGGGAACCGTGCGTTGACGAGTGCCAGGAGTATAAGGTCTGTAAGAACGAGTGCCCATAGGTTAAACCTTAAAATCAGAACTAGTAATTGCCTAAACTTCTGGATAGAGCGTGATGGAATCACCGGGAGCGAGGGTGACGATCGCCCGTTTGTATTGGGGACGATAACCCATAAACTTGCCAACTCGTCGTTGCTGGCGGGGTGGACGCAAAGTATTGACACCCACAACCTTGACGTTGAACAATTCTTGAATTGCAGCCTTAATCTCTGGCTTTGTTGCCTGGGGAATGACCTCAAAGGTGTACTTATTTTCTTCGAGCAGACGGGTTGCCTTCTCAGTGACGATCGGGCGACGAATCAAATCTGCCAAGTCCCGAGAGTTAAAGTTAGTCATTGTTGTAGACCTCCTGAATCTTTTCCAGGGCGGAGGGAGTCGTCACGATGTAGTCAGTATTCAGGATATCGAAGATATTTAAGTTGGTGGCAGAAATTAGCCTCAACCGATCGATATTACGAGCAGATAAATAGACGTTCTCTAACCGTTCCGGCAAAATCAGGAGGATCTTAGCTCCCGGCTCAATGCCCCACCGAGCAATCGCCGCAACAAGTTCCTTGGTCTTTGGCCGTGGCAACTGATCAGCAAAGTCCTGCACCACAATTAAGCTGTCTATGCGACTTTGAAACGCGGTTCGCAGAGCCAATCGACGCTCCTTACGATTCATTTTGATGGTGTAGTCCCTGGGCTTAGGACCGAAGATCACCCCACCTCCTCTCCAGAGGGGCGATCGGTTGGAACCGGCCCGGGCACGTCCTGTGCCTTTCTGTCTCCAGGGTTTACGTCCACCCCCTCGTACCTCAGCACGGGTTTTGGCGCTGGCCGTTCCCTGGCGAGCATTGGCCAACTGGCGCACTAGTGCCCGGTGGACGACGTGAGCCGCGCTAGCTTCAGAAGCGACTCGTAGATCTAGAGAAGCCTCGCCCGACTCCTCGCCCTGCCAATCTTTAACTGTACAGCTAACCATCTGTCCCTCTAATCTCTGCCTGCTTTACCCGTCTCTGCGATGCTGATCCCGAAGGATGTTAACGCGATCGTTACTGAATCAATGCAATTAATTCACTTGCAACCAAAAGGCTATCGCCCCACTTTTTTCTCAGGCACGATACTTAGCAATGCCCCCGGTTTACCTGGAACCGCCCCTTTGATCAACAACAAATTGCGCTCCAGATCAACTCTAATGATCGTCAGCTTACGCACCGTCACTTGAGTTCCTCCCAAGCGCCCTGCCATGCGTTTTCCAGGATACACCCGACCTGGGGTTGTCCCTGCACCCGTTGAACCGGGGGCACGGTGGTTTTTGGAACCGTGAGCCATTGGCCCCCGTTTGAAGTTGTGGCGTTTTTGATAGCCAGCAAACCCACGCCCAATGCTAGTGCCAGTGACATCCACGACTTGCCCTTGGGTGAAGGACTCCGCTGTAATCTGTTGTCCCAAAGAAAACTCAGCAGCGTTTTCTAATCGATACTCAAGCAAATGGCGTAGAGGAGAGGCTCCAGACTTCGCCAAATGACCCAATTCTGGATTGCTCAAAGCTTTCACCTTCACCTCCTTGAAGCCAATCTGCACCGCAGAGTAGCCATCAGTTTGAGGAGTTTTAATTTGCGTCACAGTGCATGGACCTACTTGGATAACGGTTACAGGGATCGCTTTCCCTGAATCGAAAATCTGAGTCATGCCGAGTTTGGTGCCAAGAATACCCAAGGACACGGTAGTTAGTCTCCCTAATACAAACGCTATCAATTCGTAGAAACAGGCGGGGTAGAGGCAGCAGGACTGGCGATCGTCACAGGTTTCTGCAACCCATGAAACGGAAGCCTCCAGAGTCCAGACAGACTCAGGGTGTGAAACCCAATAAAGTTCATTCCAGACAAGGAACCAGGCGGGATAAAGTTTAACTCATCCTCTCCCGACCTTCCCGTTCCTCAACCATCTACGCTGCAAAATGCCTAGATTCAGAGTGAGGTAGACAAAATTACCGAAGTAAGCTGCCTGAAGACATAATGCGTTCAAGCAATTCACTCACGCGAGGTGAGTATCAAGTACTGTCGTCAATGCTGCTTTGTCTAGCTGGGACTTTAGCAGTAAACCACTTAGTATCCTTTTTGCACTCTCACATTGATTCACAAATGAATTCAATCAGAGAGCGTTGAGCCAGACTTGATCCGCCTTGGCGGAGCCATCTCATCAGTCAGTTCACCCCATAACCTACCATTCATACATCTTGAAAAAATCTGCTTAACTAACACGTTTGTCAGAGGGCAAGTTCGTTGGAAGATGTAATTCAGCACTCATACTACCAGAGACTCTGCATATTGGAGAAACCCGTAAAGGATTACCAAAATATTCAAAGTTTCGTGGGAGCCTAGGTAGGCAGTCGCAATGGCGCTTAACAAATATAAGCGATATTTCAGGCTTTGTCTAGTAGACTCGACAGATTCCCAAGTATTGTTTGTGAATGCTGTAGTCTAGCCCGCCATTCTAATCTATGGAGCATGTTGTTGTCATTGGGTGTGGCATCGTGGGGGCATCAATCGCCTACGAATTGAGCCAAGTTCCCGGCTTGAGCGTGACTGTTTTCGATCGCCAATCTCCCGCCCAAGCCTCAACTGGAGCCGCTTTGGGAGTGCTGATGGGAGTGATTAGCCACAAAACCAAGGGTAGGGCGTGGACGCTGCGCGACAGAAGCATTCGGCGCTATGAAACCCTGATCCCGGAGTTGGTAGCCCTGACAGGTCAACCGATTCTGTTCAACCGGGATGGCATTTTGGCACTGTGCTTTGAGGCGGCGGATTTACTCGGTTGGCAACGGTTAGCCCAGGTGCGGCAGTCCCAGGGATGGCGGTTGGAGATTTTGGACATCGCCCAAGTGCAGGCTCGGTATCCTCAATTGAGTGCCGATCGCCTGGTTGCAGGAATTTATTCTCCTGACGATCGCCAGGTTGATCCTGTGGCATTGACCCAGGCATTGGTGGCAGCCAGCCAGGGGAATGGAGTGAAATTTGAGTTTGGTGAGCCGATCGCAGAATTTGTAACAGCGGCAACGGCTGACGCTCGAGCGCAGGTGCGGCAGATAGAAACGACGAACGGTTCGCTGGCGGTGGACTGGGTTGTGGTAGCTGCTGGTTTGGGGTCTACCCAATTGACGGCAAATTTGCACCAATCCGTAACTATTCAGCCGGTTCTAGGGCAAGCCTTGCATCTGCGCTTGGAGCAGCCCTTGGGAAGTCCCCAGCACCAGCCGGTGATGACTGGAGAGGATGTGCATATTGTTCCTTTGGGGAATGCGGACTATTGGGTGGGGGCAACGGTGGAGTTCCCTGAGTCAGGTGATCCCAGTCCCGATCCCCAGCGATTGGAGGGGGTGATGCAACACGCCATTGCTTTCTGTCCCACTTTGGAGAAGGCAGACGTTATTAGAACGTGGTCGGGGTTACGGCCGCGTCCTGAGGGGCGATCGGCTCCCGTGATTGATTGGCTGTCGGGATATTCCAATGTGCTGTTGGCGACGGGGCACTACCGCAATGGCGTGTTGTTGGCTCCTGCCACTGCCCAATTGGTGCGCGAGGCGATCGTTCCTTTAATCTGATGAGGGACTTGCAGATAAATTTTGCATACAAGTAATATGTCGGCGCATAAACTTTGCACGGGCGTTCGCGTAGCGTGTGCTTTGCACTTAGCATCCGGGCAGTGATTGCGGTCAACACAAACGCTTATCTGCCGGATGCTTCGCCCCTACGCATGGGTGGAATATTCTATGTTATTGAAGCTACGATCGTTACTGGGCGCGATCCCATTGGCGGATCACTTCGGTTAAGACTGGGCGATCGGGGGATGGCACCAGTTGCACCGTTAAATCTGTTTCGGCACCAGGAATATTTTGACTCCAGGGACTATTGGGGACAGTTTTGAGGTCAATGCCAGTGATGACTGGACGAAAGCCGTATTGCACAAAGGCAGACTGTTGTGGAGTTTGGGTCAAAAAGTCCAGGAACTTCCGGGCAGCTTTGGCATTGTTGTCATCTACATCACGCCGGACGATCGCCGCTGTGGAGACGGTTTCGATCGTGGGATTTAGGTAATAGATCTGGTAAGGCTTACCCTGACTAGACCCGGCTTGTTGCCAACGATTCAGTGCGATACTTTCGTAGACGGTAGCCACATCTGCATCATTGGGCCCTTTAGCAATAAATTCTTGCAATAAGATATCTGTGGAGCGGGGCGGCTGGTAGACCGATCGCTTGACTAGGCTAAACAGGGTGGGCACGATGGGGTCATTCAAGTCAGTTGCCATTAGAGGATTGCGATTGAGCTTGGCTTGCGTCCATAGGCTCAAGGTCAGTTGTCCACTGTTGGAGCGGGTTGGGTCAGTGGTCACAAAGTCAAAACTGCCCCAGGTGCTGGGGCCACCGATCGCCGACCAACTGCGCCCTTGCATTGCTTGCTCTATCCGCTGCCACTGAAAGCGCCCGTCGGGGAAGAGCGTTTTACCGCGCTCGGGCCAGGCGATGGCCACCAGAATGGTTTTGGCGATCGGTTTGGGTTGGTCGTAGAAGGGGTCGGTGCTATTTTGGGCTTTCCACCGATCGCTCAGTTCCTGAAAAATACCCCCAGTGGCGGGGATCAGCACTGTTGGCTTAAAGTCATTTTTGTTGTCAACGTATTTGTTGACCATATCTTGAGAACCCTGGAACTTTAGCTCTAGCTTGATGTTGGGGTTTTCGCGCTCGAATTTCGGTTCCAGTGCCTCCAGTGGCTCCTTCAATTCAGTCCCGGCGACCACGACAACGGTTTGTGTCATGCCAGGGAGGGGCACATAGGTTAAACCCAGTGCTACGAGAATGATGCCGATCGAAGGAATGATTGAGCGTCGTTTTGCCATGACTATCACCTCAAGAGGGTTGTGAATAAGTTGTGCAATTTTTAGGGTGCGATTTTTGGGCGATCGTGGAGGAAATTCATCCTAACTGCACCCTGTACCTTTAGCGAGACACTAGGATGTCTACATTTGATTGGGCGGAACTGAGTTCTTGGGACAACGATCGCAACTCTTGCATTTGTTCTGAGTTGTTGAGGTTCAGAGTGCGGAGCTTGTTCTGCAACTCTTGCAGTACCCCAGCCGAGTCTAGAATTAACGTCGAAAGGCTCAGCACTTGCGCTTGGCGGGCATCTTCCCCTTGTCGAGCAAGCTGAATATTGCGCTCCAAGCTCTCTGCTAATTTACTGAGTTGCTCTTGGGCTACGCCCGAACTGCCTTGCAACCGGGACTGCACCTCGGCGAGTTGTTGTTGCAGATCGCTCACTGCCAGAAGGGAATCGCCCCCTTGGAGCCTGCGCCCCAACTGATCGATTTTGCTAGGCAGTTCGGCGGTCAGGTTGCAGGCAGTTTCCACGGACACCAGAAGATCCATTTGTCCGGCATCGGTCAGCAGTTTGGCGGCCTCTGTCCGCAGGGCGGTGGATTTTTCCACCAAGCTCCGCGATTGCTGGCGCACTGCTTGCAATTCTCGCTCTAGGGCTGGGTTGTCTAGTTCTAGAATTTCTGGCTCACGAGATTTGAGGACGGCTGCCCCGCCCGTGGCCACTGCTGCTGCTGCTGGCAGCATAATCAGACTGGGGAAGCCCAGGAAGCGCACTCCTCCAATCAGGACGATTGCTCCCACTAACACGGCGATCGGATAATGAAGTGGATTTGCGAATTTCATTTTGCGAGTTTTATAGGGTTTGCCCCATCACAGATACAGAGGTTGAACCTGATTTTTAGATTGAATGAATAGGGTTAGGCGATGTGCAACTTAAAGTCTGCCCTCATCCCCCAGCCCCTTCTCCCACTGGGAGAAGGGGAGCCGGATTGAAGTCCCTCTCCCTGGGGAGAGGGATTTAGGGTGTAGCTTGCTTCCCGAAGGATGGGCAGGCTGAGTAGTTACGAACAGGGTTCATCTTTAGAATTCCACTTGTAGATCGCCCATCAAGCGGGCGATCGTCTCTGGGTCTCCCTTTGAGTAATATCCCCCATTGGACTCGGCAATGGTTTTCAACGCATCGGGGTTGAATTCTCCTTCACTTCCATAGCCAACAGTGAAAAATCCAATCCGTTGATCACTGGAAAAACCGCTCTTTTGCAGTTCTTCCTGAAGTTGATTCAGCCGGGTTTTAGAGCCAGAGTCCTCACCATCTGTCAGCACTAGCACTGCGTTGATGGCATCCTTACGTAAATTTTTCTGGAGCCAATCCCGTGCATAGAGGGTTGCGTCGTAGAGTTTTGTACTTCCGTCAGCCTTTAAGCCGTTGACAAACTGGAGTCCCCGATCGCGCCCTTGGGGAGTGCCATCTGCTAGCACAGGCGGACGAATCTCAGAATCAAAATCAACGAGGGCAATCTGGTCTTGGGGTCCCAGACTGTTGATGTAGGTTTGTAAGGTACTCTGCACGGCAGGCAGCTTATTTCCACCCATCGAACCAGAGGAATCGACCACGACGACGACTAAAGAGGGTTTCTTCGCAAATTGGGCCCAGGATTTCAGCATGGCTTCAACCACTTCTGGTTTCGGCGGCCGGTAAGAGTCATAGCTGGCTTGGGGATTCACACCAAACTCTGGGGTGAACTTGCTGCCTAGGGCCACGCCAGGAACCCCCGGTCTCAAGCCCAAGGTGGCGGCGATCGTTTGGGTTTCGGGGGATTGTAAATAGGCGATGAACTTTTCTGCCCCCGCTTTCTCATCGGCACTGACCCACGGAACTTGGGGCAAAATGGCCCGCATATTGGACGAGAAAGTCGCTTTGGGATAGATCGCCTCGTACCGAGCTTGTCCGGGTTGGAGACTGGAGTTGGCGGCAATAACCGACGACTCATACACCGATCCCACCGAAGCCCAGAAGGGGCCATTTTTCACCATTGCCTTGGCTAGAGCGTTGGTGGATACGCCATAGCGAGTTACCTTCTTCTGGATTTGCTGCACCTGAGTTTGGTAGCGTTGGACATCAGCCACAGTCAGTTCTTCCGGGCGCTTGCCAGAAACCGCTGCGAACTGGGACACCAGGGTTTGCAACCCAGAGTTGGAGCGGGTGGGCGCAGTTTGGACGTAGTGAATCTTGGTGGGAGGGCCGGAGGGATCGATATCCCGGTGGGTGGTTGCCTTAGCCAGCGCCTGGAGGGGATCAGCCACTTTACGCAGTCCTTGGGCCACGTCTGCCTGGGACATCAGCACCATTGGGCTATTGACGAGGAGGGGAGAATCGGTAATTTCAGGAATGTAGTTTTGCCCTGGGAAGATTTGTTTCATCTGATAAATCACCTGACTCTGATAAATTTCCCCGTCTACAGAAATCAGGGTGGGAAATTCTGGGGAGTCGGCGGGGAGGGAACCAGCTTTCAGCCGTTGCGCCAGGGCAATGAGGCTGGTGGCCACGTCTCCACTACCTTTTGCTTCACAGGTGACATAAAATTGCTTGCCATCAGCCAATTTGGGCTGTTGCTGGTTGAATTTTTCAGCTGCTTGGGTGCAAAAATCCCCCAAGGCGCTCCCTACTAAGGCTTTGACCTCAAATCCATCCCGCTTCACTTGGGGGGAATCGCCACCGCCATCGCTGGTGCCGGTGCAGGCGGTTAGCAGCAGTCCAGTGAGGGCTAAACAACTCCAGTGACGAGTCCAGGATGTGGCATGTATGCTCTTACCACTCAGATCGGAATTTTGCATACGAGAATTTTGGAGCAGGGACGATCGGGCTTGAACACGCATAAATTTTTCTTGAAGATCAATGATTTTAGAAGATTAAATTGGGAACATTGAAGACACACTTATTTACAGCGGCTCGGTAGCCAATTGCGTAAATTCTTCACGTTGCTTCAGTCGTTTTATCATTCATAACAGATTAGGGTTAACGGGCTTCTAAGGAGCCTGGATTGATAAACCTGTGATTTCACGACGGCAGCAATACTTTGGACAGTTTTTGTGGAGGTGCTGGAAACCCTGTTGCACAGCCAGTATAGACCCTCACCGTTCGGCTGAGCGCTCACGTCGAAGCCTAAATCCCTCTCCCAAGAGGCTTGTCATTACCAACATTTTTGAGAAATC
>JARCMD010000415.1 GCA_030248885.1 Leptolyngbyaceae cyanobacterium MP9P1.79 | reverse complement strand
GATGACCGATGACCGATGACCGATGACCGATGACCGATGACCGATGACCGATGACCAACGCTAAATCCTGAAAATCGTCTACCTACTAATGCTTGATGAACTCTCAAAAATCCTGGCTACACTCGATCTTCCCGCTGACTGGATTGGACTACGAGGCGTGCGGGAAGTCACAATGACACGCTCTGTCCGGGACAGCTTGCCGGAGCAAAATAGCCAGTCCTTGACCCAAGGCGTAATGGTGGAAGTGCTAGTCAATGGGCAATTGGGGTATGGAGCAACTAACTCCCTCCAGCCAGCCCACCTGCAACGGGCGGCTGAACAAGCCTACCGCAGTGCGATCGTCGCCAGCCACCATGCCAGCCACCACGTCACCCTTGCCGATCGTCCTAAGGTTGTCGGGCAGTACACCTCGCCATTTCTCAAACCTTTCACAGCGCTGACCCCAGGAGAAATCAACGAAGTTCTGGTAAAAATCTGCCAGACGCTGAAAGTCTCTGACCAAATTGTGAAAACCAATGCGATGGTTACGACTACTGAGACTGAATCATGGTTTCTCAGTAGCAATGGCTCAGAGGTTTACCAGAAAATTCTGCGTCTCGCCACAGACTACACGGCAACGGCTCAGGAGGGAACACGAACCCAACAACGGAGCGACAACGGCTGGCTGGCCCGTTCCTACCAAGGCGGCATGGAGCATTTTCTCTCCTCAGACTTGTGGGATCGGGTGAAGCGAATTGGAGAGCAAGCCGTACAACTGCTGAGCGCCGAAGACTGTCCCACCACGAACACCAATCTCGTTCTGGCTCCCGACCAAATGCTGCTGCAACTGCACGAAAGCGTCGGACATCCCTTGGAGCTAGACCGGATTCTGGGCGATGAACGCAACTACGCTGGGGGTAGCTTCGTGAAATTGAGCGACTTTGGACATTTGGCTTACGGCTCCCCGTTGATGAATATCACCTTTGATCCGACTCTGCCTGAAGAGTATGCCAGTTATGGATTTGATGACACAGGCGTGCCAGCAACCCGCGAATATTTAATCAAAGACGGGCAATTAGTGCGAGGTTTGGGTGGATTGGAAAGTCAAACCCGAAGCGGTGTACCTGGGGTTGCCTGTGTGAGAGCCTGCTCCTGGAATCGGCCCCCGATCGATCGCATGGCCAACTTAAACCTAGAGCCTGGCACTTCTACTCTGGAAGAAATCATTGCAGCCGTAGAGCAGGGCGTTTACATGCACACCACTCGCTCGTGGTCGATCGATGACCAACGGCACAAGTTCCAATTTGGTTGTGAGTATGCCCAACTCATTGAAAATGGCACCTTGACGAAGATCCTCCGCAATCCCAACTACCGCGCAACGACTCTGGAGTTTTGGCACAATTTGGTGCAAGTGGGCGATCGTTCCACCTGGCAACTTTTCGGCTCCCCCGTTTGCGGCAAAGGCGAACCCAATCAGATTATGTCGGTCGGGCATGGCTCCCCCGTCTGCGCCTTTGCCAATGTCGAAATATTTGGCGGGGGCAATTAACCATGTCCTCACCTCACCAGAATCCATCGGTTACCCGCGAAAACTCCAACTTCGATGCCTTAGACGCACACCTCAGCGAGTTGGAGGCTGGCTTCCAGCAGCTTGTGGAGGCGTTGCTTTCAGATCGGCGCTCTGAGGAACACCTAACCCTAGAGCTAAGCAGTGAACAGAGCCAATTTGTGCGGTTTAATCATGCGAAGGTGCGACAGGCAGGGCACATCACCGACGGCTGGGTCACCCTCAGACTGATGAAAGACGAGCGCCACAGCCTGCGAGAGTTTCCCTTTGCCGGAGAGTGGGCGATCGATGCCCCTCACGCCACCGCCGCCCTCGCTGACCTACGGCAAGAACTGCCCCAACTCTCTCCTGATCCTTACCTAGTTTTACCCAGCGGTACAAACACAAGCCGCGAGGTGTATGGAGGGGATTTGCTCGACCCCGAACTCGTGATCCCCACCGTGCTTTCCCAAGTAGACACGCTGGATTTCAACGGCTTGTATGCAGCGGGATCACAGATACGAGCCTATGCTGACGACTGCGGCCAACACCACTGGTTCGCCACGCGATCGTTTTCCCTCGACTACTCGTTATTTACCCCCACCGGGCAAGCCGTCAAAAGCACCTTGGCAAGCGATCGTTGGCATACAGCCACTTACAACCATCACATCCACCAGGCTAAAACCCAACTCCAGCAGCTAGACCATCCCCCAAAACAACTAGCGCGAGGGCATTACCGCACTTTCTTTGCACCCACTGCCGCCGCAGAACTGGTGGGAATGCTGTGCTGGGATGAGGTGGGAGAGGCAGCCCTTCAGCAAGGTGAGAGTGCCTTAATGCTGCTCCACCGCCACGAAAAACGCCTCTCCCCTGCCTTTACCCTGAGGGAAAACTTCCAGCGGGGATTAGTGCCACGTTTTAATCATCTAGGAGAAATAGCTGCCCCAGAAATTCCAGTGATTGCCGCTGGACAACTGATCAACACACTGGTGAATAACCGCAGTGCCAGGGAATATCACCAAGTTGCCAATGGCGCAGATAGCTCAGAAACCATGCGGGCCCCAGAAATTAGTCCTGGAACTTTGCCGCCCGATCGCATTCTTGCAGCCCTGGGCACCGGATTGTATGTCTCCAATTTGCACTACTTGGGATGGAGCGATCGGCCCACAGGTCGCATTACTGGCATGACCCGCTACGCCTGTTTCTGGGTGGAAGATGGGGCGATCGTGGCCCCCATTGAAAACTTAAGATTTGACGAAAGCCTGTATCATTTTCTTGGAGAGAACCTGATTGCTTTGACTAATGAGCAGGAATTCATCCCCGATATCAGCACCTACAGCAGTCGTAAAACAGGCGGCATCTGGGTTCCCGGTTTGCTTGTGGAAGATTTTACCTATACGCTCTAACTGGAGAGTATCCTTCACCACAGAGGCACGGAGGCACAAAGAAGAGAGGCAGGGAGAGATTTCCTGCCTCATCAAGCCATTTGTTCTTGAGGCTTTAGCAATCGCTGCACAATTTCGATGATGCTATTGATCAGGTCTGAGTTAGGTGCCGTGGCTTGGTAGCCGTGGGCGATCGGACTCCGTAACTTAAAGCCGACTTCCAGCAGACTGTAGTCACCGCGATCGAGCAACCCCAGAGCCACTAGAGTTTTGGGAATGGCTAAAGGTTTTTGTCCTTCAGTAGTAATTCCTTCCCGCCCTCCCACAATTCGCATCGTCGCTTCCACCGCAGACCACAACAACAACAACGCCGCATCATGACTGCCCAACTCCGTCAGTTGCCGCACACGCCCAATTTGGGCTGCCACATCTGCGGGAGTCAATGAAGCATAATTTTCCTCAACGGCATAGCGTCGCCGAGGATTGGTGACTACCAACTCAAAGCACCAACCGGGGCGATCTTGGAGCGCTTGGGCCAAGGCGGGGAGGTAGGGAGATTTAGAGAGAGTCGCGTGGGATTTCACCTCTACCACCACGGCTTCCTTGCCATTTCGCGCAATCAAATCCGGCTCGTAATCCACCAAAAACTCTGGCAAATCAGCAGGTTGTGGCTCCACCACGACTTGATAGCCCTTTTCTTGATATTCACGGGCGATTCTGAGTAACCGTTGCCGTTCGAGATGGTTGGATGCAGAAGACATTAGTTCAACTCCCTTGGATCAGGCGCTATATCTACTGTAATATGCAAAAATTCTTTTCCACTACAAAATCCTTCAGCCAAAATCGGAGACATCCCCCGAATCTGAAAGTAACCGTTCAAGTTGCGCTTCCGACTGATGGCATCTGTAACTTGGCAATCGTCTGTATATATTAGAGCAACTAGAGCATCCTGGATAGGTTTGATAATGTTATCAACATCTGGAGCAGATGTGTCGTAATAATACGTAATCATAATCTTGACTAAATCATCGGTGGGCAGCAATCCAGGCGCTAAGACATTGGTCGCTGCCCGCCGCACATCAGCTTTCCACGCTTGCAATCGAGAACGATTGCGCGTTTGCAGAGAGACGGGCGGGCCCGCAATGATGAACTCGAGGGGTAACACTCGCTTGATGGCTCACTCGTGTAGAGAAAAGTCTAGTCCAAGATAGCCTTTACGCCGGGGGAATGGGTAGGGATAACTCTACTTACTAGGAAAAATAACTGAAATCATTCAGGGGATGACTTCGCCACAAAAGGGTGTCTCCGATCGCTGGCTTTAGCACTACAATGCATCCAAGTCGAGCGGTTTCCGTTTATTTGTTAAGGTTGGCCATTATGGGTGATGCAGGACGTGTGCTAGTTGGGATCATTGGCGCGTCAGGGTACGGCGGTGTGCAGTTAGTCCGGCTCTTGATCGACCATCCAGGCGTTGAACTGAGCTATTTAGGCGGGGAAAGCAGCGCTGGGAAATCTTTCGCACAGCTTTATCCTCATTTTGGCGATCGAGTCAACTTGATGATTGAGCCGATCGACTTGGACGCGATTGCCGCTCGCTGTCAGGTTGTGTTTTTATCCTTGCCCAATGGGTTAGCCCTGGAAATGGTGCCCACCTTGTTGGCAAAGGGTTGCAAGGTACTTGACCTGTCAGCCGACTACCGATTTTTCGACCTGGAAACCTACAAAGCTTGGTATGGGGGCGATCGAACCGATGAGACGATCGCCGAAACTGCCGTCTACGGGTTGCCCGAACTCTACCGCAGTCGCATTGCCGAAGCGCAACTGATTGGATGCCCTGGCTGCTATCCTACTGCCAGCTTACTTGCCCTCGCTCCCCTGATGAAGCAAGGCTTAATCGACCCAGACAGCGCCATTATCGATGCTAAATCAGGGACTTCTGGCGGGGGACGAGTGGCCAAAACCAATCTTCTCTTGGCTGAAGCCGATAACTCTCTTGGTGCCTACAATGTTGCGGGCCATCGCCACACCCCAGAGATTGAGCAAATTTGCAGCGACTTGTCAGGTCACGAAATCACGGTGCAGTTCACGCCCCATCTGGTGCCGATGGTGCGGGGCATTCTGGCAACCGTCTATGCTAACCTGCGAGATCCAGGGTTGGTGCGGGAGGACTTGATCACAATTTACACCGCATTTTACCGCGCTTCAGAGTGGGTTAAGGTCTTGCCCAGCGGAGTCTATCCCCAAACGAAATGGGCGTGTGGCACCAATGTTTGCTACCTGGGCATCGAAGTCGATCCCCGCACCGATCGCGTGATTGTCATCTCTGCGATCGATAACTTGCTGAAAGGGCAAGCGGGTCAGGCGGTGCAATGCCTAAACTTGATGATGGGCTGGAAAGAAACTCTGGGGTTGCCTCAATTGGGCTTTTATCCTTAACGTAACTACTCGGGCTACTAACTCAATGTCAAGCCTGCCCTCATCCCCCAGCCCCTTCTCCCACTGGGAGAAGGGGAGCCGGATTGAAGTCCCTCTCTCCAGGGAGAGGGATTTAGGCTTCGACGTGAGCGCTCAGCCGAACGGTGAGGGTAGGCTGAGTGGTTACAACGTAACAAAGACATTCTGGTGGACTACCCTAATGTTCAAAAATGTCCTTGTATTGCAGTAAATCCAGGCTGACGATCGCTGGGAGACACTGAAAGCACTGCTCTGCCAAGTCCAGGCGGTCTTCTCGCTTGAGCATCCCGATCAACTTTTGCTGAGCGCTGAGCAAATAGCGGACATCATTGGCAGCGTAGCTCAGTTGTTGCTCTGACAAATTTGCAGCATTTCCCCAATCAGAACTTTGGGCCGTTTTGTCTAGTTCAATTTGCTCTAATTCCTGCACCATGTCTTTGAGTCCATGCTTGGGCGTGTAGGTGCGGGCCAATCGGCTGGCAATTTTGGTGCAGAATACGGGCATGATGTAAATATTCAAGTGGTAGCGGAGGGTGGCCAAGTCGAACCGGGCAAAATGCATCACTTTTTGCACGCTAGAGGTTTCTAGGAGGCGCTTTAAATTGGGGGCATCGGATTGTCCTTGGGCGATGCGAACCACGGTTACCCGTCCTGCTACATCGCACAATTGCACGAGGCAAAGCCGATCGCGCCAAGGCAACAATCCCATCGTTTCAGTGTCTACAGCAATGGCTTGGGCTTGCAGATACTGGAAAAGGGTAGAGTTGGGCAGGTCACGATCGCAAATCTGAAAGGCTTCGAGTTCCATTCGGGCATTATCAAGCTAGGGAGTTGTTTCTAGGGAAAGACGGACTAGGGTTACCCCTTCAACAAGAGTATCGGTGTAGCGTAGTAAAATCTAGTCCAGTACCAAGATTACCCAGATAGAAAGCTCAAACTCCAGTTCTTGGCGATTTCCTTACCTTTGCTAATTCAATAGTTCGGACATTTTTGCGATAGCTAGCCCTCATCCCCCAACCCCTTCTCCCAGTGGGAGAAGGGGTTGGGGATTGAAGTCCCTCTCCCTGGGGAGAGGGATTTAGGGTGAGGGTCTATACCGGCTGTACAACAGGGTTTCCAGCCCCTCCACCAAAAATGTCCGAAGTAATGCTAATTAGTATTAATAATCAGGGAGAGTAATATCTGGAGGTCTTTCCCGATCGAGGAGTGCTCGCTTAGAAGCTTTAAGTTGCTTCCAGAGTTGCTTAATGTTGTCATAGGCTTCCTCAGAGCTAATCTTTCCGCCCGTTTCTAGACCGCAAATTAGCGAAACCCGATTCGCAAACTCCTGCAAATTTGCATTAAAAGCCAAATACTCAGGAGTGAACTCACCGTGATAGCGTCCAACTGGATTGATAAAGTCCTGAATATTATCTGGGTTTGACACAGCCGCTCCCTAGCTCATACAACACCTTTAATGATAGTAATCGCATCGGTGGGGTGCTTGCTCAGAAAAAGTGCATCTGGGGATAAGTTTTGAAACAACGCCCAACTCGCTTGACCAGGATTCAGTAGGACGACGGGTTTCCGCGCTTTGAGGGCTAGGGCAATCTCCGAGAGCGTTCCCAGTCCCATGCCACAGGCAACAACCACATCGCTGGAAAGCACATTGATGTTATTTCGGGCGTTGCCTAAATCGGTGAGAATAGCGATATCTACAGCGTCTGACAGTCCAGCCCGATCGCTTCCTGGCAAAATGCCGATCGTCAATCCCCCCGCGTGTCTGGCCCCCCGACTGGCTGCATCCATCACTCCCACATCGCGGCCGCCTGTCAACAGCACCCAGCCCGCTTGGGCAATCAGTCTACCCAGTTCGTAAGCGTTTTGCAGATCGAGGGCTGTTGCTCCGTCGCCTGGGCCCATCACTCCCACCACAATTTTTCTCATTCGTTATGACCCCTGATTTGAGCGATTTAGATTCTGGCACTTCAGATGCGGGGGGTTTCATGCCCTATGTTTCGGTCATTGTCCCGGTTTACAACGGGGAAGCCGATTTGCCTGGCTTGATTCAGTGTCTACTGACTCAAACCTACCCCGCGCCGCAGGTGGAATATCTGTTAGTGGATAATGCTAGCCGCGATCGAACTCTGGAAATGGTGCAAGCTGCGGCGATCGATGCCCGTGCCAAGGGCATCACGCTCCACGCCCTTAGCGAAGCCCAAATCCAAAGCTCCTACGCCGCGCGTAACCGAGGCATTCGCACCGCAAAGGGGGAAATTCTCGCCTTTACCGATGCCGATTGTCGGCCCCAACCCAACTGGCTCCAGGCATTGGTGCAGCCCTTTACCGATGCTGCTGTGGGACTGGTGGCGGGAGAAGTGGCTGCCCTGCCAGGAACAACCTTGCTGGAACAATTCGCCGATCGCACCGACACGCTGTCGCAGAAACACACCCTAGCCCATCCCTTTTGTCCCTATGGGCAAACGGCAAATCTGGCCATTCGTCGGGCGGCCTTGCAAACCGTCGGATTGTTTCGCCCCCACCTCACGACGGGCGGCGATGCCGATATTTGTTGGCGCATCCTAAAACAAACCGCCTGGACAATCCACTTTGCGGCTGGGGCGATCGTTCAACACCGCCACCGATCGACCTGGCAAGACCTAGAGAAACAATGGCGCAGGTACGGACAATCGAATCGCTACCTTCACGAATTACATGGAGTTAACCTCACCCCCGACCTAACGCAACGAGACTCCTTATATCGCTGGAGTCGCTGGCTGCTCAAGGAACTGCCGATCGCCAGTACCAAGCTAGTTGCAGGTAAAGCTGGGTTTGTAGATTTAGTTAGCACTCCGATCGGACTAACCTGTGGTCGCGCCAGAGCCACTGGTCAACGAGAGGCAACGCTGCCGGAAGCCGCACGGGAGATTGAGTGGTTGGAGTGAGGGAGTAGGGGAGTAGGAAAGGGTGAAGGGGAAAGGGTGAAGGGTGAAGTTAATTGTGTTTAATCAAACAGCTTTAAAGGATGTAATTTGTCTACCTATGGCGTAACTTTAGGGCACTTAGAAAAATTTGCCGCTACACTAAGGGGCTTGTTTTCATTTTTAACTATGTAATTGCGAGGAGTTTGGAAATGCAGCGTTTAAGGAATCTATTTTTAAGAGTGGGTGGAGTTAGCTTGGCGATCGGGACAAGCGTGATCGGATTGACACTCACAACCTCATCCCCTGCCTCGGCCCAAGCGGCCTACGGGAGCTACATCGGTGTGGGCCCCTCCGTTGGGTTAACCCAGGGAGCCGCTGGGGAAGGTCGCCAAATCTCGGCAGTCATAGCCGCTCGTTACAAACTGCTGGAAGTGCCTATTTCCCTTCGCACCCAGGCGTTGCTCTTCAGTGGCACGACTGCGATCGTTCCCACCATTTCCTACGACATTCCCCTGAATTGGCAAACCGATGCCTACATTGGCGCAGGATATTCTTTCTCCAATGGAGATCAACCCTCGCCCATTGGGAACAAAAATGCGATCGTCCTGCAACCCGGCATCGATTATTCACTCCCTGACAGCAACATCGTCGTCTTTGGCAATGCTCTAATCGCCTTCGATGCCTATCGCACCGCTGGCGGCACCGCCGTTTCCCTCCAAGGTGGCGTAGGCTTGAGGTTCTAAGCAATCCTTAGGAGTGGGGCACTTAGAGCATTTTTACCTAAAGAAATAGAGCTATCTATGTCGATCGATCGCCGTTCCGCTTGCCATCCCCAGTGGACGATCGCTTTTTGCCTCTATTTCGCGCTCCTGATCGCCATCATCGCCTCCGCCTACCTGCGCCTGATCCCCACTCAACTCAAGACCGTTCCCTTCTACGACACGATCGGTCACTTTGTCCTACTGGGCATCGCTTCCTACCTGGGGCATTTGGCGCTGCGCCAACGCACCGTGGTGATTTTGACCTATCCTATTGCCCTATCCCCGCTGCTGATTACCTGTTTGACGACTGTGGAAGA
Source organism: Leptolyngbyaceae cyanobacterium MP9P1.79 (assembly GCA_030248885.1). Classification (GTDB taxonomy): domain Bacteria; phylum Cyanobacteriota; class Cyanobacteriia; order JARCMD01; family JARCMD01; genus JARCMD01. Next base: position 5,096 of record JARCMD010000415.1, on the reverse strand, counting down.
GGCATTACAGTATTTTTCCTCCAATCGTACCGTTAGCTTTTCTGATTGGGCAGCCAGTGTCTTGGGCGTTTGGTGCTTTTACTGGATTGCCCACCAGCAATTCAAAAGAAGGGTGCAGAGCGATCGGTGAGGTGGGACAGAGTGAATTTCTTGAAGCACCTCACCCTTATACCAAATTGTCTCTCTCAAATGGGGGCAGCCGACACAGCCGATCCTCAGGTTCGACTCTGATGTTCGGCATTGAGGACAGGGCAAGCAGGGCTAAAATAAGAAGATGTCTGAGGCACGAATTATTGCCCGAACTGCCCCCTGCCCCCCAAATTGGGAGATTCTGAAATTACTCAGATATTCTCTAAAGTCAATTGCTGTACTTTACGCCCTGTGACGATCGCCCTATGACAACTGCCGCTCCTGCCAAAATTCAGTACGAAGCCGTCATTGGTCTAGAAACCCACTGTCAACTGAGTACCCAAACCAAAATTTTCTCCAGTAGCTCTACGGAATTTGGAGCCACGCCCAATACCCACATCGATCCCATTTGCCTGGGAATGCCTGGGGTATTGCCCGTGCTGAATGAGAAAGTGTTGGAGTATGCGGTCAAAGCAGGACTGGCACTGAATTGCACGATCGCCCCCTACAGTAAATTCGATCGCAAACAGTATTTTTATCCTGACCTGCCCAAAAACTACCAAATTTCCCAATACGACTTGCCGATCGCCGAACACGGTTGGCTAGAAATCGAACTCGTGGGAGCAGATGGCACCCCCAACCGCAAGCGCATTGGCATCACCCGCCTCCACATGGAAGAAGATGCGGGGAAACTGGTACATGGCGGTAGCGATCGGCTCTCTGGTTCTACCTATTCTCTCGTGGACTACAACCGCGCCGGAGTGCCGTTGATTGAGATTGTTTCTGAGCCTGATCTTCGCTCTGGACAGGAAGCCGCCGAATACGCCCAAGAGGTGCGGCGGATTGTGCGGTATTTGGGAGTCAGCGACGGCAACATGCAAGAAGGCTCCCTGCGCTGCGATGTCAATATCTCGGTGCGGCCCGTAGGACGGGAGCAGTTTGGCACGAAGGTGGAGATCAAAAATATGAACTCCTTCAACGCCATCCAACGGGCGATCGAGTACGAAATCGATCGGCAAATTCAGGCGATAGAATCTGGGGAACGGATTTTGCAAGAAACGCGGCTGTGGGAAGAGGGAGCGCAGCGCACCATCAGTATGCGAATTAAGGAAGGGTCGAGCGATTACCGCTATTTTCCTGAACCCGATTTAGTCCCGGTGGAAGTCTCCCCAGCCCAACTCGATGAGTGGCGATCGGCGCTTCCAGAACTGCCTGCATCCCGCAGGCATCGCTACGAAACCCAATTGGGACTTTCGCCCTACGATGCGCGGGTGCTAACGGACGATCGCGCTATTGCTGAATACTTTGAGGCGACGATCGCCCACGCTGCAAACTCCAAGCAAGCCGCCAACCTAATCATGGGCGACATCAGCGGCTACCTGAACGCGGAAAAGCGCACCATTGGCGACATTGCCCTCACACCCAGCAGCTTGGCTGAGTTGGTGAATTTGATTGAAGACAACACCATCAGCAACAAAATTGCCAAGGATATCTTGCCAGAACTCCTGATTCAGGGCGGTTCTGCTAAGGAATTGGTGGAACGCAAAGGGTTAATTCAGATTTCAGACACGGGCGCTTTGGAGGCAGCAATCGATGAAGCGATTACCGCCAATCCCAAGGAGCTAGAACAGTACCGCAACGGCAAAACCAAATTACTTGGCTTTTTCGTCGGGCAAGTCATGAAGCAAACGGGCGGCCGGGCTGACCCCAAGCTCACCAACCAACTCTTGCTAGAAAAGCTCAATTCGTTGGCTTAGGAGCGTTGATTAGAAGATTTCTAGAAAAGGTTATACCAGGAAAGGTTAGGGCATTCGCGAAGTGCGACAAACCAAAACTAACCGATGGTAAAGGTGATCATACGAGTCACTCCCAAGATAGGGGTAGGGGCGAAGCATTGGGCAGATAACCTCTGCATGGGTCAGAAAATCTTTGCCCCAATGCTTCGCCCTCAGCGCCGCGCCACACCACCCAGAGTTGTAAGGGCGAAGGAAGTCCAGGAAGGGCGAAGCATTGGGGCGATAACGTTTGTATTCATTCAAACTCTTTTGCCCAATGCTTCGCCCCTACAGCGGTAACATCTTTCTCAGAACGTAGGATGGGTTAGCGGTAGCATCACCCATCGTCGGCAAGGCGGATACTACGAACTACTACCCTTCACCTTTTACGGCATAATTGCGACCGCGCCATTGGGTGGGCCGTTGTAGCGAAGACAGGAAGATTCGTAGTACAGCTAAGGGATCGGAGAAAGGGGAGAGCCAGAACGTCCACGTTGTAGGGGCACGGGTGAAGTCATAGGAGGGCACGATCGCCCACAGGAGCGCCACCCGAATTGCCACCAGGGACCCGTTCAGGGCCAGGGCGGTCATCACCAAACTCGAAGCCTTGCCCAGTAGCGCCAAACTCAGTAGCCCAGGCAGCACCAGTAGCGGCAACCCCTGAATCGCCAGCAGTAGCCACAGATCTCCCCAGACTTGTCCAGGGGATGCGGCATCCTTCAAGTCCAGCGATCGGCCCCACTCTTGCCAGGTTTCAGCCGCTCCCTCATACATTCGCACCTGCAACACCTTGGCTCCATCTAAGAAACCGACCTTTGCCCCCTGAGCTGCTGCGTTACGAGCCAGGGTCACATCGTCACAAAAGGAGCTACGGGCGCTGGTGTAGCCCCCCAGTTGCACCAAAAGGCTGCGGCGACAGAGGAAACATTGCCCATTGGCCATCACGCGCTCTGCTGGGTTTGTGGTGTCGCCAGCGGAGCCAAAGCGGTAGACCAGGGTCAGCAACAGTGAGGGCTGGAGCCAGAGTTCTCCGGGATATTTCAAAATGAATTGGGGCGAGAGGGAAATCAGGTCATATCCTTCGCCGATCGCCGTCTGCAACAAACTGGCAACCAACCCCGGCGCGGGTTGGGTATCCGCATCAATTCCTAAAATCCACTCACTCTGTTCAGAGCTATTCAAGAAGCCTGTGTGCAAGGCCCAGGGTCGCCCAATCCACTCTGGAGGTAAGGGATCGTCGGTGATGAGGCGAAAGCGGGGATCTTTGTGCTGAGCGCATTTCACCAAATCAGGGGTGCCGTCCTGGGAGCGGGAATCCACGACAATGATCTCTCGGACTTCGTAGCTCTGCTGGGTGAGTCCCTTGAGGCAGGGCAAAATCCGATCGGCTTCATTTAAGGTGGGTACAACGATGCTGACCTTACCAATCAGATCTGGGGTGGCAGTCTGCGGCTCTAGCGGGGGGTGGCGGTTGGGCGCTTTCAGGAGGCGAGAGAGCAGAATGGCTGTGGCAGGAAGTTGCATCACCAACAACCCCAGAGCTAGCCAACCGAATTCAATGGCATCGTAACTCACAAAACTAGGACTAAACAAGTTGCACCCATTGCCGATCGTGGCCCATCACCGATTAATCCTACCAGTCAAATATATTCTACGATTTGCTCGAAACTTCTAAGGGAGTTCCCGATCGATCGCCCGCAACCACTGAAGCCGCGTCAACTGTAGGCTCTGAAACCAAATCCTGCCAAGGATCGGGAGTAATGGAGGCTGAAGCAGAGGGAACTGAGACAACAGGAACTGGGGCGATCGACGCTACTCCCGTTGCATCTTTAACCTCAGTCGATAGAGAATCGGCAGGCAGCGCAAAATACCACAGCAAGAAAACAGGCACAACTCCGAGGGAAAGACCCAAGGCGATCGGCACAGTGAATCCAGCATTTAAGGTGATTATGGCTCCAAAAGCAAAGTTGATCAGGTAAGTGACGATGGGGACAGTAAGTTGCGATCGTTTCAACACAGGAGGATTGCGCCGCCAGAGAAACGCCGCCACCGCCATGAACAGCGCCCCCGTTCCCATCCACCCCGCTAGGTTGCGATAGGGCATCCCAAAGAACACCCCCGGCTCTTGGAATTGCCAGAATGGAAACTCAGTCTGACTCATCGCTGGGTCGAGTACCAAATCCCAAGCGGTGAGCAACAGTGACCCCAAAGCAATGCCGCCGATTCGCCGCACAAAATTAATTCCGGCGTTAGCTTTGGCAAAGTTATGCCGTCCATTCAGTCCAGCGTCGGCAATTAGGTACGACACCAAGCCCATGTAAAACCAGGACAGGGGAATCGTGAACGGCACCAAGCCAGCAACTTTGTAGCCCAGCCCGCTCAAGTATTGGTAATGCCCAAAGGGAAATCCAGTACTAGTGCCCAACAGTTCGCTGGATAGAGATAGACAAAAGGAGGGCAGCAAGAACGCCAGCCAGCGCCACGCCCCTAAATTCCGATACGCGTAGATGGAGAGGGCGACTGCACCTAGCACAATGTACGCCACTCCGCCCGTTGTCATTCCCCATCCAAAGAGTGCTTGTCCGGCTGGAGTTAGGGTGGCAATGAATTGGGGATTGGGAAGCACCAGCAGTAATCCTGCCAGCCCAAACGCCATGGATACAGCGTGGGCAATTAAGAACAGACGTTCAGCAGTCATTAAGGGCTTTAGGGGGGACTTGGTGGGGTGCTTCACGGGCAATTGCTTCATAGGGACTCCTCAAGAAAAACGTGACAACAGACCTCTGCAATCTGAACAAGCAGGCAAAGAAACGCTAAGAAGTTGAACTAACGTTTATCAGACCGAAGTGTAGCTTCTTAAAAGTTTACAAATGTTTAGGACAGTTTTGTCATGTCTAATTTTGTCATCTTAGAGAGGACAATTAGTAATGCAGAGTATTGATAGAGTATCGCAAGACTGAGAGATTAGATTTATTCTGATCACGTAAATATTGCGGTCAGTAATTGCAGTCAGTGTAAGTAGGGCGAAGCATTGAGCAGGAAAGACTTGCCTAATTTATAGAGGATAGAGGCGATCGTCTGAATGCCTTACCTCTATTAGTGTTCTGTCAAGAAAATTTTGAGGGGTCGAAGACCCTCAAAATTTAACTCCAACTAACCTCCCAGCTTTCAGCTACCCGTCAATTAATGATT
>JARCMD010000414.1 GCA_030248885.1 Leptolyngbyaceae cyanobacterium MP9P1.79 | reverse complement strand
ACCGGGCGATTGCAACACGCTACGATAAGCGGGCAGTCAACTTTCTAGGGGCGATTTACCTGGCTGCTACCGTGATTTGGCTAAATTGATGACACGCCCCTAGGCTAGCCATTCCTCAACCGCTTCAGCCTTCGTGTTGGTGTTACGAGAAGGGGTTTCACGCTCGAATTTCATGTGGATTGAGCGAGTTTGCTCCCCATCGGCAGCGATCGCCATAATCGGGTAATCAATCAGCCCATCCTGGAAGGACATCTGGAAGCGGAACGTCCCATCGGAATTTAGCTTGATAGGGCGGCCACCGATCGTCACCGTGGCATCTGGTTCCGTTGCCCCGTAAACAATCAACTCCGCATCGGCAACGAGCCAGAATTGGCGAGGACGGACAGGCGGCACAGATGCACCAAAGCCAACCCCAGACATACCGACACCAGAAGCCCAGCCCCACATCCCCACCCCCGATGGGATGACATAGGAACTCAGCGCTTGCTCATGCATCGGCACTTGCTGCATGGAACCATACAGAGAACCCGCGACCCGCAGCGCTTCTACACCCTGAGCCATGCCAAAAATCTCATCGTAAATTGGATTGGCTGCACCATTGGCAACAGCAGTACCATAGTCAGTGCCGTAGGCAGCAGCGAAGCGTTTGGCAGGAGGAACCAACTCCAAAAACGTCTTCCCAGGTAGCTCTTCTTCCCAAGAAATTGTCAGGAACTGGTCATCAATCCAGTCGGAAGGGTAGACCGGAGGAATCCGCACCGGAGTAGACCGGGCTAAAACCAACCACCGGCCATCCCCAGTCCGATACCCAATATCCACCAGGTAATCCCGATCGCTCACGGGGATCGGCAAGTACCATTCCCGTGCCAGTTCATCACAGGGATATTCCTGAACACTATGGGGACTTTGGTAATCCAAGCTCACATTAGTGACATCGTAAAGGCGGAGGGCTAGCTGCTGTCCCCCTTGGCGACGCAGGTCTTGCCTGTGATCATTGGGGATATCCCAGTAGGTGAACGCCCACTGAGGATCGCGAGGCAATAGCACAACTCGGCTTTCCCCATAGCCTTCTGGCAAATCAGCCAGTCCTTCATCCACCGAGGCTAGCATCGTACTTGAAAAGCTAGCCTGTCCCAGTTCAAATTTTGCGGCACCCACTGCTTCCTGGGCTTCTAGAGTCCGGGAAGGGGTAGGAGCAGAGGAACTGCGTTGCATTGATTCAATGGCTGAGATCATCTGAGATTTACGCATCCGACTATAGCGGGAAATTCCATAGTCACTGGCAACCTTACGGAGTTCCCGCAGGGTCATATCTTCTAGGGATAAATTTTCTTTTTCCATGACTTTATTCTCCAACATAACCAGTATTCCTAATGGGTTTAATCGACAGGTACAAGGAATGAACGGATGAAATGCATCTGGTAAGTGCAGGTTGCATCTTTCATAGAAGTGCGTCTCTGGTTCATTCCAGGATTGTGATCCCCAATCCATGACTTTAGCGGACTCTAGATTAATGTCTCTTGAAATTATTATTATGGGGATCGCTTAGACTCAAAATCGCAGAGAATCAATTGCGGGGTCAAGAGGTCTACGAGATTAATTTTCCCCAGATTCACAGTTCTACAAGGAATTGGGGATCAAGATGTCACAGAACCCTGACATTTTGGTCAGCGCGGGGATCGCTCTCTCTTGCTTTTCGACTCATGATCCCAGATTTACTACTATTGTTAAATTTCCATGACAAACCAACTCAATTCTGTTTCCCCATCCCAGCCCAGAGCCAGCCGCCTGATCAGTGCTGTGCTGTCTCCAGCGGTCAGACTGTGGCTTCGATCGCAGGTAGAACAAGCCGTCACACTCCAGGTCAAAATTGAGGGAAGCGATCGGCAAATTTTATCGGGCTACATTCCCCTCGTCTTAGTGGTTGCCCAACAGGTGATCTATCAAGGGCTACACCTGACCCATATTCACCTTACAGGGACGAAAATTCAAATCAATTTGGGACAAGTGTTGCGGGGCAAACCGCTCACTCTTTCAGAACCGGTGACCGTCTCAGGAGACCTGTCTCTCAAGGAGCCTGACCTCAATGCATCCCTACAAGCGCCGCTCCTATCCAAGGCTCTGGCTGAGTTTTTGATGAAATTTTTGCAGTCGGGACAGGAAGCGCTTCCCCTTCCAACCGATCGCCCCGTGGACTTGCAAGATGCACACATTGCGATCGATCCCGACCAATTGACGCTGAGTGCCACCCTTGCAGCCGACAACGGCCAAACCCTGCCGCTAACAATCCGCACTGGACTCAGTTTGTCCAGTCCCCAAATTCTGCGCCTAGATCATCCCCAGTGGCTCGCCCACAGACAGTCAACGAGAGGACTAATGCTCAAGGATTTACACGGATTTGAAGTAGATCTGGGATCAGAAGTCAATTTGGAATCCTTAACCTTGATGCAAGGAGAAATGCTCTGTCAAGGCAGTATCCGTGTCCTGCCGGCAGTGACGAGCAACTGATGATTACGTTAAGCCTAGACGAGGGATGCTCCTAAACTCATGCCTGTGTCTCTGCGCCTCAGGGGTTTATCCTATATATTTTTACAAAGTAAAAAATCCTTGCTGGACGACGTTGTTACGATCTCCACTGGTCATTTAGGAAAAAGAGGCAATAACAATGTCACAAAATAATAAACTAGCGGGGCGGTAAATACATAGCTGTCAGCGCGATCGAGAATTCCGCCATGACCGGGGATCAATTGTCCAGAATCCTTGACTCCCGCATCTCGTTTCATCATTGACTCGGTGAGGTCTCCTAGCAAACTCGCGATTCCAATCATTAAACCCAAGGCTCCGCCCGTCAATTGCCAACTGGACCAATGCAGATACCAGGCTCCGCCGATCGCCACTACCACACTCCCTGCCACACCAAACACTGCCCCTTCCACCGTTTTTTTAGGACTAATATCCGTCAAGCGGGTTCGACCGAAACCCTTACCCACAATGTAAGCACCAATATCTGCTGCCCAGATACAAAGGAATGCTAGGAGGGTTGCCGTCAAACCCTGGGGCAGCGCTTGGAGGTTAGTCCAATCCGTGCACCAGTAGCCTCCCAAGGGTAAATTACTAACTTCTGAACTCCCCAGAGAGCGTAGGCGTACCCAGTAGCTTGGCAAATAGCCACCGTAGAATAAGCCCAGGATGGATGCAGAAATATCTGCGATCGAAGCCAATTTGGGTTGAAACAGCAAATAGAAACAAATAAACGTACCGGCGACAGGTAACACCGCATCTGCCAACTCGTTAGAGAGGGTGGCAACCACCAATAAAACTTGGCTCACAACTAAGGTAGTCTTAGCGGCCGGAGCGATCCCCTTAGCACGAGTTAGCTCAAAATATTCTAATTGCCCCAGATAGATAATAATGCCAAAGCCAATGGTGAAGTACCAGCCACCCACCAGAATGATGCCCAGAGCAAAGACGATCGCAATAATTCCACTAAAAATTCGAGACCAAGGCATAACGCGTTATTTCTTAACAAGGGAGTATAGCCAGGAGTCAGTCTGGGACTTACCCGTGCTCATCAGTCATACAGATTCTGTGACCAGTGGAAGGACATCTGTTGGCTCAGCACTAGCTCTGTAGCCCGATCGCTCCTCACCAAGAAAGCTGAGTACGTTGCTTCCCCATCCCCTCGTTTATGGGGTAACCCAACTAAAAGAGCTATGGGTTCGACGAAGCTGTAGGTTAGCTGAATATTAAGAAGGTTAAAAGGTGATTTGACAACACTGTAGTTGATTCAGTCTGGATTTACAGCCCTGTCTTAATCTAACTTTTCTCCACTGAGAACGAACATGGGATCAGTAGCTGCAAAGGTCTGCTGGTTTCCCTGCCGTTCCAAGCGATTCACCGCAGACTGCACAATCTCAATATTGCGGACTTGGAGTTCCGCAAAACTCTCTGAAATCACGTACAGATTTTCCAAACTATAGGCAGTGGCAACAATTCTTCCGTGTGTCAGTAAGCGTTGCCATACCTCTCGAATGATATCTTTCATCGGACGACCCCCCTCGATGCACACGCAGTCCGGAGGATCAACCAGCTTGTGGAGACAATCTGGGGCGCTGCCCTCCACCACTTCCACATTATGGACGTTGAACCGATCGCAATTCCGCCGAATTAAACTAGCGACCTCCTCATCTCGTTCGATCGCAATCACCCGCCCTTGGGGACACAGCAGCCCAACCTCCACAGGAATTGTCCCCGTCCCCGCCCCAATATCCCACAGCAGTGAATCTGCCTTTAGCCGCAAATGGGAGATTAAAATGAGGCGCACTTCCCGCTGGCTTAGGGGAATTCCTGGTAGGCGCTCGAATAAGTCATCTGGAATACCAGGGGTAACGTAGGGCCAAAGTGAGGACGGCATAAATGAAGCCCAAAAATAATAAATTCCTGGCAACTATTAATATTGACTAAGAGCCTGTTGGAAACGTGTCAAATGCACCTGATTTGCTCTTTTCTCCTGAAGACTTTAACTCAGCTCATAGCGTGGGTTAAATTTAAGCTTCTCGTTTGCCCCTATCTACTGTCGCACAACCTCGATCGTTTGCAGACTGGGATCGCTGCAACCGCTGACAAATCCCCCTGCTGCTAAAATCTGTTGCACATAATCTAAAGCGATCGGGGCGATCGGCTCTCCTGGTAACAGCACCGGAATTCCTGGCGGGTAAGGACAAATCAGCTCAGCACAAATGCGATCGGCAGCTTGGGCGATCGGCACAGATTCAGCCACTGCAAAAAACGCTTCACGGGGAGTGAGGGCGTAAGTGGATGAACCCGTGAACGGAGGTAAGGCAACAATCCCCGCATCATTGCCCTTGGGCAACGATCCAAGTGCTTGCACTAATCGATCGATGTCGGTCGGCACATTTCCCAAGCTGATGATAAACGTGAGATGGCGTGGGGATGGGAGTTCAGCAGTGACACCCCACTGCTGATGCAAAATCTCATCCGCAGCAAAGCCCGTTAACCCCAACCCAGACACCGTGACAGTCAGGCGAGTGCGATCGAGGGCGACGAATCCGGGGGAGCCTGCTTGGTCAGGACACAAAACCGACAGGTCAGGTATCTGCTGAATCTGCAACCGGGCCACATCGGCTAGGTGCAAGGTCTGGCTCATCAGTGCTTTCCCCGCCAATGCCATCTGTTGCCGGGCCGCATCTAGCGAAGCCAACAGTAAATAACTAGGGCTGGTGGATTGAATGAGTTGCAGCGATCGAGAAACCCGATTGGGCGAGACATAATTGCCTTGGAAGTGGAGCATTGCCGACTGGGTGAAGGCAGACAGCACCTTGTGGGTAGACTGCACGACGAGATCAGCACCCGCCGCCAACGCCGGGGTGGGTAGGTCGGGGTGAAAGGCAAAATGGGGCGCATGGGCCTCGTCTACCAAGAGTGGAATGCCGTGCTGGTGAGCAATTTTGGCAATCGTCTCCACATCGCCACAGACCCCGTAATACGTGGGAGACACCATCAGCAACGCTTTGGCATCAGGATGCTCTACCAACGCTGCGGTCACCGATCGGGGCGAAATACTATGCACCAGATCCAACACCGGATCGTACTCTGGAGCCAGAAAGACGGGGATCGCTCCCGACAGAATCAACCCCGAAATAGCAGACTGATGGACATTTCGAGGCAGCAGAATCCGATCGCCCGCCTGACACGTCGCTAAAATCGCAGCAACCACCCCGCAGGTTGAACCATTGACGAGAAACCAGGTTCTCTCCGCCCCAAACGCCTCAGCCGCCAAAAATTGGGCAGATGCGATCGCCCCTTGGGGGGCTTGCAAATTATCCAACCCCGGCAACTCTGGCAGATCCGCCTGAAATACTCTGCTCCCCAGCAGATCAATCAAGGGTTGGGGCGCTCCCTGTCCACGCTTGTGTCCCGGTGTATAAAACGGAGCGTGCCCTAGTCCTAAAGAATTACACTCCCGTTGCAATGCCTCTAACAACGGAGCAACAGCTTGAGACATTCCCTGGGACTGGGACATAAAAAATTAAAGGATGTGTATCGATGCGTCTTACCGCATATCTAACACCTTATTGGGAACCGTAGCTGAGGCTTTAGGAATTTCGAGAATGGGTTGGTTTAGAGCAATCATCAAGGGTTCTGATGCGGTATCCAACTTAGGCTCTGGTGGGGTCTGCAAGGCGATCGAAGGCGTTGCTTGGGGAGACTGAGCAACCTGCCAGCGAGTCCCCGGCACCAATCCAGTCATTGCCGCAATTGCTACGGCTGCGATCGCGCCCGCTGCCAGCCCCAACCGTTGCATTGACCAGCGATCGATCTTGGCAAACACCCGACGCACAGTCTGCTCAGTTGGCTGCTCCACTGGGGGCACAGACAAACTTTGGAACCCTTGACGCAAGTGCAGTAACCGCTTGTGCAAGCGTTGCATCGCAGGATCAGTGGCTAACCATTCCTGAACTTGGTGCCGCTCTGCCGCAGTCACTTCCCCATCTAAGTAAGCACTCAGCAGTTCAAACCGATCGCGCTTCAACGTGTAAGTCGCGTTCTGGGTTTGATCTAAGCCCATTTCAGGCTGGGGCAATGGGGCTTTGGGACAAGGTTGTTCGGATTGAGATTGATCAGGAGTCATGTTCGCGTTATTGTTCAACAGTTAAAAATAGATAAATCGGGCATACCAACTCACTGCCCCACAGAACCATCCAGATAATTTTGCAATTGTAGCTGCAGCCGCTGTCTTGCTCTAGCAATTCTAGACTTTACAGTCCCCAATGACACCCCAGTCAGTTCAGCAATTTCCTCGTAGGCCATGCCCTCAATTTCTCGCAGCACGATCGTCGTCCGAAACACCTCAGGTAGGTCAGCGATCGCCGTTCGCAATTGATCGTAAAACTCACGAGTTGTTAAATCTTCATCAGGGCCTGGCTCATCAGAGGCAATTTCCCAGTCCAGTTCACCATCACTCATCAACCGGGGTGCATCCAGAGACAACGGCTCCATCACTCGCTTGCGCTTACGTAGCTCATCGTAAAACAAATTAGTCGCAATCCGGCTCAACCAACCCCGAAACTTGACCGGCTCCTGCAACCGCTTGATATTACGGTAGACCCGAATCCAAACCTCTTGGGCCAAATCTGCTCGATCTTGCCAATCAGGAGCAAGATGATACAAGACCTTGTCAACGTGAGACTGATAGCGCTTCAGTAGCTCAGTAAACGTCGTTCTCTCAGGGCGCAGTCCATTCTGGCATTGAGAGATCAGGTCGTGGTTAGAAAGCTTCTCAGGTTGTACAAACATCTGAGGAGAACCGTCTGCCATTACTGACGGGGTTATTGGATTGGCTGAAACAGAGTGACTCATGGGTGAACGCTGACTCTAAACATTCCACCCTATGAGACCAAAGTGTAGACAAAAAAGTTCCCAAATGCATAGATAAGTCGTTCACCCCAGAGTCTCCAACTAGTTACACTGAAACCTTGGCATCGGCATCTACAACGTCCAAGATTGCCATGTCAGGCGTAGAGACTAGATTCGACACTTCTTCTTGGGGAGTAAGTTGAATCGACAATCCTTCCCGCGCCATCATGCTGTTGGGAAAATGCTGAGCCACCTGTTTACTGATCCCATCCAAAAAGTCGTCGTTATGCATGGGGTCGTGGTGAAAAATCACCAGTTGCTTCACATTCGCTGCCTTTGCCATCTTCACTGCTTCTTGCCAGGTTGAATGGCCCCAACCCACCTTACTAGACTTTTCTGAGTAGTATTCCTCATCAGTATAGGTTGCGTCGTAGATTAAAACATCTGCGTTTTGGGAAAGCTTCAGCACATTTTGATCCAAGTGATCGGGATAATGCTCTGTATCCGTAATATAGGCAACAGAGCAGCCGCGCCAGTTCACTCGGTAGCCCACCGCTTCACCCGGATGGTGCAACAATCCGCTATCAATAACAATGTCTGCAATATTGATAGACTGACCGATTTCGATCGTATGAAACTTTAGCTCTGCCCCCATAATTCTCAAGGGAACAGGAAAATTAGGGTGATGCATTTGGCTTTCCAAGCGCTTCTTGATATCATCCCCAGTTGGAGCTACAGCCCCATAGATGTTGAAGCAATTTCCCTTCACAAACGCTGGCACAAAAAACGGAAACCCTTGGATGTGATCCCAGTGGGAATGCGTAAAAAACATAGAGGCTTCGAGGGGCATCTGGGACAGAAGCGTTTGACCTAAGACCCGTAATCCCGTGCCTCCATCGAAGATCAAGCGTTGGTTGCCCACTCGCATTTCAATGCAAGGGGTGTTGCCACCATACCGCACCGTTTCAACTCCCGGACAGGCAATGCTTCCTCGGACTCCCCAGAAGTTTATTGTGAACTGATTTTGCATGGTCAGCATGGGTTTTGGTATGGTGTTTCGCTACAGTGCAAGGTCTACGTTTAAAGTGCTCACGGGCAAAGAAATCATCTATAAACTTAACAAAAAAATTAGATGAATTTCTGATCTACATAACTTTTAAGTATTTTATCCACCAATGATTTATTTGGTCGATCTGTATCTATTGATCTTACGGTCTGTCATAAGAACCGTCAGTGATGCAAATCTCTAAAGTGAAAAACTAAATGTAAAGCCAACGTTATTTATATTTACGTTGCAAAAGCATCACTGCTGTTTAGCTAATTAAACCCTATCTGTCCTGAACTAGTTTAAGTTTTAACTTAAGTTTGATGAGTTATTTGGCAGATTCGGGGTATTTGATGGTCGATCGGCAGAGTTTGCAACTGTGGACTCGAACTCAAGGGGGATGTCTAAATATACAGACTACCCAGTCTAATGATGCAAGTTTTGTAACCAGTGTTTTAATAAATCTGGTTGTAGAGATTGCAAACTCACCAGTCCAGCATGGGAGGTGAGATTATACTGCAAAGGCGTAATTGTAATTAAGTTGTCTCGGATCGCTTGAACATCGGTTTTGGCCTGGTTAATTAGCTCTGACTCGGTTTCCTCCACGATTTCTTCTAATACTTCTCCAGCTAACCAATAATAAGTTTTCCCTCGTGGATCTACTCGTTTTTGGAAGGTGTCAAAATAGCGCCGTATACCTTGACGAGTCAGCGCTACTCCAGCGATTTCTGCTTGACTAACGGCTGGAATGTTGATGTTTAGTAACAGGGTAGGCAGAGGATGACACGCTAGTTGGGCTAAAAGCGTGGTTGCAAAGGTAACAGCAGGTTGAAAGTTTGTGGACTTGAAGCTAGCAAGACTAAAGGCAATCCCTGGAATCCCTTCGATCACCCCTTCCATAGCTGCTGAAACGGTTCCCGAATATAGTACATCTGTGCCTAAGTTGGAGCCGTGATTGATGCCAGAAAGCACCATATCTGGCGGACTGTCGAGGAGCGCACCTAGGGCCAACTTAACGCAATCTGAAGGAGTGCCAGAGCAAGCCCAAGCGGTAATGCTGGGATGAAAGTTCGATTCTACTATGTCTGCGCGAATGGGATCATGCAGGGTGAGACCATGCCCGGTGGCCGATCGCTCTCGATCGGGGCAAACCACGGTCACCTCATGACCTGCCTCAGCCATACCATTGGCCAGCGATCGAATTCCTAGGGCAAAAACCCCATCATCATTACTGATGAGCAATTTCATTCCTTCATCCTCTCCACATTCTGTTTGCTGAATTCTGTTTACTGCACTGATAAAACAGGACAGTAACCCGTTAAACTGGCTGTAAGTTCAGGTCGGGCAAGTTTTTCTTCCCACTGATTGAACCTACACCTAAAACTACTGTTCCAGTGTTCCAGCTTAAACCAGTAGACTTACCCATTTATCTCCAGTCCTTGCAGCATGACTCAGCTTAACGACTTACAAACGCAACTGAAGACGTTACAGACAGATGGAATGGCGGCGATCGATGCGACCTCAACGTTGGATGACTTGGAGCAACTCCGGGTCAAATACTTGGGGAAAAAAGGTCAATTGTCCCAAATTTTAGGGGGACTGGGCAAGCTGCCAGCGGAGGAGCGGCCGCAGATTGGAGCGATCGTTAACGAAGTGAAGGAAGCCCTGCAAATGGGGCTGGACAACAAACGGATTGCCTTGCAAACTGCCCAAACTCAGGTGCAATTAGAGGCAGAAGTCCTGGATGTGACGATGCCTGGAGCCTACAGTCCCCAAGGGCGTGTGCATCCTCTCAACAGTACGATCGATCGCGTGATTGAGATCTTTGTTGGCTTGGGCTACACCGTAGCCCAAGGGCCTGAAATGGAGACAGACTACTACAATTTTGAGGCGCTCAATACGCCAGCAGATCACCCTGCCCGTGATATGCAAGATACGTTTTACCTTCCCGATGGTAATTTGTTGCGGACTCAGACCTCTTCTGTGCAAATCCGCTACATGGAAGAAAACGAGCCGCCGATTCGGATCGTGGCTCCTGGGCGCTGCTATCGGCGGGATACGGTCGATGCGACCCATTCTGCGGTTTTCCACCAAATTGAGTTGTTGGCAGTGGATGAGGGGCTAACCTTCACCGATTTGAAAGGGACAATCAAGGTTTTCTTGGAAGCAATGTTTGGAGACAGTCTGCCCATTCGCTTTCGGGCAAGCTATTTTCCCTTCACTGAGCCTTCTGCTGAGGTGGACGTGCAGTGGCGGGGACGCTGGCTAGAGGTGATGGGGTGCGGCATGGTTGACCCCAATGTGCTAAGGGCGGTGGGCTACGATCCTGAAGTCTACACAGGTTTTGCAGCAGGCTTTGGGGCAGAGCGGTTTGCGATGGTGTTGCACCAAATTGATGACATTCGGCGCTTATACAGTAGTGACTTGCGCTTTTTAAGGCAGTTCTAGTTGATCAATACTTCGGACAAATTTTGAGCAGATTTTAAGGCTCAAACCCTGATTCAACCGTGGGCGGGATCTTATTTTCAAAGTCAGGAGCAGAGCTAACTT